>NZ_JBJTER010000025.1:0-34455 GCF_046093005.1 Aestuariivirga sp.
CCGGGCTGACCCCAAAGCGTTCGCCAGCTTCGCGATGTGTTGCCCCGGCCTCCACGGCGGCCAGGACCCGGACCCTGAGATCGAGTGACAGCGCTTTCGACATGACTGCCGGCCTCCAAACCCGGCAGACAGTGTGAATCATTTTCTCGCTGATTTGGGAATCCCAAAAAGATTCATTCAGATAGGGTGCCGCTCTAAAGTCAAAATGCTCTAAGTGGCGGAGGGAACGGGGCTGGAGGCTAACTCTCTCGGTCATGAAGTGCGGAGCAGGCTGCATGATCGCGCAAGTTCGTGGTCAGGATGATCCATGCATAATGATCCTTACGAACCATCAAATTTCATAATCCGGCAATCCAAGTGCGCGTTCCAGTTCATGATGCAGTGGCAGTGGATCGTTGACCTGGCGTCCACCGCTGAGCACGATCCGGTCTGGCTGGTCACGGCTCAGGAGCGCGTTGAGGCTCCGGGCCGAGAAGATGATCAGATTGGCCGGAATGCCGGTCCCGATCCTGCCGAGGTCCGGGCGGCCGATGAGGTCGGCCGGCACCCGCGATGCCATGGCGATGCTCCCTGTCAGAGGTTCATCGGCCTGAAACACCCGGATGGCCTGTTTCAGCGTATCAAGCATGTCGTGATCGCCATAAGGAAACCAGGCATCGCGGCAATTGTCGCCACCAATGGCAAGGGGCAGTCCGGCGGCGCGAATCTCGTTGGCGGCGGTCACGCCGCGCCAGCGCGGGGTGCGGCCTCGCTGACGATCCATCAAATACATCATGGGCGTCGGCATCGAAACAAAAGCCAGATCTGCCTGCTTTGCAAGTGCGAGTGTCGTTTCAATGACTTCAGGCGGCTGCAGGGAGAGGTTCACGCAGTGGCCAAGCACCACACGTCCCGGGAAACCGCTGCGCAACCGCGCCTCAGCGATCCGCGGGATGGTGAAGGCTGAAAGATCGTCAGTCTGGTCGACGTGCAGATCGACATCCAGGTTCCGTTCCTTCGCCAAGGCAAACATGCGGTCAAGAGCATGATCAAGGGTGTCGTAAGTTCCGTTCTCGCCGCGCTCCAGCGTGTCCGTGACCCCGCCGAGAATCCCACCCTTGCTGGCTGTCAGGTCGGCCAGCGCGCGGGCTTCGCCGCCAATCCACGCCTCCATGGCGGCAATCGTCACGGCCTGCAGTGCGACCCGCCCATGCCATTTGCTGCGCAGGCGTTCGAAGACCTGGTAGCCACGCCGCGACATGGCCAGGGTCTCGCTGTCAACATGGGTACGGATTGCGGCAACGCCATGCACGTAGGCGCAGCCTATGCCGAACTCCATGCGGAGCGTCATGTCTTCTTCCGTCCAGTTCGGCCAATCCGCCGCGGTCTGCGAGAAGCCACCGTGGATCGTACCGTCCGCCCGCACCCGGGGAATCGCCTGACCGCAGTCCAGGTGCGTGTGCATGTCGATGAGAGCTGGCCACAGCTGCCGGCCATGGAGAGCTATGCGTGAGCAATCTCTGGGTCCCGTTCCGGCGGGAAACAGCCCGGCAACCTGACCCCGGTCGATGAGCACGTCCAGCAGCAGCGCGCCCTCGGAGTCGCGGACGGCGCCGGCGGGAGGGTTAAGAATTACCTCCGCCGGCACCCGCGCCGCTTCCATAACAAAGCGGCTGTTTGCCGGGATGGACAGTGGCGGCTCAGCCCGCATCAGCCTATCTCCGCCTAGCCTTCAGCTCCGGCCTCTCACCGCCCGATCAGAAGCCAGCCTTGATCTTTTCGAACTCGGCGACCTGCCTGTCGCGCAAAGCGACATCGAACGGAAGTTGCGGCAGCGTCGGCCCATCGATAGGGCCGAGGCCGGCGGCATCCAGGGTCTTCGGGTCGATCGCCTTCATGCCTTCCGCATTGGCGTGGCCGTAGCCAACGTTATTGACCAGCGCAGCGGCAGCTTCTTTCCTGATCCAGGAATTGACATAGTCATAGGCCTTTTCCTCGCTGCCCTTGCCGTTCTTGAGGTTGATCAGGCCGCAGAACCAGGTGGTGACGCCTTCTTTGGGCGTGCGCTGGTAACCGACCGGAAAATTTTCCTTTCGCAAAAGCGCCACGCCATCAGGCCACGACCATGCCACCAGCACCTCGCCCGATTTCATCAGCTGCACCAGCTCGCTTCCCGAACTTGTGTAGGCCCGTACGTGCGGATGCACCTTGCGCAACCAGTCCCTGGCGGCGTTGAACTGCTCCTCAGTCACCTGCGTCCAATCGGTGACGCCCGTCGCCAGATAGGCGAGCGCCCAGACATCGTCGGCCGCGTTCGGCAAGGTGATGCGGCCCGCATATTTGGGATCCGTGAAGACTTGCAGCGACGCAACATCCTCGGCCGGCACCTTCTCGGTGTTATAGGCGATGGCGGTGGCGCCCCAGTCCGCCGGAATGATCCAGACTCCCTGTTCATCCTTAATCACGCTGGACTTCAGGAATTCTGGCATAATGTTCTGGAATTCGGGGATTTTCGATACATCCCATGGTTCGATCAGATTGGCCGCGCGGTACTTCGGCACCATCATCGCACAGGGGTGAGAAACATCCGCGCCAACACCTGAGGTTGCCTTCTGGAACGTCTCGTCATCCGACGTGACGAAGGAATAGGTCGGCCGGTCGCCCCATTTTTCCTTGTAGGCGGCGTAAAGCCCCTCGATATCGAAGCCCGGCCAGTCCGTGACCACAAGCCCGGGATCATCCGCATGGGCCGGGACATGGGCTGGGACAACGAAGGCCAAGAGAAACGAACCGAACAGCAACCGTGTTAATTTCTTCATTTCAGGTCACTCCTGTTGCAAGCCAATGGGGACACAGACTGAAGCTATCGCAGACGGAACCCGCGATGGATCAGGGCATATTCGTTTCATCGCTTCCCGGAGCGCCACGCGCGACGAGCCGGTAAACATGGAAACGCTCCCGCTCAGAGAACGGACGTCCGGTCATATTAGTTAATCCGCTGCCGGCCTCCCGCAAGAAAATCGACGCCCACGCCGACGTTTTTATATTGGCTGACCGCGGCGCCGCCGTCCGGCGGGCGCGCCTTCTCCGCAAACAGGAGCCACTAGCAAAAAAGCGTCAGAGCGCCAGGGCTCCACGCCACCCGGGTGCGCGCACCCGCTTCCAGAACAGGCCTGCCGAAGGCATTGCGCACTGAAAGCCGGACTGGCTGGCTGGCGCCATCCAGCATCACATCATAATAGGTCAGGCCACCGTAATAGAGTACATCGACGACCGTGGCGTGCGCTTCCCGGTCTGCCGCCTTCTGGCCTTCAAGAAGTATGCTCAGAGTTTCTGGCCTGAAGCCTATGCTTGGCTGGCCGGTGGATAGCCCGCCGGCAACCTGACCCGTATCGAGCGTAACGCGGCCAAAGCCCTGCGCGTCGGCCTCAATCTTGCCGCCAGCCTCCGACGCAACTTGAGCGGCGACGAAGTTCATGGTGCCGACGAACTCAGCCACACGCCGGGAATTTGGCCGCCGGTAAAGCATCTCCGGGCTGTCCAACTGGGCAATCTCTCCGTCGAACATGACGGCGATCCTGTTTGACATGATCAAGGCCTCTTCCTGGTCGTGAGTTACCAGAACGAACGTGATGCCCACCTGCTTCTGAAGCCTGATCAGCTCAAGCTGCATCTGCTCGCGCATCTTCTTGTCGAGCGCTGACAGCGGCTCATCCAGCAACAAGACTTTTGGCTTCAGAACCAGCGCCCTCGCCAAGGCCACGCGCTGTCGCTGGCCGCCCGACAGCGCTTGCGTGCTTCGCCGCTCGAAATCCTTCAAGCCAACCATTTCGAGCGCTTCGGCGGCCAAACGCTGCTTTTCCGAGGCTGGGCGCGCGTCCCGCCGCAGCCCAAATGCGACATTCTGCATTACCGAGAGATGCGGGAAGATAGCGTAGCTCTGAAACACCATGTTGGCAGGCCGCAGATTTGGCGGAACCGCCGCCATGTCTTTTCCATCAATCAGGACCGCTCCCGATGAGATCGCTTCGAAACCGGCTATGGTGCGCAGCAACGTGGTCTTTCCGCAGCCCGATGGGCCGAGCAGCGAGAAGAATTCGCCTGGCCTGATAGCAGCGCTAATGCCGCGCAGAGCACGATAGTCTCCGTAGTTCTTGTGCACATCCCGGAGCTCGATCATGACTGGGTTGCCGCCGCTCAACGAATGCCTCCAGCTCCGGCGCCGCCAATCCTCGCAAGACCGCGCCGCCGGAGATATTCGGCAACGCCGATTAGCATGACAGAGAGCAACACCAGTATTGATCCGAGCGCCAGCATCGCCGGCACCTTCGCGGGGAACCGGAACTGGCCATAGATATAGGCTGCGAGCGGGGTATTCGTGCCGCCGAGGAAGTAGGCGATGACGAATTCGTCAAGCGAGATTGTGAAGCACATCAGCATCGACGAAACGATTCCCGGCATGACCAATGGCAGAGTGATCAGGCGGAACGCCGACGCCGGCGTCTCGCCGAGATCACGGGCGGCCTCCTCCAGCGACCTGTCAAGGGAGTTGAAGGCTGTCGAAAGAATTGCGGTCGAAAAAGGAATGCAGATCAGCACGTGCCCCACGACAATCGTCCAGAGCGACAGGTGAATTCCGGTCATCAACAGCACCACAAGGATCGACATGGCGATTATAATGTTGGGCAGCACCATCGGCAGCATGATCATACCGACGAGTCCACCCTTGAACGGGACACGGTAGCGCGTCGCGCCGCGAGCCGCCAAAGCACCAAGAACAGTGGCGATGACGGCCGTCGAGCCTGAAACCACGAGGGAGTTGCGCAGCGCCAAGAGCAGCTGATCATCTTCTAGCATCGTGGCAAACCAACGGCCGGTAAAACCGGACAGCGGAAACGCAATGACGCTCGAGTCGTTGAAGGCAAACACCGGCAGCAAGAGAATGGGCGCGTATAGAAATAGAAGATAGAGGACCGCATAGGCCCGCAGACCGCTCCAAGCCGTCATGCGCGGCCTCTCAGGAACTTGCGGTTGAGCGCCAGAACAGCGAGGCTGGCGAGGACGATGGCCGCCATTGCGACGACAGCGACGGCGGAGCCCATTCCTCTGTCATTCAGTTTGAGCATCTGAACTTCGATCAAGTTGGCAATCATGGGAAACTTGCCGCTGGCGATGAGGTCTGGCGTCACATAATCGCCGAAGGTAGGAATGAAGACGATCAGCGCCGCAACAATCACCCCCGGCATCGACAAGGGAAGGGTTACACGAAGAAAAGTTCCGGCTGCCGTCTCGCCAAGGTCCCGCCCGGCTTCAAGCAACGATCTGTCAATCTTCTCCAGGGCGACGAAGATCGGAAGAATGGCGAACGGCGCATAGGCATGTGCCAGCGTAACGATCATGGCCATGGTCGCATTGAGCATGAAGGACATCGGCTCGGACGTGATGCCCAGAACCTCGAGCGCCGAGGAGATGACGCCGCCATAGCCGGGAATGACCTTCCACAGGAAGACCCGTATGATGTAGCTCGTCCAGAACGGTATGGTGATCAGGAATAGCCAGAGCGGCTTTCGCGGGGCGCTGACGTGGAAGCTCACGAAATAAGCGATGGGATAGGCCACCGCGACCGTTACGGCCGTCACGGCGAAGGAAATGATCAGTGTCCGCAGCAGGATGGCGCGGTAGATCGGATCGGCGGCGATAGTGGCGTAGTTCCCGAGTGAAAGCGCGGCGCCAGCGCCTTCCGGCCCTGCGGCGAGCAGAGAGTAGGCGAAGATGGTGAACAGCGGCGCTGCCATCAGCGCCACGGCGTAGATGACGGCCGGGCTGATGAGGAATAGACCTTGCCGTGCGCCCTCCGTATCAGCGGAGTGCTGGCGGTAGGGCGCCCCCGTCATGGCCTGGCGCGGCTCATTCATGAAACGGCTCCGACCGTAACCATCCGGGATTGAAATTCATCGTGTCGCGGAGCACATCAATGAAGCCCGCCGCCCGGTGATCGATGAGGGCCCAGCCCTTCTCCGCCGTAGCCGCTGCGGCGTTGCCAGCTGCGCCTTGTTCGTTGAGATCGCCCATCTTCCAGCCGAATTGCACGGGCCCATGGCCGCGCAGTCTTGCGAATTCCCGCTCAAAAGACTGCTGGGCCGATATGAAGTTCTGCGCCACCGCCATGCGCACCAGATCAGGCCGGAGCGCCAGCATCATGGAAGTTTCTTCATCGCCCGCATGAATGCCGCAAGACATTTCTTCGACACTGAGAAGGCCAGGCGGAAACCCGAGGCGCGACCAGCTGGTGGCGAGGACGAGCATACGATGCGAAATGCGGAGCTCGCGCGCAACAATATCGATCACCGGTATGTTCCCGCCATGCGATGTGACGATGACAAGCTTGCGAATGCCCGCCCTGAACACGCTCTCGCCGATTTCGATCCAGCTCTTCACGGCCGTTTCCCAGGAAAGTGTCAACGTGCCAGCAAAATCGGCATGCTCGTTAGATTTGCCTATTGGTTGTACCGGCAGAAACACGGCTGGAAGTTCAGGCGGAAGCATGCCTGCTACCCGCCTGATCAATCCCTGAGCAATAGCGGCATCGGTGAAAAGCGGCAGGTGCGGTCCGTGCTGTTCGATAGCGGCGACGGGAAGCACGGCAATCCATTCGCGGTCGCTGCCGCCGGCGAAGTCGGCTGTTGTCAATTCCTCCCAGAAAACGCTTCTTTTCATCAGACCGTTTCCCGGAAGTCAGCTGCGGCCATCACTTCGACTTCCACGAGGAACTCGGGCCGAGAAAAGCCTGAGACGATCAACAGCGTCGAGGCTGGCGGCTCCTGCCGGTTACGAAAGAACGCGTCGCGCGCCGCCATGTAGTCGCCGAGATGACTGCGGTCGGTCACATAGGCTGTGAGCTTCACCACGGCACGGCGGTCCAAGCCGGCGGATTTGAGCACTGCCTCGGCATTTTCCAGGCATTGCGTTGTTTGCTCGAACACGGAGGCGGGCACCTGGCCGCTTGCGGATGTTGCGAGCTGTCCGGAGCACAGAACGAGCCGTTCTCCGGCGCCGATCTCCACGCCAGGCGAATAGCGCGCCAGTGGCGCGGCCGCATCAGTCGAGCGAAGGTATCTCATCGCGGAACGAACCGTCCTTCTTGATGCCCGGGAAGAGATAATATCCCGGCGCGTTGAAATCATAGTCCGGATTGTCCCAGGCAATCATCTTGCCTGGATTGAGAAGCCCCTTGGGGTCGACCATGCGCTTGAAGGCGAGTTGAACCTCGTCGGTCTGCTTCATACCGCCTTCTTCGAGCGTGTAGCGGTGAGGATTGAAGACTGGACAGCCATGCTCTTCATGGATTCGGACAATCTCATCGAGGCGCTCCTCCGTCGAGAAGCGCACCAGCGGCATGCCGTCACAGCTTACACGGCCCTCGAAGCGCATGTATTCGGCATGCCCGGGAACCTCCTCCCCGAATAGCGCCGACATTGCGGCGATTTTCTCCACGTGAACGGGGTTGGGGTAAAGCGTTTGGAGATAGGTGATCGAAGGGTCCAGCCGGATTGCCCGCAGCGTGGTGTGGTTCCAGGCCAGTTCATAGGCGGGAGGTAAAACGCGTTTTTCGCTTTCCGGAAGAATGTCGGAGCGGAAAGCGATCTTCATGCGCTCTTGCCGGCAGAGCGCTTCGAAAGCCGATACCGCATGATGCGCCACCATCGCCACGATGACGTGATCGCCGGGCGCGAGATATTTCTGATGCTTGAGAAAATAGCGGTGCGGCGTTGGCGCCTCGATCGTGCACAGCTGTTTCAGCAGCAAGCCGTCCTGGCGGGCCAGCACATCGGCAAACTGGTTCAACCGCAGCCAGCTATCGTGCGTCACAAGCGTGTCGATCCAGTCATAGGCAGCCGTCAGCGGCAGTTCGAGGCTGGTGATAATGCCATTCGTGCCATAGGCATGAATAACCTTGTGGAGGTCATAGCCCGTTAAAGCCAGAATGCGTGGACTAGCTTCCATGGTGACGACGCGGGCGCTGATGACGTTACCAAGATCGCGCAGGGTGCCCCAGCGGATAGAGCCGACCCCGCCCGAACCGCCGGCGATAAAGCCGCCGATAGTGGCATTGCGCGCCGTTGACGGATGCATGCGGAGTTCCTGGCCGGAGTGGGCCTGCGCCGCGCGGTCAATGTCATGGATGATGGCGCCCGCGTCGGCCGACACCACGCCGGCTTCGATCCCGCTGATACGGCTCATATTGCGAAGATCGAGCACGGCGCCGCCGGACAGGGGCATCGCCTGACCATAATTTCCAGTCCCGCCGCCGCGCGGCGTTACCGGAATATCCAGCCGGTAGCAGGCCGCAAGAACGTCGACGACTTCCGCCTCGCTGCGAGGGCTGATGACAATGTCGCCGGTGACGCCATCAAGCTGCCGTTTCAGAACCGGTGAGTACCAATAGAAGTCGCGGCTGCGCTGGGCAACGAGCCTTGGGTTGGTCTCGCAAGGGATCGAACCCAAAGCGGCGGTCAGTTCATCAATTCGTTTCATGTTTGGAGGGCTGCTGAAGAGGCATGACTCTGGTGGCCATCGGCGTGAAATGCACCGCCGCCCGGGCACGGCAGGCGGAAGTAGTTCTGCACAGTCTCTTGAAGCGAGAGCGCTGAATTGGCCACCGTCATGGTCCTTGCTGCGGGCCGGTTGTCGGCCGGTGAACCGTCAAGTTAGGGCCTTCCTTCGGTCTCCGGACAAAAGGAAAACGATGGCCTGGCGATCAAAATCCTTTTGCCAGTGCCGCATGGCCAGAACAGGCATGGCGCCGCCACCGTTCCATCTCATCTCACGCTTTCTTCAGGAGATGAGCGCTGAGCCGTTCACTTGCCCAGGTTGGCGGCAGTTCGCCGGGGCGCAAGTCATAACCCCAGCCGCTTGGAATATCGGCTTGAAAAGGCTCGACGATCAAGCCGCGCTGCAGATGGCTTTTCGCCAGCGAGGCGAGTATGGCGGCGCAGCCCATGCCTGCGACCGCCATTTCCAAGGCCACATTCGAGCTGTCAACTTTCAACCCCTGCACCAACGGCAAATCCGCAATGCCGTGATGGCGGGCAAAGGCCTCCCACAGCTCTTGCCGGTTCAGGATATGGATCAAGCCCTTGCGACGGACATCTGCTGGCGAAACCAACGCCTCAGCGCCGTTCAGAAAGTCGGGGTGGCAAACCATGGCAAGGCGTTCCTCGCCAAGGCTTTGACCGGCGAGCGGCTGGCTTTTATGGCGCGGCGCGATCCGCAGATCGACAACCTGCTCCGTCGTCTCGGACCATATCGTGGCATGAACGGTTATCTCGACCTCGGGGTATTGGTCTGAAAACGCGCGCAGGCGCTGGGGTAGCCAGTTCGTGGCGAGGCTGGAAGGGCAAGCGATGGCCACCTGCTTTCGGTGACGTACCGTCTGCAGCTGGCCAGTCGCCGAATCGATCTGCGACAGCGCCCTTTGCACGGCGGGGAGATAGGCGTTGCCTGCCTCGGTTAGCATCAGGGTCCGTGGTGCACGGTAAAAGAGCGGGCGCCCGATGAACTGCTCCAGCATCCTGACATGACCGGAGACCGCCGCCTGGGTCATGCGCAGTTCGTCGGCGGCGCGGGTGAAGCTCAGGTGCCGGGCCGACGCCTCGAAAGAACGGATGCAATTCAGGGGCGGAAGATATTTCATTGCGGCGCTCTTGACCGAATAACTCCGGAGACAGGGAAAGTAAGCCGAAAACCGGCACATCACACCCTGGCGTCAGCGCGTTTACCCATCTCCGTTGTTGCCATATTGCCTCGATTGACGGGGCTGGAGCAAGCGGCGCCTGAAAGCGCCTGTGACATTGCTAGAGGGGAATATGGGAGATGCGGGCCCGGACGCGGTCCAGGTAACGGCGGCGCGCCGCATCCGTTTGGCTTTCCATCTCATGCAGACCCATCCAGAAGGTCTTGGTGCGTGGCGCCGTGCAATACCGCAGTCCACTGAGGATTATCTTGCGGCCTGGCGCGCCGATGAGAAGGGGCCAGAACCACCATGGCGCCCCGAATGTGGTGATGACGCCGATCAGCCTGATATTGAGCAAAGCGGGCCGCATCGGCTTGTCACGCGTCCGCAAGGTGAAGCCGATGCCAGGCCGCCATACCCGGTCGATCCAGCCTTTGAGGATGGCTGGTTGCGCATACCACCACGTTGGATACACGAAGATCAGCCCTTCGGCCCATTGTAGCGCCTCAACATGACGTGCAAGGTCAGCCGGGATCTGGCTCTCTTCCGTATATCCACGGCGCCCATCGGCGCTCATGACCGGGTTGAAGCGCTCGGCATGAAGGTCGATGCTCCGAACGTCATGGCCCTTGATCCGCGCGGCTTCAATCAACGCCTGAAGCAGAGCCGAATTGAAGCTTTCAGGGACAGGATGGGCATGAATAAGGAGAAGACGGATCTTAGAAAACTGAAGACCCTTATCGGCGTGGTAAATACTACGGGGTGAGATGAGATGGTATTCGCCTGACGATCTGGCTTATCGGCAGGGCGCGCGGACCGCAAGAGTGAAGCGCGCCCGGACCGGCGCGGCCATGCCGCTCCGATGTGGGTTCTGGATGGAGTTGCGGCTTCAGCCCTGAAGCTCGACAGAGAGCAACATGATCAAGGACCAGAAGATGGCGCGCCCCAAGCCTTTCTTGCTCGCGCTTGCCTCCGAACTTTCAAACGCCTCCAAAAGCCTGCAAGCTGACGGGACAGTCCCGGCAGCAACTCCATGAAATCAGGCGGAGCATCCAGACCCATGGTCAGGAAAACCTCGCGCCGGCCATCACTGTTGACGCCTGTGGCGATGATGTCGGCAACCGAGGCCACACGGCCGCCGCGCCGCACCTTCAGGTATGTGGCGTCAATCCACAGATAGGGCCGTTCGAAGAAGGCCTTCACCTTGCCGTCGATCTTCTCGCACAGCCGCGCTCCCCCGGCCTCCGCCGCAGCAGGATCTGGCTTTTGGAGATGCCGCTCATGCCCACGGTCTTGACCAGACCGCCGGCCGGGCGGGTCGATGTCCCCGGCACCTTCGGGTCAAGCCCGAGGGCAGGCTTCCGCTTCAGGGATCACGGCGGTGAGCGCCTTCTCGGCCATCCAGCGGGGTTTAGGAAAGCCCCCGACAAAGCTTTCATTGCAGCCTTCAACAGCAAGCTCCAAAGTGAGTGCCGGAATGCACGTGGATTGATGAGCCTTGACAGCGAGCGCTGAGAGATGAGGATTTCAGCGGATACCATAAGAAGCAAGGACCCCGCAGCGGCATCGGCCAAATACCCCAATTCAGATGCATCACGCCGGTGATGCACGCAGCTTCCTTCTGGCGAAAGAGGCCGAGACCACGAGCCTCAGGCGATCCAGCATCTGGCGTGGCGAAGGGGGCTCAGACCGTAAAGTCAAAAGTACCTTGCGCGTACTGGCCTGGACCAGGGAGGCGACACCGTGAGCTTGGTGCGCTGCACAGTAGACGTCTTGTGGGCGCTTATCTGACATGTTACATGTCGGCATGCAAAGCCGGAAAATAAGTGTGAACACCATAAACCTGGGAGGAACCAATGAAGAAAGCGCTCATGATCTCGGCGGCCCTGATCGGGCTCTGGTCGGCCTCGGCGCAGGCGCAAACCTGCAATGACGCCGACAGGATTCCGATAACCTGGTCGACCATCGCCGGTTTCTATACCGACGCGATGTCGGCGCTCGTGGAAGGCTTCGAAAAGACCCACTGCGCCAAGGTCACGGTCGTCAATATTGACAATTCGCAACTCTATAACAAACAGGTCATCGAAATGGTCGGCCAGACAGGCGCCTATGACGTGGTGACCCTCGAAACGGCTGAGAAAGCCGAGTTCGCGGAGAACGGCTTCATCCTTCCCATGACCGACTACTTCAAGGACAAGCCCGAGGCACTGAACGATGTAGCGCCGGCTCTGCGAGCCATGACAGTCACCTATAAGGGCGATATTTGGGGTCTCCCCTACTACACCTACACCGCGGGAATGTTCTTCCGGGCCGATCTGTTTGAGGACGAAGGCGAGAGGGCTGCATTCAAGGCCAAGTATGGATATGACCTTGGCATTCCAAAGGACTGGAAGCAGCACAGGGACATCGCTGAGTTCTTCACCCGCAAGAAGGGTGACAAACTCAAGGGTCAAGTGCTCGAAAAGGACTTCTATGGCGTCGGTCTGATGGCGGGACCGTTTCCGGAAATCCAGGATGAGCTCTCCGCTCCGCTGTGGGGCATGGGTTCCGACTGGCTGACGGCTGACGGAAAGGTGCCAGTCGCGGACGTGGAAAAGGTCCTCTCGGACTATCTGGAACTCCTCAAATTCGCGCCGCCAGCCGCGCTCACCGTTACCTATGACGGCGTGATGAACCAGATGAAAGACGGTCAGATCGCCATGACCCATGGCTTCTTCCTGGATCAGTGGCCAAATGCCGCTTCCACAGAAGTCTCCGTGCCTGGCGCGAAGATGGGGGCCTCGGTTGCTCCCGGCGGGAAGGCCTATATTGGCGGCTTTCTGCTTGCGGTCTCCGCCGGCTCAAAGAACCCCGATATGGCCAAGGATTTCGTGGCATACATAGGCGGGCATGATGCGCAGATGGATTTCGCCAAGGCGGGCGGCACATCCACGCTTACCAGCGTTCTCACCGACCCTTCATTCGCAACGCCGGAGATGCGCTCCAAAACAGGGCATTTTGCGACGCTCGTCGACATTCTGAAGAGCGCGGAAGGCTTCAACTCCAACCTCTTTGCCACGCCGTTCGGCGCGAAGATCTATAATACCATGCAGATTCCGCTTCAGGCGGCCGCGGCGGGACAGATCACCGCAAAACAGGCGGCCGAACAGCTGGCCGCGGATGTCGAGAAAATCTGCGGCGGGCCTTGCCCGATCAACAAGTAGCTCCCCTTGCCCCAGTGGTTGGCGCCATGGCTTTGTGCCATGGTGCCTATCCTGACCGCCGCCAGGCGGCCTGTGCCGCTGTTTGTCCACCGCGCCGGGAAAGCAGATGAAGAAACAAAACTCAGGCCTGAGCGATCGCTGGTTTTCGATCCTTCTCATCGCGCCCGCCATGGCGATTATCCTCATCTTCGCCCTGCTTCCCCTGGCCTATGCCATCGATGTATCGTTTCGCCTCGCGGATCTCACCCGTGGCGGAGTCAAGAACTTCGTCGGCCTCGAGAACTACCGCACGGTTCTGCACGATAAAGCGTTTTGGGATTCAACCTGGATTACGGTGAAATTCACCGCCGCCGCAGTTAGCCTGCAAATGATCCTCGGAATCAGCATTGCCTTTCTGATCCATGGCGCCACTGCCGGGAAGGGTGTGATCCGGAGCCTCATGATCCTGCCGCTTGCAACATCCGCCGCGGTGACAGGACTCTTTTGGCGCTATCTCTACGACACGCAGTTTGGACTGATTAACTATTTCCTCTCTCTGATGGGTTTGCCACAACCCAACTGGCTGGGAGACATCAGTATCGCGCTTTGGTCCGTTGTGCTTTTCGACGTGTGGCAATGGACGCCTTTTGTCGCCCTTATTGCTCTCGCAGGGCTTCAATCCCTGCCCAAAGAGCCGTTCGAGGCGGCGGAACTGGACGGCGCCTCAACATGGCGCGTGCTCCGTGTCTTGACCTTTCCGATGCTGAAGCCAGTCCTGTTTTTGGTCGTCGTGCTTCGAACCATAGACTGCATGCGGCTCTACGACGCTGTTGCCGTGTTGACGCGCGGCGGGCCGGGAACAGCCACGGAAACGATGACCTTCTATCTCTACCGGACGGGACTCAAGCTGTTCAGGATGGACTATGCATCGACAATGGCGATCTTCTTTCTCTATGCCATGCTGGTGGCGAGCCTATTCGCGCTGAAGCCGCTCCTCCGGCAGTTCAGCGCGCGAGCTGGGGAGGCATAGCCCACGCCATGACCTACAAGGTTCAAAAACCCACGGCAGCGGCGCAATTCCTCCGCTACGGCCTGATCGTGATCGTTCTCGGAATGATTGTGTTTCCGATATTCTGGATGGTGGTGACGTCACTCAAGCCGGTGGAGGACATCATGGTCTCGCCACCCCGCTTCCTGTTCACGCCAACCCTCGAGAACTATGCGCACGCGATCTATGAAAAGCACTTTCTATTCTACATCAAGAATACCCTGATCGTCTCGGTGATCTCCACGGCCATTGTTACTGTGGTGGGTTCGCTCGCCGCCTATAGTTTCGCCCGTTACAACGTTGGCGATGGCCATGTGCTGTTCTTCATCCTCTCCACCAAAATGTTCCCGGCAATCGCTGTGATCATTCCGTATTTCCTCATCTTCCGCGATGTTGGCCGGACAGACATTGGCAAATTTCTGCATCTGGGACTGGACCAGTATGGTGCGCTGATCATTTCCTATACGGTCTTTAATCTGCCTTTCGCAATCTGGCTTCTGGTTTCCTTCTTTCAGGACATTCCGCGCGAATTGGAGCATTCGGCCCGGCTCGATGGGCTGACGCGGCTCAAGGTGCTTCGCAAGGTCGTTATTCCCCTTGCGGCGCCAGGCATCGCGGTTACCGCCGTCTTCACGCTTATCTTCTGCTGGAATGAGTTCTTGTTCGCCTACATCCTGACACGCAAGGACGTGAGTACCGTGACCGTCGGCGTGGAATCCTTTTTCACCCTGCAGGGCATTCTTTGGGGGCCTGTCGCCGCCGCCGCCACCATCAGCGTCCTGCCGATGATTGTATTCGTCTTGGTCATGCAGCGCTACATGGTGCGCGGCCTGACATTTGGCGCGGTGAGGGGCTAGAGATGAACTTCAGCCAGGCATGGGACGCGGGCTTCCGTTCGGTTCTCATCTTCGCGGGGATGGTGTTCGCCTGGCTCGGGCTTGTTGAACCACTCTTCGCATCGCGTGATTTGTCCGTGCTGCTGATGCTCCTCGCGGCAGTGGCGGCTGCCGCAATCTTCTTTGCGCTGGCTTGGCGCCGTTGCAGCCACGAGCGCAGACGGGCCGATGCGGACATTGCGGCTCTCCTGTCGGGAGATGGATCATGAGTTTCGCGCTCAGGGCGGTCACCAAGCGTTATGGCTTAAGGACGCTCGCGTTGCGCGAGGTTACCCTCGATGTCCGCGACCAGGAATTCATGGTTCTCTATGGCCCGGCGGGCGCGGGCAAGAGCACGATGCTCAATATCTTCGCTGGCATAACCAAGCCCACGGCAGGCGATGTGCTTCAGGACGGAGTGTCGGTTCTGGGGGTGCCGCCCGAGCGGCGGAACGCAGCCATGGCCTTCGAGAACTATGCGCTTTATTCGCATCTCTCGGTCTTTGAGAATCTGGCTTTCCCATTACGCGCCCGGGGCATGGGCGAGACGGAAATCAAGTCCAGGGTGCACAAGATGGCCGAGATTCTTGGTATCGGTCACGTGCTGGACCGCCGCCCTGGTTTCCTGTCTGGCGGACAGAAGCAGCGTGTCGCCCTGGGGCGCGCCATCATACGGCCTGCCGGCATCTATCTCCTCGATGAACCAATCGGTCATCTCGATGCCAAGCTCCGTCATCGGATGCGGGCTGAACTCAAGGCGCTGGCGCAGGATATGAAGTCGACCGTCGTTTTCACAACAACCTCCTCCCGCGAGGCGCTCGCCCTCGCGGACCGTATGGCCGTCATCAACAACGGCCGTATCCAACAGACCGGAACGCCGGAAGAAATCTACCGTCAACCCGCCAATGCGTTCGTGGCCACTTTTGTCGGCGATCCGCCGATGAGCCTGATCAAGGCCCGTGTACAGATGGCTGGCGGGGCGCCGATGCTGGTGACGCCGTCAGGTCATGTCCTGGGGGAGGCGCCGGGCGCGCTTGCCACCGGCGGCGGCGATCAGTGGAACTTACGCATTGGCGTGCGTTCAAATGAGATCAGACTGGTCGCGCCGGAGGGAACGGGCGTCATTCCAGGGCGTGTGGCCAGCGTCGAACATCTGGGTTACGCCGACATTGCAGTCGTTGACGTCGATGGCGATGCCGTTTCGATCACGACCCGTTCCGACCAGCGGCTAAGGCATGGAGAACTGGTCGGCTTGTCGTTCGCATCAAGCGCGTTGCATATCTTTGATGGCGATCGCGCCGTTCATCACGCCGCGGCAGGGCCTTAGAACATGGCGTCGATAAGAGCCGAGAACCTGGTGAAACGCTACGGCGCGGTGCGGGCCGTTCATGGGATAAATTTCGACATCGCAGATGGCGAGTTCGTGGCCATACTCGGTCCGTCGGGATGCGGCAAGTCGTCAACCATGCGGATGATTGCCGGTCTTGAAGAAATCTCAGGAGGCACGATTTCCTTTAATGGAAAGGTCATCAACGGCGTTCGCGCACGCGACCGGAATGTCGCGATGTCTTTTGAATCCTACGCGCTGTATTCGACGATTACGGTTAGGGAAAACATCGCCTTTCCCCTGGTTTGCGCGGGCACTCCGCGTGACGAGGTGGATGCCCGTGTATCTGCCATCGCCGAAAAGATGGAACTGACTCCGCTCTTGCATATGAAGCCCGGCGGTCTCTCCTCGGGTCAGTCTCAACGTGTTAGCCTGGCGCGGGCGCTGGTCAGAAAGCCTGCGGTGTTTCTTCTGGATGAACCGATATCGCACCTCGATACCCGCCAGCGCTATCGCATGCGGCGTTTCATCAAGAGCATCCACCAGGAATTTCATTATACGATGATCTACGTCACGCATGACCAGGAGGAGGCACTCGCCCTCGCTGACCGGGTAATCGTGATGAGCGATGGCGAAATCCAGCAGATGGGTGCGCCAAATGAGATCTATACCCGCCCGAACAATGCTTTTGTTGCCGGATTTGTGGGGGAACCCCCCATCAATTTCATGAATTATGGCTTTGATCGGGCTTCGCCCGGGCACATCGTGATCGAGGGCCAATCCGTGACGTTGCCGGCGGCGGTCCGCGCCCAAGCCATGAGGATTGGCGCGCATGGCGTTGCGGCGGTGCGGCCTCACTTCATGACGGTCGATGGAGCGTCTGCGGTGCGTCTTGCAGCCACCGTATTCCTCACGGAGGAACTCCAGGATCAGAACATTGTCTTCGCCGATGTTGGCAAGAACCGCTTGTCGGTGGTTACCCCGCCATCGGTTCGTCCAAGACGCGGCGAGCGGATAACGCTGTCGATCGACCCGCACCATTTGTTGCTGTTTGAGCCGCCGGATGCCGTAACGGAGGTGTTGAACGGTGAGTAGGGGGCATCACATGATCTATGACTTCATCGTGGCTGGTGGCGGCAGCTCTGGCTGTTTGGTGGCTGGCAAACTCGCGAAGGAACATGGGGCCCGCGTTCTGGTCCTCGAGGCTGGCGGCAATGATGACTCGCCCCTGATCCGCATGCCGGCTGGTTTCGTGAAGCTTCTGGGCGTTGAAAAATACATGTGGTTCTACAAGTCGACGGTTCAGCAGCGGTTGAACAGCCGCGAGCCGGTGGTTCCCCAGGGCCGTGTTATTGGCGGCGGCTCGTCTGTAAACGCGATGGTCTATATCCGGGGTCAAGCCAGCGACTATGAACCCTGGGTCGAGGCAACCGGAGACGAGCAATGGAGCTTCCGGAGTCTGCTCGCCTATTTCAAGCGCATGGAAGGCAATAACCGCTACAATAACGAACTGCATGGCATCAATGGTCCGCTCAAGGTTTCAGACCCGCGGCAGATCTGCGACCTTTCCCGAATCTATGTGCAGGCCGCGCAGGCGATCGGCGTACCTTTCAATCCCGATTTCAACGGGCCTCGCCAGGCAGGCACTGGCTTTTTCCAGCTCACAGTCGACAATGGTGAACGGTGTTCAGCGTCAAAGGCATTTCTAAGGCCGGCACTCTCCACGGGCCGTGTGGATGTCCGCACAGGCGCGCTGGTCCATCGTGTTCTGATCGAGAATGGCCGCGCCGTTGGCGTCGCTTTCTCACACGGCTCAGTCTTGCATGAGGCCCGCTGTGAGCGGGAGGTGCTGCTTGCGGCGGGAGCGATCGCAACGCCAAAGCTATTGATGCTCTCGGGCATCGGCCCCCATTTCCATTTGAAAGAAAACGGCATCAAGACGCTCGTTGACCTGGAGGGCGTCGGTCAAAACCTTCAGGATCACACGGAAGTCCCCGTGCTGGCGTTCTGCAAGGGAGAGCAGGGATATTACGGCCAGGACCGGGGCATCAATCAGATCCGTAACGGGCTTCAGTATATGCTGTTCAAGTCCGGCCCGGTGTCCTCGAATGGGGTTGAGGCTTGCTCCTTCTTTGATCCGGATGACCTCACGGCCGAGGCGAAGATTCAGCAATTCTGCGTGCCATCCGTCTATCTTGATTCCGACGTTTCGAGCATCAGGCCGCAGCACGGTCTGACGCTGAATTCCTGCGTGCTCCGGCCGGGCTCACGTGGATCAGTCAGGCTTTCCTCGGGCAATCCGGGCGATCAGCCGCTTGTGGACACGAACTACTTCGAAGATCCCGAGGATTTGCGCCTGTCGCTCGCGGGGTTGCGGCGCGCCCGTGAGATTCTCGGCTCGGAGCCCCTGCGCAGCGTGATAGAACGAGAAGTCTTTCCTGGACCTGGCATCACGTCCCGGGAGGACTTGGAGACATTCGCGAAAGCTTATGTGAAGACGGTTTATCACCCGGTCGGCACATGCCGCATGGGCAAGTCCACGGATGAGTCAGCCGTCGTCACCCCTGATCTCCGGGTGAAGGGCGTGGAGGGGCTTCGGGTGGTCGATGCATCGGTCATGCCGCGGATCATCAGCGGGAACACCAACTCGACGACCCTTGTCATCGCTGACAAGGCGGTTGATTTCATCACCGGGCAACGGCTGGTGGCCTAATGGTTGGAACAAGGCAAGCCGCCGGTAAGATTGTAAGGCCGCGCCAGGTGTCGGAAGTGGCGCTGGAGAGGCTGAGAAGCGATATTGTTGAAGACAACTTCAGGCTTGGCGAGAAACTGTCGGAAGGTCAGTTGGCGCTGCGTTATGGCGTGACCAAAGCCCCGATCCGTTCGGCATTCATCCGCCTCCAGGGTGAGGGATTGCTCGAGATCAGGCCACAGTCGGGAACCTTCGTGTTCTCACCCGACATCAATGAAGTCCAAGCGCTGTGCGAATTGCGCATCGCACTGGAGTCAGAGGCCATTCTGCTCGCCATGCGCCGGAACGGCGATGTCTTGCTCAGACGGCTCAACCAACTGTTCCGGAAAATGGAGGCCTGTCTCAAGGCCCGCGACAGACATGAATATCAGGCGCTCGACACATTGTACCACCTTGCCATCCTCGAATGCGCCAAGTCGCCCATGCTGGAAACCACATATCAGGCCATGGTCAATAGCCGGTTTTCCGCGCTCCGCAACAGGCTGGCGGTGCAACGGACTCACGCCGAGAATTCCTACCGGGAACACAAGGTGCTGATCGACTTGGTGAGAGCCGGGAATATCGGTGAGGCTCAGCAACTGCTCCGCGACCACATTGGCCGGACCAAGGAACATTATGTAAGGATGATCCGCGGGGAGTAGAGCCCGGACTGCGCAAAAGGAGAAAGACTAAGGCCATGAAAGCGAAAATGCGGATGATGCATACGATGTTGCGGGTTCTGGACCTGGAGAGGTCAATTGCGTTTTATACCGGCCCTCTCGGCATGACGCTGTTGCGAAAGCTCGACTTTCCCGAAGGGCGTTTCTCGCTCGCTTTTGTAGGGTACGGCGAAGAGCCTTCGAATACGGTGATCGAGCTAACGCACAACTGGGATCAGGCGGCGCCCTACGAACTCGGCACCGCCTATGGCCACATCGCGCTGGAGACGGCGGATATCTATGAGACCGCAGACACACTGCGGCGCGCCGGGATCACCTTCACGAGGGAGCCAGGTCCCATGAAGCATGGAACCACGCATATCGCCTTCTTCCGGGACCCCGACAATTATCTGGTCGAACTCGTTCAGCCGGAGTGGATGGATGCCCGTCAATAGCAGAAGTGCGGCCCATGCGGCCTCCGGAAAGGATCTGACAGGATGACCAGCGAAGGCTTAAGCGCAACATGGAGGCCGGACCTGTTCTCGGGAAAACATGTGGTGGTGACGGGCGCCACCAGTGGCATTGGCCTCGCCATCGCCATGGCGTTCGCCGCCCTTGGCGCACGCGTTACGGGAACCGCGACCAATGCCACCAAGGCTGAGGCGCTCGGGACCAAGGGTATCGCGCCCTTTGTCGCGGACGTGACCGACGAAATGGCGATGAAGCGCCTGATCGAGACATGCGGCGATCTTGATGTCCTGGTGAATAACGCTGGCATGGTCCGGCGCGTCGAGGAGTTTCAGTGGGACACGTTCCAGAAGGTAATGGACGTCAACCTCAACGCAACCGCGCGTCTCTCATTTCTTTCGCGCGAGAAGCTGGCCGCGAGAAAGGGAGCGATCATCAATATCGCCTCGATGCTCTCAACCTTCGGCGATCCGCTGGTTCCCGCCTACGCGGCATCAAAAGGTGCGGTGACTCAGCTGACCAAGTCCTTGGCGATTGCCTATGCGGCCGATGGCGTGAGAGTGAACGCCATCGCGCCTGGCTGGATCGCGACCCCGCTTACCCAGCCCCTGGTTGAAAATGCGGAACGTAGCGGCCCGATCGTGGGCCGGACGCCGATGGCGCGATGGGGCAAGCCTGATGAGATCGCCGAAGGTGCGGTGTTCTTAGCCTCGCCAGCCGCAAGGTTCATGACCGGCGCCACCTTGACGATCGATGGCGGATACTCAATTCGATAGGAAGCGGTTCATGCGCGCAGTAGTCGTATCTCACCTCGCAGGCGATCTCGGCGGCATCGCCGTCACAGATATACCGGTACCCAGGATTGGCCGCGAAGATGTCTTGGTCAAGGTAAAGGCCGCATCTCTTAATCCCGTGGACTGGAAGCTGGCGGCGGGGGTGGCGTTTCCCGGCTGGTCCTTGCCGCATGTCGTGGCTCTGGATGCGGCAGGTATCATCGCCGAAGTAGGCTCTGAAGTGACAGAATGGCGCGCAGGCGACCGTGTGGTTTGGCACCACAGCCTGTTCGCCGGCGGCGTATGCGCAGAATATGCGGCGGTTCCCGCGCATGTGATTGCACGCATCCCGGATGGCGTGCCGGACGAAGCCGCCGCCGCTGTTCCTTGTGCCGGCTACACTGCTTTCCAGGGCCTTGTGCGCAAAGCGCATCTCCAGAAGGGGCAATGGGTCCTCGTGCAGGGCGCCAGCGGGGGCGTTGGCGGTTTTGCCGTGCAGATTGCGGCCTTGCACGGCGCCCATGTCATCGCTCTCGCAAGGCCTGAGCAGGAGGCACGAGTCAGGGCGCTGGGCGCGCATCATGTGATCGACTACCGGAGGCCTGATCTCGGGGACGCGGTGCGTCAGCTGACGCCAGGGGGCTATGGCGCCGACATCATGCTTGAGGTCGTTAATCCCCGGGATGCGCGCAAGTCACTCGATCTCCTCCATTATAATGGTCAGTTGATCACGGTCGATCCGCTGCCAGACTTGTCGGAAACGCCGGCATATACATATGCCGCCTCGATCCACGAGGTCGCGCTCGGTGGTGCCTATGGCGCGGGTTACAGGCCCACCCAGGAGGACTTCGCCCGCATGGGCGATTGGTTCATGGCTCAACTGTCAGTGGGCCGCATTTCTCCAATGATCGAGCATCAAATCTCCATGGAACAAGTCAGGGAGTATCTCCACCGCCTGAAAGCCGGCGGCATTACTGGCAAGATTGTCGTTGGGATTGACTGAGGTAGGGTTTGCGCAAGGCGGTGATCATCGAGCCAGGCTATCGGCAAACCATCGCCGAAGAGGCGGCGCTGGGTCCGCTCGGCTTGAACCTGGAACGGCTTGTCTGGCAGGGTGACCGGAATGTTCTCCGCACTGGCGTCGCGGATGCAGAGGTCATCTTCGTCCGGGATACAGTGATTGATTCAGCCGATATCGCCGCCATGCACAGGGCGCGTGGCATCGTGCGCTATGGTATCGGTGTCGATACCATCGACCTTGACACCGCCCGTGCGCGGGGAATCAAGGTGGCAAACGTAAGGGAGTATGGCGCGGACATAGAGGTAGCCGATCACACGCTCGCGCTTTTCCTTGCTTTGCGGCGGCGTATCGTCAGCCGGGACCGGGCCGTAAGGGAGGGCGCCTGGCAGATCGGGCAAGCAGAGCCGGTGGGCCGGATTTCGGGCTCGACGCTTGGAATTGTGGGATTTGGCCGCATAGGACGCGCGGTGCAAAAGCGCTTTGCCGCCTTTGGCGTAACTGACGTACTGGTTAACGATCCGTACTTGTCCGATGAGCAGGCCCGGGCGGCCGGCGTTGAAGTTGTTCCGCTGGATGAGCTTGCGGCGCGCTCAGACATCATCACAATTCATGCTCCCGCCACCGCCGGAAACCGTCATCTGATCGGCGCCGCGTTTCTCTCCCGCGTCAGGAGAGGTGCGCTGCTCATCAATACGGCGCGAGGGTCGCTGATCGACGAAGATGCCCTCGTGCATGCCCTGCAACAGGAATGGATATGGGGCGCCGGCCTCGATGTATTCGAGAACGAGCCGCCGCATGGCAGTATGTTGCTCCGTCTGCCGAATGTCGTGGTGAGTGACCATACGGCTTGGTACTCGGAAGCGACTGTGTCCGCGATACAGGCGGTTGCGGCTGAGCAGGCGAGGCAGATCCTGCTTGGACTTGAGCCGGCGAACTGGGTTAATCCGTGAAGCAGCGATGATGACAGAGTTAGGGCGGCTTGCCGCGAACCACAAGGTGCTGGCTTGGTGACTGGCAACTATGACTACATATTGGTCGGCGGCGGCTCTTCGGCCTGTGTCGCTGCGTGGCGTCTGGTAAAGGGGCGCAATGCGCGCGTTCTGCTGATCGAGCGCGGACCGGCGCGGGCCTCTGGGCTTCCGGCGTTTTTCCTTCCCATGCCCGCGGCATGGATGAAAGGCATTCGTGGCAGTCCAATTGTCGAAATGCACCAGCCAGTGCCGCAGAAGCATCTCAACGGCCGGGCACCCTCGGTTGGCCAGGCTGCCATCTTGGGTGGGGGCTCGTCGGTCAACGCCATGGTCTACACCCGCGGGCAGCATGACGACTACGATGAGTGGGACCGCTTCCTTGGCGGCGGCAGTGGCTGGGCATTCAGGGATATGCTGCCGCATTTCAAGGCATTGGAGTACAATCATCAATTTAACGACGAATGGCATGGCGTCGATGGGCCGCTGCATGTTTCGCCCTCAGGCTCGATCTGTCAGCTTACGGAGGACTACATCCTTGCAGTGCAGGCGTTGGGCGTGCCCTACAATCCGGATTTCAACGGCGCCAGGCAGAGCGGAGTTGGACCGTTGCAGTACACCACGCACCGCAACCGGCGATGGAGTGGTGTTGATGCCTATCTCTCGCAGGTGATGGGAGACCCGCGACTGACCATTGAGACGGCGGCGACTGTTTCACGGCTCATCATCGAAAACGGCAAGTGTAAAGGCGCGATTTATATCAAGGACGGCCAGGAGCGGGCGGCCCACTGCGAGGCCGAAGTGCTGCTGGCGGCGGGAAGCTACAATACACCGAAAATTCTGATGCTCTCCGGCATCGGTCCGGCTGCCCACCTCGCTGCCATGGGAATCAAACCGGTGCACGACCTTCCGGGTGTCGGCGAAAATCTCCAGGATCATCATGAAGTGCCAATTGTCGCGGCAACCAACGGCCATTTTGGCTATTATGGCGAGGACAAAGGCTGGCGGGCGGTGCGGAATGGCCTTCAGTATCTGCTGTTCCGCACGGGCCCCGTGGCAAGTGTTGGCGTGGAAACCTGCGCCTATATCGATCCCGAAGGCGGTGACCGTCCCACTCTCCAGATGTATTGCGTGCCAACAGTCTATCTCGATGGCGATGTGAAAGGTGTTGCGCCCCGGGATGGCGTGACGATCAACGCCTGCCTGCTGCGGCCCAAATCACGCGGCACGGTAAGGCTCCGTTCCGGCAATCCCTTCGACAAGCCACTCGTTGACAACAACTACCTTGCCGATGCTGATGATCTTCGCCTGGAGATTCTGGGCCTGCGCTTCGCGCGCGAAGTATTGAAACAGAAGCCGATCTCATCGCGCATCGCTTATGAGATGCTGCCCGGGAAAGACATCACCAGCGAGTCTGATCTCGCTGAGCACTGCCGCCGCACGGTCAAGACTACCTGGCACCCCACCAGCACCTGCCGCATGGGCCCGGACGGCGATGCGATGGCGGTGCTGGACAAACGGCTTCGGGTGCGTGGGATCGGCGGACTTCGCGTCATTGACGCTTCCGCCATGCCCTTTGTGCCCTCGGGGAACACCAATGCGCCCACCATGGCGCTCGCCGACCGCGCAATGGCGTTGCTGTGAGAAGCGGGCAAGAGACATATGATCCCAGGGTTGAGCGGGTTCACTGTAATGGCCTGGCAAGCGCCTCCGTGATTGAGACTGCCCGGTTGAGGAGCAGCAGATGATGAGGTTCGGTTCATGACAGGTTCGAAGCGATTTGCCAGACGTGCCGAGCGGCCCGTCAACAAGGACACCTATGTCCAGGAAGACGCGGGTCTCGGGCTCGTCGTGATGGACAGCCCGCATGATCCCAGGCCCTCGATCCGGATCGAGAAGGGCCTGATCGTGGAGATCGACGGCTGCCCGGCGGACCGGTTCGACACCATCGACCGCTACATCGCCCGCTATGCCATCAATGTGGAGGCGGCTGGCGAGGCGATGGCCATGGACTCGCTGGCCATTGCCCGCATGCTGGTGGATATCAATGTTCCCCGCAAGCGGCTGATGTGGCTGATGTCCGGCTGCACACCGGCCAAGCTGTGCGAGATCGTCTCGCATCTCAATGTCGTCGAGATGATGATGGCGATGCAGAAGATGCGCGCCCGCCAGCAGCCGGGGAACCAGGCGCATGTGACCAACTGGCGGGAGAACCCCGCGCTGATGGCAGCCGACGCGGCGGAGGCGGCGCTGCGCGGCTTCGACGAGCTCGAGACCACCTGCCGGGTGGCGCGCATGGCGCCGTTCAATTCGCTTGCGCTTCTGGTGGGCTCGCAGACGCCGCATGGCGGGGTGCTCACCCAATGCGCGGTGGAGGAGGGGCTGAACCTGCGGCTGGGCCTCAAGGGCCTCACGTCTTACGCCGAGACGCTGTCGGTCTATGGCACTGACGAGGCGCTGCGCGACGGCGACGATACGCCCTGGTCGAAGGGGCTTCTTGCCTCGGCCTATGCCTCGCGCGGCATCAAGATCCGCTTCACCTCCGGCACCGGCGCCGAGACGCTGATGGGCTATGAGTCGGGAAAGTCCATGCTCTATCTCGAGGCCCGCTGCCTGATGCTGGTCAAGGGCTCGGGCGCGCAGGGCGTGCAGAACGGTTCGATCAGCTGCATAGCACTTCCCTCCGCCCTGCCGGGCGGGGTGCGCGCCGTGCTGGCGGAGAACCTCATCGCCGCGTCGCTGGGCCTTGAGGTGGCCTCCGGCAATGACGCCATGTCGTCGCATTCGGATATGCGCAAGGCGGCGAAGCTGATGCTGCAATTCCTGCCCGGCACGGATTTCATCACCTCGGGCTACAGCTCCATGCCGCGGAAGGACAATATGTTCGGCGGCGGCAATTTCGACGCCGACGACATGGATGACTGGCTGGTGATCCAGCGCGACATGCAGGTCGACGCCGGCATGGAGCCGGTCACCGAGGACGCCGTTCTCGCGGTGCGCCGCAAGGCCGGCAAGGCCATGCAGGCGGTGTTCCGGGAGCTGGGCCTGCCGGCGATCAGCGATGCCGAGATCGAGGCCGCCGTCACCGCCTATAGTTCGGATGACATGCCGGAGCGTGACCTGGTGGCCGATCTCGCCGCCGCCGATGCCTTTCTGGATGGGCCGCTCACCGCGCTGGACGTCATCACCGCGCTCGACCGCAGCGGGCACGCCGATATTGCCGCCAACATCCTTGGCATGCAGCGCGTCCGGGTGGCGGGCGATTATCTGCAGCCGGCCGCCGTGCTCAACAAAGCCTTCGAGGCGCAGAGCGCCTTCACCGACCGCAATGACTATCAGGGCCCTGGCACCGGTTACCGGCTGAAGGGGGAGCATCTGGCCAGGCTCGCGGCCATTCCGCAGGCGCGTTCAGCAGCGGAGATGGTGCCGGTCTCGGCCGGGCGGGCGGGTGTTGGGCTGACGCCCGCCGCCAATCTCTCGCCACCAAGCGAGAAGGACGTGGTGATCGCGGTTGGACCTGCCTTCGCCGCCGAACTCGATACCACGCTGTGCGGCCTCAGCCATGGCGAAGTGCTGAAAGCCCTGATGGGCGGCATCGAGAGCCAGGGATTGAAACCACGCGTGATCAAGATCCACCACACCGCTGATTGCGGCATGCTGGGCTATGAGGGGGCGAAGCTCAGCGGCTCCGGCATCGCCATCGGGCTCCAGTCCAAGGGCACCGCCGTCATCCAGCGGCAGGGGCTGGCGCCGCTCAATAATCTCGAACTGTTTTCCCAGGCGCCGCTGCTGTCATACGCAGCCTATGCGCAGATCGGCGCCAATGCCGCGAGCCATGCGCTGCGCCAGCCGCCGTCACCGGTGCCGGTGAAGGTGGACAACATGGCAAGGCTCCGCCTCATCGTGCAGGCGATGCTGATGCACAAGCGCGAGATCGCCAGCATCAGCGCGGGCAGGGCTCCGGAAGAGATGCAGGTGACCTATGGCTGATCACGGTGATGGCCGCGAGCCGGATGTCCGCCGCAAGCAGCGTGCGGTCGAGGTCGCCGACATTACGCTTGAGAATGTCCGGCTCGGCAAGATATCGGCGGAGGACCTGACGATCCGCCGCGAAACCTTGTTGCAGCAGGCAGAGACCGCCGAGGCGGAAGGCTACCCGCAGCTGGCGCGCAATTTCCGCCGCGCTGCTGAACTGACCGCCCTTCCCAATGACGTGCTGCTCGCCGCCTATGAGAAGCTCCGCCCCTACCGGGCGAGCTATTTCGAGCTGCTGTCGCTCTCCCAGGAAATTGCCGCGCGCTATGATGCGCCGGAGACCGGCGAATACATCCGCCAGGCGGCGGAAGCCTATCGCGACAAGGGATTGTTGAAGCCAGAAGATGCGTGAGTAAGCCCCCGTGAACAATGCCCAAGCCCTTGATTTCAGGCTCTGATCGCCTCGGTTGACGTCTTCAGTCCTGCGGGAGAGCGGGCCGTTGGCCATCATTTCCTTGCAAATTGATTTCGCGATTCACGTCGGCCGCGAGGCGTGATGCACCCCGCCGGAAGAGCGGCGGAGGATTGGGCGATCAAGCCACGTGAGCGGCGCGAGACGGGCGAAATGGACCTGTTCCGGTCACGCCGCGGCCAGATCATCAACATGAACCATGAGCTCGTGCGGCTGGCGAAGACGGTGTCGTGGGAAGCCATCGAAGCCCGCTGCGGCGAGGTCCACAGCGACGGGCCGGGCATGCCGCCCTTGCCCACGCGCCTGATGGCGGAACTGCCAATCCTGAAGCATACCTTGATGGCGCCTGTGCGAAAATGGAGAATTGGCGCAGATACTACGGCGGGATCGGCCAAAACATCGCGATTCAGCTGCACAAATCTGGTGGCGCGTCCAGCCCGTCACCGGTGAGAGCGGCTGAAAACTCCAGCCTCAGGTGATCCAGAGAATGGGGGCAGAGCAACCCAAATTCTATGGCCTCAAAATGAATGGCGTGCCCTCGAACGCATCGGCCCCGCGGCCGATGCCGGCGATGGCTTTCACCATGCGGCCGTTACGCCCCAGAATATCATCGGCGAGCGACACGATCAGCCGGTTGGGCGTGGCGGACGGCGAGGCGGCGCGCAGTTCCCGGGCCAGCGCATCCTCGTCAGCCTCCGGCCGCAGCAGGCAGAGCGCGGTATAGGCGGCCGCGGTGGAGCGGCTGATCCCCGCCCAGCAATGGATCAGCATGGGGTCGGCGCGGTCCCAGCCTTCAAAGAAACCGATGAGCCGTTCGGCATCCTTGACTGAGGGCGGCGTGTGCCCGTCGATTGGCACCACGATATCATGAAAGTGAAGCTTGAGGTGATTGTCAGGCGCAACGCCATGGGGGCGCTCGCTCGGCGTATCCGGGGCCAGCAGCGTCACCACATGGCGCACCCCATGTTCGTCGACGAGCGGCTGTACGCGGCTCAAGGGTCCTACGATGATCATGGCGTGAGTTTCCTGAAGGTTTTGAGATAAAGGGCGGCGGCGTCATTGGGCGAGAGCGGCTTCAGCACGAAACGCCGGGCCAGGCCAGCGTCCTTTGGCTTGCCAAAGAATTTCTCCGCCTCGGCGGTGCTGAAGCCCGCAAGCTCGGTGGCTTCCAGATAGGCGGCGAGCCGGTCGCAGGACTTGATGAAGACGCCGAGCTTCGGCGGCACAGCGGCGGAAAGCCCGAAGCGGATGTGGATCGCCGCCAGCAAGCGGTTCTCGAAATCCTTATAGTCGAGCCCAAGCGCGGCCTTGAACGGCGAGATCATGTCACCCACCACATATTCCGGCGCGTCATGCAGCAAGGCGGCAAGCTTTTCTTCGCGGGTGAGGGCGGGCGACAACTGGCCCGCGATCTCGGTCACCAGCACGCAGTGCTGCGCAACCGACAGCGCGTGATCGCCTTTGGTCTGGCCGTTCCAACGGGCGACGCGCGCCAGGCCATGGGCGATGTCCTCAATTTCAATGTCGAGCGGCGACGGGTTAAGGAGATCAAGCCTGCGGCCCGATAGCATGCGCTGCCAGGCGCGGGGCGGCTCAGCCTTTCGCGGCATGTTTCACCGCCTCATGCCGGTGGCAATCCACCAGATGATCATTGACCAGGCCGCAGGCCTGCATGAAGGCATAGACGATCGTTGGGCCCACGAAACGGAAGCCGCGCTTCTGCAAATCCTTGGAGATCGCTTCGGCGAGCGGCGTCTTCGCCGGGATCCCGCTCATGCTGCGGATGCGGTTCTGGATGGGCTTGCCATCCACGAAATCCCAGAGATAGGCGGAGAAGTCCGGGATCGCCAGATAGGCCTGCGCATTGGAAACACTGGCGGCGATTTTCAGCCGGTTGCGCACGATGCCGGAATCCCGCATCAGGCTTTCGCATTTCTCCGGCGTGTAGCGGGCCATTTTCTCCGCGTCGAAGCCGTCGAAGGCGCGGCGAAAACTGTCGCGCTTGCGCAATATGGTGATCCACGAGAGACCGGCCTGAAAGCCATCGAGCAGCAGCTTCTCGAAAAGCGCCCGCGAGTCATATTCGGGCACGCCCCATTCCTCGTCGTGATAGGCCACATAGAGCGCGTCCGTGCCGCACCAGTTACAGCGGCAGAGGCCGTCTTCATGGCGGAGTGCCGTCATGCGGCGCCCGGCACATCATAGCGCGCCCAATGGGGCTTCAGCACTGTCACCCCAACGCCGCCCGCCTCAAGCGGCGCCGCTGCCTCGGCAAGGCGGTCCAGCCGGATCAGCGCCAGCGCCTGATCGCCGGCGCCTGACAACAGCGTGCCCACCTGCTTCTCGCCCGCGCGGATATCGGTTCCCTTCGGCTGTGTGCCGCCCGCCAGCTTCACCGGCAGGATGCGGCTGCGCGCCGTGCCGCGATGTTCCATGCGCGAGACCACTTCCTGGCCCACATAGCAGCCCTTCCTGAAGCTCACCCCGCCCAGCTGGTCGAGATTGGCCTCGTGCGGGAAGAATTCGCCGGAGCCGAGATCAGCCCCCGAATCGGCAAGCCCCAGGGCGATGCGCGCCGCGTCATAGCCTTGCGCTTCCGGATCTCCCGCCGGGCCGATCATCCGCCAGCCGATGGCCGGGGTACGCGGGTCAGCAAAGCCGCCCGCGATCTCCCTGGGCGACACCGTCACGGCAAGGTCATCGCGCGGCGCGATGTCCACCTTCGCGCGCAGCCTGTAGAGCGCCAGCCGCTTCATGAGCGCCGCGCGCTGGCTGGCGGCGCAGTCGATCAGGAAGCCATCGCCCTGCCGCAGCACCAGCATGTCGAACAGGATCTTGCCCTGCGGCGACAGCAGGGCGGCATAAATGGCCCCGCCATCAGCCAGATGTTCGACATCCGCCGTGAGCAGATTGTGCAGGAAATGGGCCGCGTCCGGCCCGCTGACGGCCAGAACGGCCCGGCCGGCGAGCCGTCCTGCCCGGAATTCCATATCGCGCATCGCTGTTGCTTCGTTTCCAATCCACATTTACGAAGGCTCAGCACGGCATTCAAGGAGCGCCATGACCATCCACGCCGAATTGATCCTGAAGGGCGGCACCGTCGTCAACCATGACGGCACAGGCCAGCGCGACATCGCCGTCTCCGGCGGCCGCATTCTGGGGCTGGGGTCCTTCGCGCCGCACCAGGCGGGCGAAGTCATTGATTGTACCGGGCTTCACATCCTGCCCGGGGTGGTCGACAGCCAGGTGCATCTGCGCGAGCCGGGTGCTGAACACAAGGAAGACCTCGAAACCGGCGGCCGCGCCGCCATCATGGGCGGCGTCACCACCGTGTTCGAAATGCCCAACACCACTCCGCTCACCACTTCGGAGGATACGCTGGCCGACAAGGTCCGCCGTGCGAGCAATCGCATGCAGTGCGATTTCGCCTTCTTCATGGGCGGCACGCGGGAGAACGCCCATGAGCTGGGCGAGCTCGAGCGTCTGCCGGGCTGCGCCGGCGTCAAAGTGTTCATGGGCTCATCCACCGGCGCGCTGCTGGTCGAGGATGATGACGGTGTCGCCGCCATCCTGAAGAACATCCGCCGCCGCGCGTCCTTTCATTCCGAGGATGAGTTCCGGCTCAATGCCCGCAAGCACCTGCGCGTCGAGGGCGATCCCAAGAGCCATTATGTGTGGCGCGACGTCGAAGCCGCGCGGCTCTCGACCGAGCGGCTGTTGCGGCTGGCGCGGCAGGCGGGCAAGCGCATCCACGTCCTCCACATTTCCACGGCGGATGAATTTCCGCTGCTCGCCGCCAACCGCGACGTGGCCACGGTGGAGGTGACGCCCAATCACCTCACCTTCACCTCGGAGGACTATGACAGGCTCGGCAATCTGATCCAGATGAACCCGCCGATGCGCGAGCCCCATCATCGCCAGGGAATCTGGCAGGCGCTGGCCTCCGGCCTCGTCGATGTGCTGGGCTCGGACCATGCGCCGCATACGCTGGAGGAAAAGGCCAGGCCCTATCCCGGCTCGCCCTCCGGCATGCCCGGCGTGCAGACGCTGGTTCCCGTCATGCTGGACTATGTCAACCGCGGGCTGCTCACGCTGGAACGCTTCGTCGATCTCACCTCGCATGGGCCCAACCGCATTTTCGGCATGGCCGGCAAGGGCCGTATCGCCGAGGGCTATGACGCCGACTTCACCATCGTCGACATGAAGGCGCGCCGCACCATCAGCAACGGCTGGATCGAAAGCCGCTGCAAATGGACCCCGCATGACGGCCGCACGGTCACGGGCTGGCCGGTCGGCGCCATGGTGAGGGGGCGCCTCGCCATGTGGAACGGCGAAATCATCGGCCCGGCCCAGGGCCAGCCCGCCCGCTTCACCGAAGCTCTCTGAAAGGAAACCCTATGTCTTTCCGCGCCATTCTCATCACCAAGACCGACAGCGGCCAGAAGGCCGAACTCACGAGGCTCGAGGAGCAGGACCTGATGGAGGGCGACGTCACGGTGGACGTCTCCCACTCCTCGGTCAATTACAAGGATGGGCTGGCCATTACCGGCAAGGCGCCCATCGCCCGGCGCTTTCCGCTGATCCCCGGCATTGATTTCGCCGGCGTGGTGCGGGCCTCCAGCCATCCGCGCTGGAAGGCGGGCGACCAGGTGGTGCTCAACGGCTATGGCGTGGGCGAAGGCCATCATGGCGGCTTTTCCGAGGTGGCCCGCCTGAGCGGCGACTGGCTGGTGCCGGTGCCCAGGGGCTGGACGGCGGCGGATTGCATGTCGGTGGGTGTCGCCGGCTACACCGCCATGCTCTGCGTGATGGCGCTGGAGGAACAGGGCGTGAAGCCCGCTGACGGCGACATTCTGGTCACCGGTGCCGCGGGCGGTGTGGGCACCACGGCGATCGTCATCCTCGCCAAGCTCGGCTACCGGGTGATCGCCTCCACCGGCCGCACCGCCGAGGAAGCTTTCCTGAAAGGCCTCGGCGCGGCGGGCGTCGTTGACCGTAATGAGTTCAACGGCCCGGTGAAGCCGCTCGCCAAGTCGCGCTGGGCGGGCTGCATCGATTCGGTGGGCTCGGTGACGCTCGCCAATGTCATCTCGCAGATGAACCCGGAGGCCACGGTGGCGGCCTGCGGCCTTGCCCAGGGCATGGACCTTCCCACCAATGTGGCGCCCTTCATCCTGCGCGGCGTGAAGCTCATCGGAATCAATTCGGTGTCAACCCCGATGCCGCGCCGCCTCAAAGTGTGGGAACGCCTGGTGGCGGATCTCGACCTCGCGAAGCTGCACGCGCTCACCACCCATGTGAAGCTCGACGACGTGCCGCAGGTGGCGGCTGACATCGTGGCCGGCAAGGTCAAGGGCCGGGTGGTGGTCGACATCCGCTAGGAGCGGCGGCCCCCGCTCAGCCGCGCACCGATTTCAGCGCGCCATAGAGCTTCTGGTAGCGCGGCAGCATTTCCGCCTCGTAGAAGCGGGTGTTGGCCAGGTTGGGCTCGATCACCGATTTGGCCCGCACCATGGCGGCGCAGCCCTGTTCGATGCTGGCGAATTTGCCCGCCCCGTAAGCGGCGAGAATGGCGCAGCCCAGCGCCGGAGCATCCGCCACTTCGGTGAGCTCGATCGGCGCGCCGATGGTATCAGCGTGGATTTGCAGCCACAGCGGCGAGTTCGACGCCCCGCCCGCCAGCACGATGCGTTTCGGGCTGAAGGCCTCGCCGAAACTGTCGGTGATGAGCCTGGTGCCGAGGCAGATGCCTTCGATGATGGCGCGGAACACATGGGCGGGCGTGTGCTTGAGGGTGAGCCCGGTGATCGCCCCGCGCGACAGCGCATCGGTATAGGGCGTGCGGTTGCCCTGGAAATGATCGAGCACCAGCAGGCCTTCCGCGCCCGGCGGAATGGCGCTGGCGCCCTGGTTCAGCGTCTCCCAGCTCGTCTGATCGGCGAAATGGCGCTTGAACCAGGCGACCACCGAGCCGGTGGAGGTCTGGCCGCCCTCGATCACCGGCTTTCCCGGATAGACGCAGTCCATGTAGGTGCCCCAGACGCCGGGCTTGTGCACCTCGCGGCTGGCAATGCCGATGTGGAGATGCGAGGATCCGGTGATCAGCGCCATCTCGCCCGGCTCCGTGACGCCAAGCCCGATGACGCCGATGAAGGCGTCAGCGCCGCCCTGCACCACCAGCGTGCCGGGCTTGAGGCCCAGATGGGCCGCCGCATCGGGAACGAGCGGGCCGATCGGCGCGCCCGGCGCCAGCATCGGCTCAGGCCATTTCGCTTCGAGCTCGGAAATCCCCACCGCCTTCAGGAGCGAGCGCGGCACCCCGCCATGGCCGGTCTGGTAGTGCCAGCGGTTGGCGGCGTTGCCGAGCGATCCCACCCAGCGGCCGGTGAGTCGCAGATTGATGTAATCCTGATATTCGCCCACCCTGGCGGCGCGCGCGAAGATCTCCGGCTGGTGGCGCTTCATCCACAGCGCTTTGGGGATCATCCATTCGGCTGACACCGGCCCGGCGCCGCCGCCGTTCACCCGCAGATAGGGGTCGCGCGTGGCCGCCACCTCATCAGCCTCGGCGGCGGAGCGCACGTCCATCCAGATCATGCAGGGGCGGAGCGGCGTTCCGGCGGCATCAAGCGCCACCACCGAGCAACAGGTGGTGTCAACGCAGATCGCCAGAATATCGGCGGGCGAGACACGCGCCGCGGCCAGTGCGCCCTGTACCGACTGGCCCATGCAGTCCCACCAGTCCTGCGGGTTCTGCTCGGCCCAGGACGGATTGGGAAACTCGGTCTTGTAGGGCGTCGCGGCCGAGGCCAGCGGCCGCCCTTCAAGATCGAACACGAAGGCGCGGATCGATTCGGTTCCGCCATCGACACCGATCACATAGCTCATGCTTCGCCTCCCCCCACCGCCAGCCAGCGCGCCTCGTCCTCGTCATAGGCGTGCAGCTCGCCCATCGAAATGTCGAACCACACCCCATGCAGCGCCAGCTCGCGCCTGTTCTCCTTCATGCGGATCCACGGGAAGGTGCGCAGATTCGCCAGCGAATGCTCGATCGAGGCCCGCTCGATGTGGCGTTCATGCGTCTCGGCATTCACCCCCAACTCGCGCGGCACGATGCGGGTCACGTCCTTGATCGCCCGCATCCAGGAGCCGATGAAATCAGTGTGGGTCAAGGGCGAGGAATCCTGCACCGCGGCGCGGATGCCGCCGCAGCGGCCATGCCCCATCACCACGATGTGCTTCAC
>NZ_JBJTER010000026.1:0-15083 GCF_046093005.1 Aestuariivirga sp.
GACGAGGCTGTGGAGGCCCCTCTCTCGACCCGGCCATCATCACGAGCGCTGCTGCCGAAGAGGATGCCACGGTCGCGCCGCGGCATGACGAGTTTGTAGAGGTCTCCCCCTTCCCGCTGGCGAAGCACATCGCGGAAGGTGGCGCTGCGCCCGCCGGACAACAGCTCTTACTTACTGTAAGCAAGCCATCCTCACCTTCGCGCCGCGCGCCAGTCCCACGGCATGTCGAAGGTTCCGGCCCACAGCCCGCGGCGGTTTGCGCGGGCCTCATCCTCGTCAGCGATGTAATCGTTTCCATATTTCCGAAATGCAACCGCCCAGCCTTCCCGCACCATCCAGCCATTGAGGTTGACGCCATCCTTGAAGCAGGTGGCGATGATCCGGTCATAGCGGTCGCGGCCCATCGGCTCGCAGCGCACCGTGCCGCGGCCGATCCGGTCGGCCAGCGCGAAGGCGGCCTTCTGGCCGCAGCGGTAGGGCTTCCCGTTGTGGTTGAGGCAACGCTGGCCGCTCTCCGGCGCGTCGATGGCATTGAGCCGGATGCGCTGGCCGCGCATCTCGAGCGTGTCACCGTCGATAACGATTGCAGTACCGGTCAGCGGCAGGTTGCCGGACGCCGCAACCGGCACCACAAGAACCGCACCGAAAATGGCAACGAACCGCAACTTTTCGCATGCTTTTCTCAACATGATTCCGCTAGTCTGACGGACGTCCGGCGCGATGACAACCACGCCGGCAAAGGGGCTGGCAACATGGCAAACGGCGTGACGCCGCAAGACCTCGCGACGGCGTTGCGCGTCCTCGCCATGGACGCCGTTGAGCATGCGGGGGCGGGACACCCCGGTATGCCGATGGGAATGGCGGACATTGCGGTGGCCCTGTGGCATGGTCACCTCCGCCACAATCCGGCCGATCCCTCCTGGCCGGACCGTGACCGGTTCGTGCTCAGTAACGGCCATGGCTCGCTATTGCTCTATAATCTCTTGCATCTTTCCGGTTACGGCGTGAGCATCGATGATCTCCGCAGCACCCGGCGGTTCGGCAGCCGCACGCCGGGGCATCCCGAATATGGCCTCACGCCGGGGGTCGAAACCACGACCGGACCGCTGGGACAAGGGCTCGCCAACGCGGTCGGCATGGCCCTCGCGGAACGTCTTCTGGCAACCGAATTCAATCGCCCCGGCCATGCCATCGTCGATCACTATACCTATGTTTTTGTTGGCGATGGCTGCCTCATGGAAGGTATTTCGCATGAGGTCTGCTCGCTCGCCGGAGCGCTGGGTCTCGGCAAGCTGATTATACTCTATGATGATAATGGAGTATCAATCGACGGCCCGGTCTCCGGCTGGTTCGCCGATGACACGCCGCGCCGCTTCGAAGCCTATGGCTGGCAGGTGTTCGGGGGTGTCGATGGCCATGACATCGCGGCGGTCAGCGCCGCCATCGCGGCCGCCAGACAGGAGGCCGCGCGGCCCAGCCTGATCTGTTGCAAGACTTTGATCGGAAAAGGTTCTGCGACCATGGCTGGCAGCAAGGACTGTCATGGCGCACCGCTGGGTGCGGCGGAAGTGGCGCGCAGCCGGGAAGCGCTGGGATGGCCGCATCCGCCCTTCGTCATCCCGCCCGGGATCGGCGCCGCATGGTCCGCCGCGGAGTCCGGAAAAGCATTGCAAGCCGATTGGACCCGACGCTTCGCGGCCTATGCGGCGGCGTTTCCGGCCGAGGCGGCGGAATTCCAGCGCCGCATGCGGGGCGATCTGCCGGCCGGTTTCCCGGCCATCGCCGCGCATCTGGTTCAGGCCATGGCGGCGGCGGCCAAGCCGTGGTCGGGCCGCCAGGCCAGCCAGGAAGCGGTCGCCAGGCTTGCCCCGCATCTTCCTGAATTGATTGGCGGATCGGCTGATCTCTCGGTCTCCACCATGGCGGTCTGGCCCGCCGCCAAACCGGTGAGCGCGGAAGGCGGCGGCAATTTTGTCTGCTATGGCGTGCGCGAATTCGGCATGGCCGCCATCATGAACGGCATGCTCTGCCATGGCGGTTTCCGGCCCTTTGCCGGAACCTATCTGGTGTTCTCGGATTATGCGCGCAACGCGCTGCGCATGGCGGCGCTGATGGGGCTCGGCGCCATCTATGTGCTGACCCATGATTCGATTGCAGTGGGCGGCGACGGGCCGACCCATCAGCCCGCCGAGCATCTGGCCGCGCTGCGGCTGATCCCCAACCTCGATCTGTGGCGGCCCTGCGATGGCGTGGAAACCGCGGTGGCCTGGAGCGTGGCGCTCGAACAGCGCACCACCCCCACCGTGCTGGCGCTGAGCCGCCAGGCGATGCCGGCGAAATCGCGCAACCCCGTGCAACTGCTGGAGATTCGGCGCGGCGGCTATGTGCTGAGCGCCGAGCAAGGGCGGCTCGCCGCCATCCTGATCGCCACTGGCTCGGAGGTCGATCTGGCGCTGGCCGCGCAAGCGGCGCTGCAAGAGCAGGGGCTCCATGTGCGGGTCGTGTCGATGCCGTCCACGCGCAGCTTTGACCAGCAGGATGCGGCCTGGAAACAGCAGGTCTTGCCGCCTGGCCCGCCGCGCCTCGCCATTGAGGCCGGCGTCTCCGATTACTGGCGCAAATATGTCGGGCTCGATGGCGATGTGCTCGGCGTCGACGGCTTCGGCCACTCCGCCCCGCCTGACGAGCTGTTCCGGCATTTTGGCTTGACCCTGGAAGCGGTTACCGCCGCGGTGCGGCGCCTGGCGGGCGTCTGACATCGCCGCGATCAACCGGTTGCCACGCCGTGATCGCGGTATTACACGGTAGAGCCTCATTTCCGAATTCTTCCAGCACAGCAGAAAGACAGGCCCACATGTTCAGACTTGACGAAAAGCTCGCCCGTATCCGCGCCGGAAAATACACCCGCGCCGATTTCATCATCGCCGACGCCAAGGACGGCGACATGGGCCCGAGCATGACCTCGACCGGGCCGAAGCGCGCCAGGGACGGGAGCTGGACACGCTATTACACCAGGACGGAATTCCTAAACAATATCAGGGCCATCATCGATCAGAATGTGGTCGACATCATGCTGGTTTCGGCCTCCAATCTCGAGGCGCTGAACGAGATGGGCGCGTTCCGCGGCAGCGCCGTGAAGCCGGCCATCCGGGCCAATGACACCACCGATATCTGGGTGATGCGCGGCGCCCAATATGCCAAGCAGCCGTCACGGCCGTTCCGGTCCGCCAGTCTCGCGCGGGTGTTGCACGGCGGCCTCGCCACGGCGGGCAGCACGCCGGTGACCGGCACCGACCTCGGGCTCTATTCCGTCACCTTCAACAATGACCTTGATCGCGATGTGGCCTCGCTGGAAGCCTTTGCGGAATTCCGCGAGGACGCCGCGCGCAATGGATTCAAATACTTCCTCGAAGTGTTCAACCCCAATGTGGCAACCGGCATCGACCCTGAGCAGCAGCCCTTCTACGTCAATGACTGCATCATGCGTTGCCTCGCCGGCGTGACCAAGGCTGACCGGCCGCAGTTCCTCAAGATCCCGTTCAACGGCCCGAAGGCGCTCGATGAGCTGGCGAGCTATGATCCGAGCGTCATCGTCGGCGTGCTGGGCGGTGGCGCCGGCACCACGCGCGATTGCTTCGAACTCCTTAACCAGGCTGAGAAATATGGCGCGCGGGTGGCCCTGTTCGGCCGCAAGATCAACCTCGCCGAAGACCCGCTGGCGATGGTCTCCTTCATGCGCGAAGTGGCGGGCGGCAACATCGCGCCCGCCGAGGCGGTGAAGGCCTATCACGCCAGCCTTGCCAAGAGCGGACTCAAGCCCTTGCGTGACCTGGCAGCCGACAATGAAATCACCGAAAAGGTTCTGAAAGAGGGCTGATCATGGCGGCGAGCGACCGGCGGGGTTTCGTCACCGGCGGCACCTGGTGCGTCGATTTCAACAAGATCGTCAGCCACTGGCCCAGGGAAGACGGCCTCGCCGAGTATCTGGGCGAGGAACGCGCCAATGGCGGGTCGGGCAGCAATTTCGCGCTCGACATGCGCCAGCTCGACCCCGCGATGCCGCTGGAAACCATCGCGCTCATCGGCGACGACGACGATGGCCGCTTTCTCCTTGATCTCGCTGACAAAGCCGGGATCGACCGGAGCCGGATGCAAGTGACGGCGGCGGCCCGCACGCACTACACCGACGCCTTCGTCTCGGAGCAAAGCCATCGCCGCACGCACATCTATTTCCGCGGCACCTCGGCCCTGCTGTCGCCCGATCATTTCGATTTCAGCACGGTCAGGGCCCGCATCCTGCATCTCGGCCTGCCGGGCGTGCACCGGGTGATGGACCAGCCCTGGGGCAGCGACGCCAATGGCTGGGTCAGCGTGCTCAGGAAAGCCCGCGCCGCTGGGATCGAAACCAACATGGAGCTGGCCAGCGTCGGCGCCGATGCGATCCGGCGCATCGTGACGCCCTGTCTTCCGCATCTCGACACGCTGGTGGTCAATGACGTCGAGATCGGCGCCATTTCCGGGCTTGCGACCTCAAGCGAGGGGGTGACCGACATCGCCGCCGCGACGCGGGCGGCGCAAATCGTGCTCGGCATGGGTGTGAGGCATCTCGTGGTGGTGCATTCGCCGGTGATCGCCATTGCGGTGACGCATGGCAAAACCCCGGTATTGCAAGGCTCTACCCTGATTCCGGCGCAGCTGATCGCCAGCGCCAACGGGGCCGGCGACGCCTTCGCGGCGGGCATGATGTTCGGCTGGCACGAGGGCTGGGAGGTGGGGCGCTGCCTCAAGCTCGCCCACGCCTCCGCCGCCTGCTCGCTGCGCGGACTCGCCACCACCGGCACCATCGAGCCCTGGCAGGACTGCCTGGCGCTCGCCGAAAGCTGGGGCTGGCGCGGCTAATTCCTACTAGAACTGTAGAGGTTTATATGGCGCACAACTTCCTGAGCAGGCTTACCGGGTCCTTCGCCATGCCGGCCGCCGAGAACCCCACGGTGGCGATGGTCGAGGCTGCCTACCGCCACCATGGCCTCGACATCCGCTACATCAACTGTGAAGTCCCCCCGGAGCGCCTGGGCGATGCCGTAAAGGGCGCCCGGGCGATGGGCTGGATTGGCTTTAACTGCTCGATTCCACACAAGGTTTCGGTGATCGGCCACCTCGACGGGCTGGGCGAATCCGCGGCGGTCATGGGAGCGGTCAATTGCGCCGTCCGCCGCGGTGACTCGTTCATTGGCGAGAACACCGATGGAAAGGGTTTTCTTCAATCTCTTCGGACGGTTACAGACCCGAAGGACAAGACCGTGGTGATGTTCGGCGCGGGCGGCGCCGCGCGTGCGATCGGCGTCGAGCTGGCATTCGCCGGTGCAAAACGCATCATCATCGTCAACCGCAGCGAGGCCCGCGGCCGGGCGCTGGTCGGCCTGTTGAACGCCAAAACCAAGATCGCCGCCGAATTGGTTTGTCGTACAGAGGCTTACCGGTTGCCTGACGAAGCCGAAATCGTGGTCAATGCCACCTCGATCGGGCTCTACCCGGACATCGAAGGCCGCATCAACCTCGATGCGGCGTGCCTCAGGCCGGGCCTCGTGGTGGCCGATGTCATTACCAATCCCCCGCGCTCACCGCTGATCCGCGACGCCGAGGCGCGCGGCTGTATCACGCTCGACGGCCTTGGAATGGTTGTGAATCAAGGGGTAATCGGCATCAAGTACTGGACCGGTATCGATGCCGACGCGGGCGTGATGCGCCGCGCCCTGGAGAATCTCTTCAAGGCCTGACTGGCCGGGCTCTTGTACCGAAACGGCGCGCCGCAACTCATTCATTGACAAGCCCGCGATTTTGGGGCGCTATGTTTCCGGCTCCCAAGGAGAGATTTTCCTTGGTGCGCCGCAACAAAAATATGCTCATTCAGCGTGCTCGAGTTCGGGCACGTTTTTTCCCAGGGAGGACCCACGTGAAATCCGTATTCAAAGCCGCTCTTCTCGGCGCCGCCGCGATCGCCGTGTTCGGCGCAGCGCCGTCCCAGGCCGCCGGCGTCGGCGCTTGCCTGATCACCAAGACCGAGACCAATCCGTTCTTCGTCAAGATGCGCGAAGGCGCCACCGCCAAAGCCGCTGAACTCGGTATCGAACTCAAGGCTTATGCCGGCAAGGACGACGGCGACAATGAAGGCCAGGTTGCGGCGATCGAGACCTGCATCGCCGACGGCGTAAAGGGCATCCTGATCACGCCTTCCGACACCAAGGCTATTGTGCCCTCGATCAAGAAGGCGCGGGACGCAGGCATTCTGGTGATCGCCCTCGACACGCCGCTCGAGCCCATCGACGCCGCAGACCAGACCATGGCGACGGACAATTTCCAGGCTGGCTTCCTGATCGGCGCCTACGCCAAGGCCAAGCTTGGCGAGGCCGCCAAGGATGCCAAGATTGGCTTCCTGAACATCAATCCCAAGCAGGTCACGGTCGACGTGCTGCGCAACCAGGGCTTTATGAAGGGCTTCGGCATCGACATCAAGGACGCGAACGTGATCGGCGACGAGGACGATCCGCGCATTGTCGGCCACGACTATACAAACGGCAACCCGGAAGGCGGCCGCAAGGCCATGGAGAATCTGCTCCAGATCAACCCTGACATCAATGTGATCCACACCATCAACGAGCCCGCCGCGGCCGGCGCCTATGAGGCGCTCAAGGCCGTCGGCAAAGATGGCCAGGTGCTGATCATGTCGGTTGACGGCGGCTGTCCGGGCGTCAAGGACGTGGCGGCCGGCATCATCGGCGGCACCTCGCAGCAGTACCCGCTGCTGATGGCCTCCATGGGCGTCGAGGCGATCAAGAAGTTCGCCGAGACCGGAGAGAAGCCGAAGGCGACCGAAGGAAAGAACTTCTTCGATACCGGCGTTCAGCTGATCACTGACAATCCGGTGGACGGCGTTCCCTCGATCGACACCAAAAAGGGCCTCGAACTCTGCTGGGGTTGATCCCGGCATTTCGATGGACCCATTTGACATGAAACGAGAGGGCGGTCCCTGTGGCCGCCCTCCTCATAGGCAAGACAAAAGCGGAGGCCTGAAGGGCGGCCGCGGGAGGGATGAAGCCAATGGCGGAAGCGCGGAATTTCGAGAACGTGCTTGATCAGAGCGACTCGGGAGTTGCGCATTTCCACGGAAATGACTCCGCCTTGCGGCGCTTCCAGCAGTTCCTGCACACCAGCCCGGCGGCGGTGCCGCTGATCGTTCTCATCATTTCGGTCGTGGTCTTCGGAATTCTGGTCGGGGGCAAGTTTCTCAATCCATTCACCCTGACGCTGATCTTGCAGCAAGTCGCCATCGTCGGCATTGTCGGCGCCGCGCAGACGCTCGTGATCCTCACCGCGGGCATCGATCTCTCGGTCGGCGCCACAATGGTGCTGTCGTCTGTGGTGATGGGACAATTCACGTTCCGCTACGGCATCCCCGTGGAGATTTCGATTCTGTGCGGCCTCGCCTGCGGAACTCTGTGCGGTCTCATCAATGGCTGGCTCATCGCCTATCAGAAATTGCCGCCGTTCATCGTTACGCTCGGCACATGGCAGGTTTTCAACGCGATCAAATACATCTATTCGCGCAACGAAACGATCCGCACTCAGGACATCGAAGCAGAAGCTCCGCTGCTGCAATTCTTCGGTACACAGATCAAGGGATTCGACGTTCTGGGCCTTCAGATAGGCTTCGGGGGAGCGGTCTTCACTTATGGCGTCGTCTTCATGGTGCTGCTGGTGCTCGTTCTCTGGTACATGCTGAATTTCACGGCCTGGGGCCGGCGGGTCTATGCGGTGGGCGACGATCCCGACGCCGCCGAACTCGCGGGGGTCCCCGTCAAGCGTATGCTTCTGACGGTCTACGGCCTCGCCGGACTGATCTGCGGGATCGCGGGTTGGGTCCTGATTGGCAGAATTGGGTCGGTTTCGCCGACGTCCGGTGAATTCGCAAACATCGAATCGATCACCGCCGTCGTGATTGGCGGCATCTCCCTTTTCGGCGGCCGCGGTTCGATCCTCGGCATGATTTTCGGCGCATTGATCGTTGGCGTCTTCTCGCTGGGCCTGCGCCTCTATGGCGCTGACGCGCAGTGGACCTATCTTTTGATCGGCGTGCTGATCATCGGCGCCGTCACCGTCGACCAGTGGATCAGAAAGGTTGCAGGCTGATGAGCGAGGCTCCCATTCTCACTGCGCGCGGTCTTGTCAAGCGTTATGGCCGCGTGACCGCTCTCGACAATGCCGATTTCGATCTCTACCGCAACGAAGTGCTGGGTGTGATCGGCGACAATGGCGCCGGCAAGTCGACGCTGATCAAGGCGATCTGCGGCGCCGTCATTCCCGACGAGGGCGAGATCAGGCTCGACGGTCAGACGCTGCATTTCAAGACGCCGATGGATGCGCGCCTCGCGGGCATCGAGACGGTCTACCAGAACCTCGCGCTGTCGCCTGCCCTGTCGATCTCGGACAACATGTTTCTTGGCCGCGAGATGCGCATGCCAGGCCCGCTGGGCAGCATTTTCCGCATGTTGGACCGCCGCACCATGGAAAAGCGGGCCCGCGAGAAGCTCTCCGAACTCGGCCTCATGACAATCCAGAACATCGGCCAGGCGGTGGAAACGCTGTCGGGCGGACAGCGCCAGGGCGTCGCGGTGGCCCGTGCCGCCGCGTTCGGCACCAAAGTGCTGATCATGGACGAGCCGACCGCGGCGCTGGGCGTCAAGGAGTCGCGGCGGGTTCTGGAACTCATCCTCGACGTGAAGCGGCGCGGTTTGCCGATCGTGCTCATCTCGCACAACATGCCGCATGTCTTCGAGGTGGCGGACCGGATCCACATCCACCGCCTGGGCAAGCGGCTTTGCACCATCAGCCCGAAGGATTTCACGATGTCTGACGCGGTGGCGTTCATGACGGGTGCAAAGACCCCGCCTGCGGAACTGCTGGCTGCCTGAGTTTGGTTTTATGTGGCCGATGTGGTGCCGGCGCCTGGCAGCGTGACCTTCTCCGGCGTCAGTAGCGCGATGGTGCCATTTCCGGCGGTGGCAACGGTATGAATAAAGAAATGCGTGGTGTCGGTATCGGTCGCGTCCATCACCGGTGACGGGGCTGACACGATGATGAGCCCGCCCGCCGTACCGATCCACTCGATGTGGCGGTGGCCATGCATGAGAATGGCGCGGCCGCCCAGCTTCTGCAGGCGGCGGACCACATAGCTGCCGTTGATCAGCGCCGTGCCGATGCGCTCGGACAGCGCTGTTGCGGGCTTTGGATATTCAACGACATGGTGATGCAAGGCGATGATCCATCCGGCGCGAGGATAATGCGCGGCCACGGACTCGACGGCCCGTGACTGGGCGAGCGACATCATGCCGAGCGCATTGGTGAAGGAGAAATGGGTGTCGGCGTTGGAATTCAGGATCATCAGGCCGAGCCCCTCTTCGCTGGTGGGCGGAACGATCATCGGAAACGCAAGGTCGGCGATATCAGCGAGTCGGAGCGAAAGCTTGAAGGAGCCCATGTCGGCAAAGGCGGCAATGTCCAGGTGGTGTGGTTCGAGGTAGCGCTTCAGTGACGGACCGAGCTTGCCGGTTGCCGGATCAAGGACCTGCGTGCGCGTTCCCTGCAGAGCATCAAGCGCCGACAGCATGCGGAGCTGGCGCAGCCGCTTCAGCGGGCTCGTGGGTAATTCAAGCCGCGCCGGATTTGCGCGATCGACAACGTTGAGATCATGATTGCCGGGAAGCCCAACGATCCGTTCTACCAGCTGCGGGTAGGGCGCCAGTGTGTCGAAGAAGGCAGCCCACTCGGTTGATAAGCCGGCGTCCGTCAGATCGCCCGAAATGAGTATGAGGTCGATCGGGTCACGCTCGTGGATTGTGGCAAGACGGGCCCAGACCTGCTCCAGGCGCTGATTGCCGCGGGGCCCCGCGCGGCCGCTCTCGATGCGGAAACCATAAGGGCCCGCCACCACGTGAATGTCGGAGAGATGCGCGATGCGCCAGCGCCGCGCGCCGCTGTCCACCGTGGCGAAATTGCGAAGATCGACAGGTGCGGCCATGCTTGCATCGGCGATGCCCCAGAGGAGCGAGGCCACGCTGAAATAGATAGCAAGGATTGCCACGGCATTGGCAATCACGGGACCGAGCAGTTGCAGGGGTGCGGCGAACTCGGCGAGGCTCGATGTCCAGCGCGTGTAGGGCCAGGCAAGGGTGGCAATCCACGCCGCAAACAGGCTGAGGATCACGGCCGACAGCAGCGAACATAGAGACCTGATGCGTCGAAGCTCCGCCGAATCGCTGCCCGGCTTGAAGATGCGCTCGGCGAGGTGCCGCAGCGCCTCACGGCCGACGACGTAGCCAGGCTGTATGCCGATCCCCTGTAGCGACCAGAAACTCGCCTCCATCGCCCGCATCGCCGGGCGCCCGCCAAACCAGATGGCGGCGGCGAGAATTGCGAGCGTGATGAGGGAGCCAAGTCCGGTGAGCAGCAGTTGCGCCTGGGTAGAGAACTTGCCGATCCACAACGATGCGAGGAGCGGCAGGAAACCGAGAGCGAGGCCGGGCAGGGCAATCAGCATAACCCAGGCAACCACCAGCTTGCCAAGCCCGATTTCTGCCAGCAGGCTGCCGCCGAGTGACAGCAGCGACCGCTGCTTGGTGCTCGAGGCGTCATCCTCGATGTCGCCGTTGCGCGGATCGAGCAGAGGTGTCATGCGGCTTGCCAAGCGGCGAAATCTATTCTCAACATGAACGCGTCCATCGTTTCAACCACCGAGGCGGGTTTCCATGAACGGTACGTCCCAGGGCAGTGGCCCGGAAACCGGGCTTTCAACCATAAGCGGTCTCCTGCTCGTCGGCATCACAATAATGGCCATGGCGGCGCTTGCCTGGGGCGAGATGGTATTCGCCCCCGCCGCCTTCGCCATTTTCATCGTCATGGTCGTCTGGCCGCTGCAGGCCTATCTCCAGACCCGCATGCCGCGCATGCTGGCGATATTGATCACGGTTCTCGTCACGCTACTCTGCGTGGGCGTCCTGCTGATGCTGTTCGTATGGGGCATGAGCGTGGTGGGCCAGTGGCTGGTCCGCAATGGGGGGCGCCTGCAGGGCATTTATGAGGTTGCCATCAACTGGCTGGAACTGCACGGCTTCGGTGTTGCCGGCCCGTTGGCCGAGACCTTCAACATGTCCTGGTTCATAAGGATCGTTCAGACCACGCTGGCGCGCCTCAATGGTATTCTTGGCTTTGCGGCCCTGGTCTTCGCATTCGCCGTTCTGGGCCTCCTCGAGGTTGAGAATCTGACCAAGCGGCTGGAGCGCGCCGGAAGCCGCTTCGGGGGCATCGACATCGTTGCGGCAGGCCGTGAGACGGCGGCGAATTTCGGAAAATACATGATGGTCCGCTCCATTGTCAGCGCGGTGACGGGCGCAGTGGTGTGGTTTGTCGCCTACATGGTGGGGCTCGAGTTTCCAGCCGCCTGGGCGGCCATTGCCTTTACCCTGAACTACATTCCCTTCATCGGCTCACTGGTGGCGACGCTGCTGCCAGCGGTTTTCGCGCTTCTCCAATTCGAATCCTTCCAGATCGCGCTTGTGGTCCTGGGCTGCCTCACCGTCATCCAGTTCATCATCGGCAGCTATCTTGAGCCGGTGATCACCGGGTCCACACTTTCGCTGTCGCCTTTTGCCGTGATGCTGGTAGTGTTCCTGTGGAGCCTGCTGTGGGGGCTCACGGGCGCCTTTATTGGTGTGCCGATCCTCATCGCCGTAATGACCGTCTGCCGCCAGCTGCCGTCGATGCGCTGGTTCACGGTCATGCTGTCGGGCGGTAAGGAATGAGGCATTGAACAGAGCTATTGCCAGGGCATGAGGCCATTGAAAGAGCCGGCTTGGCGCCTGCATCAGCTTCCAGCCGGTTTACATCCCTCTGTTAAGGGCAGTTGCCCATGGTTTGCTTTACTGCCGCGCTCAATCCACCCGCTGCAGGCGTTCGGCCTGTTGCAGAATCCAGCGCCGGACGGTGCCGACGCTTCGGCTTTTCGCGTGGCGGCTTTCCAGCAGATAGTAAGCCCAGGGCGACAGCGGCCGCGTCTGCAGCGGTTCAACGAGCTGCTTCCGCTCCAGATACGGGCTGGCAAGCGCCCGCGGTGCAACGGTGATGCCGGCCCCGCGCGCCGCATATTCAAGCGCCATGTGCATCATGTTGACGGCCACCGGCATGTGAAGCCGGGTCTCGCTGAAGCCTAGCGCGTCCAGCATGCACTGCCAGTAATCCTCGCGGCCCAGGAGCCGGATCGCCCGCGCATTGGCAAGTGCTGCCGCCAGCTGTTGCTTGCCGGGCACCTTGAAATGACCAGGAGCGCAGACCAGCATGAGCCGGTCCTCCCACAACTGCACCGCGCCCGGCGGCGCCTCGCCCACCCGGCAGTGCGAAATGGTGATGTCTGACAGCCGCTCGCTCAAATCCTCCCAGATCGTGCCATGCACCGTGACGATGATGCCGGGATGCTGGCGCGAAAACATGGTGAGGCAATCGGCGAGCCAGGACTGCGCGAGGCTCGCCGGGCACGAGACCACCACCGCCTCGTTGAGCCGCGAGGTCATCACGGCGCGCGCCGCATTGTCGATCTGCTTCAGCGCCTGGCGGAGCGTGGGCAGGAAGGCCTCGCCCACCTCGGTGAGGCGGATGCCCCGGGTTTCACGGTGGAACAGGTCCTGGCCGATCCATTGCTCCAGCGCCCGGATATGGCCGCTGATCGCCGCCTGGGTATAGCCCAGCTCGCGCGCCGCCTCGGTGAAGCTCAAATGGCGGGCGGCCGATTCGAAGGAGCGGACGAAGTTGAGCGGCGGAAGGGCTTTCATGGGGCCAGTCCATAACTTTTCCGGGACCTTGCTCTCAAGAGAAACGTGGGTGGCTTGACAATTGGCGGCGATTGGCGCGCCATTGGCCCGGAACGGAGGTTGCCGGCGCCATGATCAGACTGACCCAGGACCACATCGACCAATATGACCGGGACGGCTTCGTCATCATCCATGGGATTCTGACGCCGGCGCAGGTGGAGGCCGCGCGGGCGCGCTTCGAGCCGATGTTTTCGGGGCAGTTCGAGACCGGCCTCTATCCCGACGAGTGGAACTGGCGCAAAGGCCGCGACCGGGACGACCTGACGCGCCAGATCTGCAATGGCTGGAAATCCGACCGCACCATCGCGTCAATCGTGCTCGACAGCGACGTGGGCGAGGCCTGCGCCAGGCTCAGGCGCTGGCCCGGCGCGCGCATCGGCCAGGACAATGTGATCTGGAAGCCACCCGGCACCAAGCCGCTCGGCTTTCACCAGGACGATTCCTACAACAAGTGGCTGATCCCCGGCGAGATGAACACCTGCTGGATCACGCTGGACGATACCAGGGCCTATCAGGGCACCATCGAATATGTGCGCGGCTCGCACAAATGGCCGGTGGCGCCGCCGATCAAGCAGTTCCACGCGCCAGACGACCCGCTGGCCGACCTCTACCCGGCGGCGGCGGCGGCGGGCGTCAAGGACCCCGACATCGTGCCGATCGAGATTCCGGCGGGCAGCTGCGTCATCCACCACGGCCAGACCTGGCACGGCTCGCGCGACAACAAGGGCGCCAATCCCCGCCGCTCGGTGATCGCCCATTGCATTTCAGCGGCGGCCAGCTTCCACCCGGAAAACATCAGCTACATCTATTCGCGCTACAGGAAGGCGGGAACGACGGAGATGGACGAGAGCTTCTTCCCGGTGCTGTGGCGTGAAGACGGCTACCGCACGCCATGGCTCGATTCATACATCGCCGGCGGGTCAGCCTAGTGTCCTCAACCAGAAATCCGGGCGATCAATTCGTGGTCTCATGAACTGGGGTTCTTGGACAGAACCTCGCGATCGAGGCTAGGCTTTGGTCTGCTGAGTTGATCCAGCTGAACGGCCTTGGTTTCGCGTTGCGGGCGTTGATGAAGGCTGCGTTGTCCGCCTTGCGCGCGGCCACGCTTTCGTGAATGCCGCGCCTGATATTCCTTTCGGTGATGAAGGCGAAGAAACGTGCCGCCTGGTTGAGCCATGATGCGCTGGCGGGCGTGAGGCACACATGCCAGCGCGGCCTCCTGGCCAGCCAGTTACGGATCAGCCGTGTCTTGTGGGTCGCATGGTTGCCCGTCACCAGATGGACAACGAGATCATCGGGCGCATTGGCTTTGATTTCGCTGGGGAAGGCCCGGATTTCCGTGGCGCTTGTCATCGTGGCTGCGCCGTGCCGCCTGTCCTGGGCGCATCGGCAACATCGGCAGGCATGTCGAAAGCGCTGTCACTCGATCTCAGGGTCCGGGTCCTGGCCGCCGTGGAGGCCGGGGCAACACATCGCGAAGCTGGCGAACGCTTTGGGGTCAGCCCGGCGAGCGTCAGCCGGTGGCGGGCGAGAAAACGGGAAGAAGGCGAACCTCGCCCCAAAGCCCTGGGTGGCGATCGCCGGTCAGGCCGCATCGAAGCGCACCATGATGCCGTTCTGGCGGCGCTTGGTCCTGCCCAGGACGCCACCATCGAGGAGGTGCGTCATGCGCTGGCCCGTCAGGGCCTCGCCTTTGGCTTCGGAACCATTCAGCGGTTCTTCGCACGTCACGGCATCACGCGCAAAAAAAGACAGCCCATGCCGCCGAGCAGGACCGTCCCGGCATTCCGAGGCGCCGCAGGGACTGGTTCGAGGGGCAACCCGATCTGGCGCCAGAGCGCCTCGTGTTCATCGACGAGACCTGGGCGTCCACCAATATGGCGCGCCGCCACGGCCGGCGCGCGAGAGGCGAGCGGCGCAGGGTTGGCGTGCCCCATGGCCATTGGACAACGACAACCTTCATCGGTGCGCTGACCCCGCGAGGTTTCATCGCGCCCTTCGTGCTCGACGGCCCTATCAACCGTGAGGCCTTCGCAAAGCTCAGGGCACTCCTGCGCAAGGCGGCACAGCGCACCGCCGAAGGCCTCCGGAGCGCCATCGGTGACATGCTGCCAGTCTTCAAGCCTCGGGAATGCCAAAACTGCTTCGCCGCAGCAGGCTACGATG
>NZ_JBJTER010000027.1:0-22440 GCF_046093005.1 Aestuariivirga sp.
GCGCGATTTTGATTTCGGCGGTTTCTCCGGCTCCGCCGAGGGCGACCAGGACCTTGGCTACATCCACGGCAAGCTGCGCGCCGCCTATCTCTTTGACATGGGCCATTGGTATGCGAAGCCGATCGTCGATCTTGACGCCACCTGGATCTCCTATGGCGATGTCAGCGAGGATGGCGGCGATGGCGCCGGGCTTGATGTGTCCTCACAGGAAGATACGCTGCTGTCAGCCACCCCGATGCTGGAGATCGGCGGCCTGTGGGAGATGGCGAATGGCGCGCTGGTGAGGCCCTATGCCCAGGCGGGTGTGGCCTTGTACGGCGATACCAGCCTGCAGATCGACTCGCAGTTCCTGGACGCGCCGGGCGGCACGCCGAGTTTCATGACCGAGACGGAAATGGACAATGTTCTGGCCGATATCTCGGTGGGGCTTGACGTGCTGGCGGTGGAGAACCTGAACGTGCGGCTCTCCTATGACGGCATGTTCGGCGAGAACACCCAGAGCAATGCCGGCACGCTGCGGCTGGAGTGGCGGTTGTAGGCGAAGGGTGACTCACCCGGCGCCTGCCCGCCAGCAGTCCGAAGGGGACGCACCCTGCAAGAATCACTTTTCAGCGCTACCGGGCCATTTTGCCGAGGCCGCCGCCGCAAAGGCCGATGCGGGCGCGGCAAATTTCCGGATGTCATCAACCATCCTACCCGCCGGTAACCGGCGGGAAGAACGCCACCTCGCGGGCGCCCGTCACTGGCGCGTCGAGCCCGGAATGAACCTGATCGACCGCCGCGCGCAAGGTGCGGCGTTCGGCCAGCGCCGCCGCCACTGCTTCATCCCGGGCACTGAGGAAGGCGATGAGGTCAGCCACCGTCACCACCGTGGGAGGCACCTCCACCTCCTCGGCGCTGCGGCCGGCGATCTGCCGGATACGTGCGAAATAGAGAATTTTCATTCGTCCACGACATGCCTGAGACCGGCCCGGAAGTAATCATAGCCGGTGTAAAGCGTCAGCCCCGCCGCCACCCATAGCATGGCGATGCCCAGTCCGGTCGTGTAGGGAAACACCGTATCGCCCGCCGGACCGGCGATGAGAAAGCCAATGGCCAGCATCTGCACCGCGGTCTTCCATTTGGCGATGCGGGTGACCGGCACCGAAACCTGCAACTCGCCGAGATATTCGCGCAGGCCCGAGACCAGCACCTCGCGCGACAGGATGATCACCGCCGCCCAGATGTGGCCGCCCCGCAGGATGTCATCGGCGCAGAGCACGAGCAGCACCACGGCGACCAGCACCTTGTCGGCAATCGGGTCCAGCATGCGGCCGATCGAGGATTGCTGCTGCCACCGCCGGGCCAGATAGCCATCGAAGAAATCCGAGATCGCGGCCACAACATACACCGCGAGCGCCGCCCAGCGGGCGCCGTTACCGCCCCACAACAACAGCCCCGCCACCACCGGCACCGCGGCGATGCGGCCATAGGTGAGGATATTCGGAAGGTTCCACACCTTCGAATAGGGCAAAGGCTTTTCTGATTCGATACCGCTCATTTCGGGAACTATTCTGCACTCTCATGGAAGTGGTCGTAAATAGCCTGGGCCAGAGCATGGCTCACCCCTTCCACGGCGGCAAGATCGGCCACCGGCGCGCGGGCCACCGCCCTGGCGGAACCGAAAGCCTGCAGCAGCGCCTTCTTGCGCGACGGGCCGATGCCGGGAACCTCGTCCAGCGGGTTGACGCCGATGGCCCGGCTGCGCCGCGCCCGGTGCGAACCGATGGCGAAGCGATGGGCTTCATCGCGCAGGCGCTGGATATAGTAGAGAACCGGGTCGCGCGCCTCGAGCATGAAGGACTCCCGCCCAGGCAGATAGAAGTGCTCGCGCCCGGCATCGCGGTCCGGCCCCTTGGCGATGCCGGCCACCGGAATTTCCGAGAGACCCAGTTCCTCGAGCACCGCACGGGCGGCTGAGAGCTGGCCCTGGCCGCCGTCGATCAGCAGCAGGTCGGGCCAGCCTTCCTCCGTCCCTTCCGCCTGTTCCTTGAGCAGCCTGGTGAAACGGCGGGTCAGCACCTCGCGCATCATCGCGAAATCGTCGGACCTGGCCTCCTCGCCCTGGATGTTGAATTTGCGGTACTGCGCCTTCACGAAGCCTTCGGGCCCGGCCACGATCATCACGCCCACCGGATTGGCGCCCTGAATATGCGAATTGTCGTAGACTTCGATGCGGCCGGGCGCCTCCGCCAGGCCGAACACCCGCTGCACGCCGTCCAGCAGACGCGCCTGTGAGGAACTCTCGGCGATCTTGCGGCCCAGCGCCTCGCGCGCGTTGCTCAAGCCGTGATCGACGAGGGTCTTCTTCTCGCCGCGCTGCGGCACCAGCACTTCCACGCGATGGCCAGCCCGGGTCGAGAGCGCTTCTTCCAGCAGTTCGCGCTCCTCGATCGCATGCGACAGCAGGATGAGCCGCGGCACCGGCTTGTCATCATAGAACTGGGCGAGGAAGGAGGCGAGAATTTCTGCCGCCTCATGGCCGGCGCCGGCCTTGGGGTAATAGGCGCGGTTGCCCCAGTTCTGGAAGGAGCGGAAGAAGAACACCTGGATGCAGCTCTGCCCGCCTTCCTGCGCCAGGCCGAAAACATCCGCCTCCTCGACGCTCTGCGGGTTGATGCCCTGGGTCTGGGTGACGAAGCTCATGGCCTGGATACGGTCCCGGAAGCTCGCGGCGCGTTCGAAATCCAGCGCTTCGGCGGCCGCCTCCATCTGGCGGGCGAGTTCGGCCTTCACCGCCTGGCTCTTGCCGTTGAGGAAATCCTCCGCCTCCTTGACGAGTTCGCCATAGGCCTCGGGCGAGACATAGTTCACGCAAGGCGCGGCACAGCGCTTGATCTGGTAAAGCAGGCAGGGCCTGGTGCGGTTGGCATAGACGCTGTCGGAGCAGGTGCGCAGCAGGAATGCCTTCTGCAGCGTGTTGATGGCGCGGTTGACGGCGCCGGCCGAGGCGAAGGGGCCAAAATAGCTGCCCTTGCGGTTGCGCGCGCCCCTGTGCTTGGCGAGCTGCGCCACCTGATGATCACGCGCGATGAGAATATAGGGGAAGGACTTGTCGTCGCGCAGGATGACGTTGAAGCGCGGCTTCAGCTTCTTGATGAGGTTGGCTTCAAGCAGCAGCGCCTCGGCCTCGGTCGCCGTGGTCACGAACTCCATGGACTGGGTGAGCGAGATCATGGTGGCGATGCGGCCGGAATGGCCTGTAAGGCGGGTATAGTTGGAAACCCGGTTCTTCAGGTTGCGCGCCTTGCCGACATAGATGACGTCGCCCTTTGCGTCATACATGCGGTAGACGCCGGGCTTGCCCGGCAGCCGGCTCACCGCGTCGCGGATCACTTCAGCGCCGGCGTCCGGTGCTCCGTCCTGCTCCGGGTGGTCTTCAGTCATGAGTCTCCATCGCGTTGGCGGCGGAGCGGCCAGCGCAAGTGAGCGGTTAAGTGAACGCACCCGTCTTCGTCCTCTCCTGCGAAGCGGGAGCGGAAGGGGCCCCAACGAAGCTGGGAGAGGTGAGGACATCGGAGCGTACCGTCTGGCCTGCCATGCCACCTTCCCCTCATCTCCCCGTTGCGTACCGCAACGGGTCCCTTCTTCTCCCGCAGAAGGAGCGGGAGAAGACGCAGGACACTTGCAATCATGATCCCGTTTCCCTCCCCTTTCTGGACAGGAGAACTCAAGACCTGATCAATATTCATCGCGATTGACCGCCGCCTCTCGATCTCAACGCCGACGCTGCGCGCATTGGCGATGATGTCCGGCTTCTCGACGCGCACCCGCGCCGCTGTCACCCGCTTGTCGCGCAGGCAGGCGGCGGCGATCTTCTCGCACAATGTCTCGACGAGATTGATGTGGCCCTCGGCGATGATCGCCTCAACTTTCTTCACCACGATCTCGTAGGACACCACATGGCTGATGTCGTCGTCCTTCGGGCCAGCGCCCTCCTTCACCGAGAGATCGATGTTGACCACGATGCGCTGCGGCTCATGCTTCTCGCGTTCATGGATGCCGATCAGCGCCTTGAGCTCGAGATCGCGCACGAATACATGGCGCAGCCCGGCGGCGGCGCTCGCCACATGGTGGCTGATGATCGGCTTCTTCATTACTCGTTCACCTCGGTCACGTCCGGCGTCTGCCAGACCAGATGCTGCCCGCCGTCCAGCGCGATCATCTGGCCGGTGACCGCCGGTTGCGACAATATGAATTTCGCGGCCGCCGAAATCTCCTCGGGCGACGTACCGCGGCCCAGAAGCGTCAGCGCCGCCTGCTTGTCGAACTCCGCCTGGTCCATGCGGGCCGAAGGCAGCGCCGGGCCGGGCCCGATGGCGTTGACCCTGATGCGCGGGGCCAGCGCCTGGGCCAGCGTGCGGGTCGCCGTCCACAGGCCGGATTTGGAGGTCGTGTAGGAAAAGAACTTGGGGTTCAGCTTCCACACCCGCTGGTCGATGATCGAGATGATGTTACCCTCCGCGCTGTCCGGCAATTGCCGCGCGAAGGCCTGCGACAGAAAGATCGGCGCCCGCAGATTGGTGTCGATGTGCTCGGCCCAGCTCTGCCTGGTGATGCTGCCCACCTCGTCGGGCTCGAACAGCGAGGCATTGTTGATGAGGCACGTGAGCCCACCGAGCGCCGCGGAGGCCTCGGCGATCAGCCGGTCCGGCACATCGTCATGGGAAAGATCGCCGCGCACGATCGTCACGCGGCGGCCGAGCGCGCGGATGGCGGCCGCCACCTCCTCGGCTTCGGCCAGCGAGGCGTTGCAATGCACGGCCACGTTCCAGCCATCGGCGGCGAGATCGAGCGCCAGCCGGCGGCCGATCCGCCGCGCCGAACCGGTGACGAGGACCGACCGGCCCATCACTTGGTCTTTGTCTTGGATGGCGGCATCAGGATCACGTAATGCTTGCGCACCGGCTTGACGGTCTCCCATGTGCCCTTGAAGCCCGCCGGAATGATGAAGGCATCGCCCTTCTTGAGCGTCCAGGACTTGCCTTCCTCATTGGTGAGAATGGCCTTGCCGGCCATGAAATGGCAGAACTCCCATTCCTTATAGTCGAGCTTCACCTTGCCCGGCGTCGAATGCCAGACGCCGCAGAAGAGCCGGCCGTCCTCGCCGGTGAAATGGTTCCAGGTCTTGGTGCGGTACTTGCCCTTGACCAGCTTCGCCTTGTCGGGCTTGCCCTTGTCAACGGGCGGCGCTGATTTGCCCTTCGTCTTCATCACCAGAATATCAGCCATGGCCTTCTCCTTTATGTTAGCCGTTTCAACAGGTCTTCGCGGCTGGCCGCGAAATCGCCGGCCACCCACCAGTCTTCAAGCCGCGCGAGCGCGTCTCCGATCGCCGGGCCGGGCGCCATGCCGCGCGCCAGCAGATCACGCCCGGACACCGGAAAATCCGGCGCCTGCCAGCGCTCCGGCAGCATGAGCAGATCCTGCCAGGCAGGATCATCCAGCGCCGCATCCGATCGCGCCCAGCCGATGGAAACCAGATCCCGCCAGGTTTCCGGACCGGTCTGGTAGAGAATGACCCGCCGTTCCGCTGGCCGCAAGTCCGGCGTGGGCGGCGCCTGCGCGGCGATGGCCGCCAGCCGCTGGCCTTCATGATTGGAAAGCCGCCAGCGGCCCTTCATGGCGGCGGGCTGTTGCGCCAGCACGGCAAGCCGCAACAGGGGATCGGCCGGCAGGCGTGCGAGCACCCGCCACTCATCCGTATACGGAAGAAGACGCTCGAGGATGCCCGCCTCCGCCATCAGCTGAAGGGTCGGAACCGCGCCCTTGGCCGCCATCAGCTTGAACATTTCCTGGCGGATGCGCTCCGCCGACAGCCCATCGAGCCCGGCCTTCGCCGCAACACAGGCGGCAAGCCCCGAGGCATCGGGCGCGCCGTGGCCATAGCGGGCATGGAAGCGGAAGAAACGCAGGATGCGCAGGTAATCCTCGGCAATCCGCTGTTCGGGGCTGCCCACGAAGACCACACGGCGGGCCAGAATATCGGGGTAGCCCCCGACATGGTCATGAATCACGCCATCGGCGTCGCAATAGAGCGCGTTCATGGTGAAGTCGCGGCGCATGGCGTCGGCTTGCCAGTCGCCGGTGAAGCGCACGGTGGCGCGGCGGCCATCGGTTTCCACGTCATGGCGGAGCGTGGTCACCTCATAAGGGTGGTGATCGGCGACCACGGTTACCGTGCCATGGTCGATGCCGGTGGGGTGCACGGCAAGACCCTTGGCGGCGCAGGCGGCCGTCACCTGTTCGGGCGAGAGCGTGGTGGCGAGGTCGATTTCCGTCACCTCCTCGCCCATCAGCGCGTTCCTGACCGCGCCGCCGGCCACCCGCGCCTCGCCACCCGCCGCGGCGATGGCCGCCATCACGCGCTGCAAGGCTGCCTGCCGCAGCCATGGTGCCGACGCCAGCGAAGGAAGGCTGCTCATGGCGTCTCGTAGACCAGCGAATAGAGATTGCGGATCATGCCGGCCGTGGCGCCCCAGATGTAATGCCCTTCCCATGGCATGGCGTAATAATGGCGCAGCTTGCCCTGCCAGTCGCGCGCGTGGCGTTCATGGTGGGCGGGGTCCATCAGGAAGGACAGCGGCACCTCGAAGACAGCCGCGACTTCAGCCTCATGCGGCGTGACCGTGAAACCGGGGCGCAGCAGGCCGACGACCGGCATCACCCGGAAGTTGGTGCTGGTGAGATAGGTATCGAGAAATCCCAGCGGCTCCACGAAATCGGGCGCGATGCCGGTCTCCTCCTCGGTTTCGCGCAGCGCCGCCGCCACCGGGCCGTGATCGGTGTCATCGATCCGGCCTCCGGGAAACGCCACCTGCCCGGCATGGCTTCTGAGATGCGGCTGGCGCTCGGTGAGCAGCACGCTCAGGCCGCCGGCCCGCGGCACGAGCGGCACCAGAACCGCCGCGGCGCGCGGCGTTTCATTCGCCGGGATCATGCGGGCCTCCGGGTTGAGGTCATCGTCGCTGCGGCGGTGAACGTTGGGCGGCGCTGGGTGAAGCCTGCTGGCCGCCAGCACGCGGAACACTGCCTCGTCAAACCGCCCGCTCACGCCGGTAACCCGATCTCGGCGGCGCGCTGCATCGGAAAGAATACGCCGGAGGACCACACGCCGAACCAGCCCTCCTCCACCGTGCCGGCGGCGGCCAGATCGTAGAACAGGGCCCGGCTGACGAGCGCCTCCAGCCCAGGCCGGACCAGCACATAGGGCTTGAGGCCGCCGGTGCCCTGCTCCTCGGCGAAGCGCAAGGGGTGCGCGGCGTCCACCGTCACCTCGTCATCGACATTGGTTTCGAAGCGAATCGCCTGGGACCGGCCGGCGCCGGAGACGCCCATCCGCACCGCGGCAAAAGGCGCATCATCGACCCTGATTCCGACCTTTTCCACAGGCGTTACAAGGTAGTAACGCCCGTCTTCCTCGCGCCGCAGCACCGAGGCGAAAAGCTGCACCAGCGGTTTCCGGCCGATCGGCGAATTCAGGTAGAACCAGGTGCCGTCGGCGGCGATGCGCATGTCGATATCGCCGCAGAACGGCGGATTCCACAGATGAACGGGCGGCTTCGCCCCCGCCTGGCGGGCCGCCGCAAGTCCTTTCAGGGGATTGCCCGCATCCTGGTGATCCGCTGTCATGCTTTGCTCATAACACAAGCCAAGGGGCTGTCACTGCCGCCTCTTTTAGGCCATTCTCGTTGCCGAGACTGGAAATTCAAAAAAGCAAGCGCCGCGCCATGCCTGGCGGGGTGCGCAACAGCCGTGAGGATCATGCCAAGCATCAGCGAAGCCGACCGCCAGATTGTCGCCGAACTGGAAACTGCCGCGGGACGTCTGGAACAGGCCAAGGCCGCCATCGGAAAGGTCATTTTCGGCCAGGATCTGGTGGTGGAACAGGTTCTGACCGCCATTCTGGGCGGCGGTCACGCCCTTCTGGTGGGCGCACCCGGACTCGCCAAGACGAAGCTTGCCACCACGCTGGGCCGGGTGCTGGGCCTTGCCGAAAAGCGGGTTCAGTTCACCCCTGACCTGATGCCAGCCGACATCGTGGGCTCCGAAGTGCTCGAGGAGTCGGAGGCCGGCCGCCGCCAGTTCCGCTTCCTGCCCGGCCCCGTCTTCTGCCAGTTGCTGATGGCCGACGAAATCAACCGCGCTTCGCCGCGCACCCAGTCCGCCCTGCTCCAGGCGATGCAGGAACACCACGTGACGGTGGCGGGGCTCCGCCATGACCTGCCGCGCCCCTTCCATGTGCTTGCCACCCAGAACCCGATCGAGCAGGAGGGCACCTATCCCCTGCCCGAAGCCCAGCTGGACCGGTTTCTGCTGCAGATCAACGTGCCCTACCCATCGCTCGAGGCCGAGCGGCGCATGCTGTTCGCCACGACGGGTGCCGCCGAGGAGGCGGTGGACGCCACGCTCAGCAGCGGCGAGCTGATGCAGGCGCAACGCCTGACCCGCCTGATCCCGGTGGGCGAGCAGGTGGCGGACGCCATCCTGCGGGTGGTGCGCGCCGCCCGCCCTGGCCCCGAGGCCGATGAATTCGTCAACGCCAACGTGGCCTGGGGGCCATCGCCCCGCGCCTCGCAGGCGCTGATGCTGGGCGCGCGCGCCCGCGCTTTGCTGCAAGGCCGGCTGTCGCCCTCGCTTGACGATGTCATGGCGCTGCTGGGCCCGGTGTTCCGCCACCGCATGGCGCTGACTTTCAGCGCCCGGGCCGAGGGCCACACCATCGACAGCGCCATCGAGCGGCTTTCCCGCCTCATCGCCTGATCACATGCAGCACGCCGAAGCCTTAGCACTTGCCGGCCGCGCGTCCTTGCAGGCCGAAGCCCTGCCGCCGTTGCTCGTCGAGGCGGAACGCATCGCGGCGACGCTGATGCTGGGCGAGCATGGGCGCAAGCGCGCCGGACCCGGCGAAGCCTTCTGGCAATACCGGCCCTACAGCTTCGGCGATTCCACCCAGCGCATCGACTGGCACAAATCGGCGCGCTCCGACCGGGTGTTCATCCGCGAAAACGAATGGGAAGCCGCCAACACGCTGTGGGTCTGGGCATCGCCCTCCATCTCGATGGATTTCCGCTCGCATCTGGCGCCGGTCAGCAAGCGGGCACGCGCCGAACTCCTGGGCCTCAGCCTCGCCGCGCTGGCGGTGAAGGCGCAGGAGCGCGTCGGCGCCCTGGGTGCGCCGTTCGCGCCCGACCATGCCCGCCGGCAACTCGTGCAAATCGCCGGCTGGATGCTGGCCCGCCAGGGCGCTGCCCTGCCCGCCGCCACGCGGCTGCCGCGCTACTCGAGCGCCATCCTGGCTGGCGATTTTCTGGAGCCGCCAGCCGAGATCGCCGCCGCGATCACCCCGATCGCCGAGGCGGGCGTCAAGGGCCATCTCGTGCAGGTGGCCGATCCCGCCGAGGAAACATTTCCTTACGATGGCCGCGTCGAGTTCCATGAGATGGCCGGGCCCATCAAGTTTCTGTCGGCGCGCGCCGAGCGGCTGCGCGAGGCCTATGCGGAGAAGCTTTCACAGCACCGCGCCGCGCTGAAAGACATCTGCCGCCGCATTGGCTGGAGCTTCACCATCCACCGCACCGACCAGCCGCCGGCCCCGGTGCTGCTGGCGCTGCATGCGCGGATTTCCGGCGAGGCGGCGCGATGAACCTGCTCTCCGCCCTGACATTCGCAACGCCGCTGGCGCTCGCCGCCCTGTTGCTGCTGCCGGTGATCTGGTGGCTGTTGCGCTTCACCCCGCCCAAGCCGGCGGTGGTGAATTTTCCGCCGGTGCGGCTGTTGCTGGAACTGGTCAACCGCGAGGAGCAGCCGGACAAGACGCCGTGGTGGCTGATGCTGCTGCGGCTGGCGCTCGCGGCGCTGGTGATCATCGGCGTGTCGCAGCCCTTCTACGCGCCGGACCGCGCCGGAGCGCCCGCGCGCGATCCGCTGCTGCTGGTCGTCGATGATGGCTGGGCAGCCGCGCGGGACTGGGACACGCGCCAGAGGATCATGAGCGAGATACTCGACGCCGCGGCGGTGGCCGGCGCTCCGGTAACGCTGGCATCGACAACGCCCACGCTGCGGCCTCAGGCGCTGGAGCCGCAAGCCGCGGCGGATGTGCGCGCCCGCGCCGCCGCACTGGCGCCCCGCGCCATGGACCCGGACCGCGCCGCACTGCTCACCCGCCTGCAACAGGCGTTTGGCGGCGGCGCGGCGCTGCAGGTGGTGTGGCTCTCGGACGGGATCGACAGCGGCGAGGCGACAGACTTCGCGAAAGGCCTTCTGGGTCTCGCCGGCGGCAGGGCCCGCGTCGAAGCGATCATGCCCGAGGCGGCCAGCCTGCCGGTGGCGTTGGCAAGCCCCGGTTTCAATGGTGGACGCATCAAGGTGACGGCGCTGCGCGTCGCCGGTGGCCCGGAACAGACGATCGAAGCGATCGCCCGCGCCGGCAACGGCCGCAGCCTGGGCGAAGCGCAGCTGCGGTTCACCGCTGGCGCCAGCAAGGCCGAAGCGGCCATCGAGCTTCCGGTGGAACTGCGCAACGAGGTGGGCCGCATCGCCCTCGAAGGCCAGAACCATGCCGCGGCCAGCTTCCTGATGGATGACCGCTGGCGGCGGAAAACCGTGGGGCTGATGTCCGGCGCCGCTGCCGAAGCCTCGCAGCCGCTGCTCTCACCGCTCTACTATGTTTCCCGCGCGCTCGAGCCTTATGTCGAACTGTCGGCGCCAACCGATGCGGCGGCGCTCAAGAACCTGCTCGACCAGGGCCTGTCGATGCTGGTGTTGGCCGACATCGGCGTGCTGCCGCCGGAAGAGCAGGAGATGGTATCCAAATGGGTCGATAATGGCGGGCTATTGCTGCGCTTCGCGGGGCCGCGCCTCGCTGGCGCGCAGGATAGCCTGATCCCCGTGAGGCTGCGCGAAGGCGGCCGGGCGCTGGGCAGTGCCTTGAGCTGGGAAACGCCGCAGCCCTTGCAGGCCTTCCCCGAGGCGAGCCCTTTTGCCGGGCTTGGCGCCGAGCCCGGCGTGACCGTCAACCGCCAGGTGCTGGCCGAACCCGACAGCGAATTGCCCGACAGGGTATGGGCGAGCCTCGCCGACGGCACGCCGCTGGTGACGGCGGCGAAACAGGGCAAGGGCATGATCGTGCTGTTCCATGTGACCGCCAATGCCGACTGGTCCAACCTGCCGATCTCCGGCCTGTTCGTGGAAATGCTGCGCCGGGTGCTCGACATTGCTCCGGCGGCCGGCGGCGGCATGCGTGGCGGCCCAGCGTCCGCTGACGCCCAGGCCTTCGCGCCCTACCGGGAACTGAACGGCGCCGGCGATCTCACCGACCCGTCGCCGGATATTCAGCCTATTCCGGCGGCGGCCATCGACAAGGCAAGCGTTAGCGCTGCAACCCCCGCCGGCCTCTACCGCCGCGGCGAACAGGAGCGCGCCATCAACATCACCCGGAGCGGCGACAGGCTGACCGCCATCGCGGGCCTCCCCGACGCGATTGCCATCCGCAGCCTGAGCCCGCGCCCGGCCCTGGCGCTGGCGCCCTATGCCTTCGCGCTGGCCATGCTGCTGTTCCTCGCCGATTGCCTGGCCGCACTGGTGATGAGCGGGGGCCTGAAGCGGTTGCGCCAGCGCGGCGGTACAGCGCCCGCAGCACTGGCCCTGCTGTTTCTGGCGGCCTGGCAGGCGATGCCGGCGCAGGCACAGGGCAATGACACATTCGCCATGCATAACGCCCTCGAAACGAGGCTCGCATACGTGATCACCGGCGATGCCGAGATCGACCGGATCAGCGAGGAAGGGCTGAAAGGGCTGGGCGAGATGTTGCGCGACCGCACCTCGGTCGAGGCCGGGGCGCCCACCGGCATCAACATCGAACGCGATGAACTGGTGTTCTTCCCGCTGATCTACTGGCCCGTGAAGCCCGATGCCACGGTGCCCTCCGATGCGGCACTCGCCCGCATGGACGCCTATATGAAGGGCGGCGGCACAATCCTCTTCGATCTCCGCGAGGACGGCGCTGGAAGCGATGCGCTCAGCGGCGGCGCCACCGCCTCGTCAGAAGCGCTGCGCCGCATTCTGGCCAAGCTCGATGTTCCGCCGCTGGAACCTGTTCCGCCAGCCCATGTGCTGACCAAGAGCTTCTATCTGCTTGACCGCTTCCCGGGCCGCTATGACAGCGGCAAGCTGTGGGTGGAGACCGCCGACAGCGCCGGCGCCAATGCCGGGGCCACCGACGGCGTCAGCGGCATCATCATCGGCTCCAATGATTATGCCGCCGCCTGGGCCATGGACGACATGGGCGAGCCGCTCTACGCCGCAATTCCGGGAAGCGACCGGCAGCGCGAATTCGCGTTCCGCACCGGCATCAACATCGTCATGTATGCGCTGACCGGCAACTACAAGGCCGACCAGGTGCATGTGCCGGCGCTGCTCGAAAGGCTGGGGCAATGAGCGGCTGGAGCTTGAGCCTCGCGCCAGTGCTGCCCTGGCCGCTGATCACGGCGCTGGCGGTGATCGGCCTGGTGCTGGTGGCCATGCTGGCCGCATCGCGTTCCCGCGGCAGCCTGTTGCGGGCCACGGCCTTGCTGTTGCTGCTGGCCGCACTTGCCAACCCGACCATCCGCAGCGAACAGCGCGAGGCCCTGAGCGATATCGCGGTCGTCGTTGTCGACCGTTCGCTCAGCCAGCAGAACCCGGAACGGCTGGCGCGCACCGCCAAGGCCGAGACGGCGCTCAAAGAGGCGATTCCGCGCCTTCCCAACACCGAGCTTCGCGTCGTCGAGGTCAAGTCCGGCATCAGCGCCGAAGATGACGGCACGCGCGGCTTCGAGGCGCTGAACCGCGCGCTGGCCGAGATTCCGCCCGAGCGTTTCGCGGGCGCGGTGATGATCACCGACGGCATCGTGCATGACGCGCCGCAGGATGCGGCAAAATCAGGGATCGGCGGTCCGCTGCATGGCCTCATCACCGGCTCCAGGTCTGAGAAGGACCGCAAGATCACCATTGAGAAGGCGCCGCGCTTCGGCATTGTCGGGCAGCAACAGACGGTTTCGTTTCGCCTCGAAGAGGTGAACGGCCCCGGGACGCCGGTGTCCGTCGCCATATCGGCAGGCGGCGAGGCGCCGGCGATCATCGAGGTCATGCCGGGCGAGGCGGTCGATGTTCCGGTCACGGTCGGGCACGGCGGACAGAACATCGTCGAGATTGCCGCCCCGCCGCTCGAAGGCGAAATTTCGGAACAGAACAACCGCGCCGTGACGGTGATCGAAGGGGTGCGGGACCGGCTGCGGGTGTTGCTGGTGTCGGGCGAGCCGCATCCGGGCGAGCGCACGTGGCGCAATCTGCTCAAGGCCGACGCCTCCGTCGACCTTGTGCATTTCACCATCTTGCGGCCACCCGAGAAACAGGACGGCACGCCGACGCGTGAACTGGCGCTGATCGCCTTTCCAACGCGGGAACTGTTCGTCGACAAGCTTGACCAGTTCGACCTGGTGATCTTCGACCGCTACCGGCGGCAGACGGTGCTGCCCGCCGCCTATATGGCCAATATCGTGCGCTATGTGGAAGAGGGCGGCGCGGTGCTGATCGCCTCCGGCCCCGACCTCGCGGGCGATGACGGCCTCTATTTCACGCCGCTCTCGGACATCATCGCCGCGGCGCCGACCGGCGAGGTGCTGGAAGGCGCGTTCAAGCCTGAGTTAACACGGCCCGGCCAGAAACATCCGGTGACCAGGGATCTGCCAGGCTCAGCCGCGGAACCGCCGAGCTGGGGCCGCTGGTTCAGGCTGGTCGATACCGAGGCAAAACCCGAAGATACGCTGATGTCCGGCCTGGAAGACAAGCCCTTGCTGGTGCTTTCCCGCTACGGCGAGGGCCGGGTGGCGCAGTTGCTGTCCGACCAGGGCTGGCTGTGGGCGCGCGGCTTCGAGGGCGGCGGACCGCAGACCGAATTGCTGCGGCGGATGGCGCATTGGCTGATGAAGGAGCCGGATCTCGAGGAAGAGGCGCTCAGCGGCCGCCAGGTGGGCAAGGACCTGGTGATCGAGCGCCGGACCATGGCCGACAAGGCCGAGCCGGTGACGGTGACGCTACCCTCCGGCAAGACCGAAACGCTGACGCTGCGGGAAACATCGCCGGGCCGCTTCCAGGCCTCGCTGCCAGTCACCGAAGCGGGCCTGCACCGGCTCAGCGACGGCAAGCTGCTGGCGGTGGCGGCGGCGGGCAGCGGCGATGCGCGTGAAATGGCGAATGTCGCGGCCACCACGTCGATCCTCGGCCCCGTGGCCGCGGCCACGGGCGGCAGCGTGCAATGGTTTGAGGACGGCATGCCGCAAGTGGTCAAAGTCAGTGCCGGACGGCCGATGACGGGCTCGGGCTGGATGGGCTTGCGCGCCAATGACGCGCACAGGGTGACCGCCGTGGCCGACATTCCGCTGTTCGCCACGCTGCTGAGCCTGGCGGCGCTGCTGCTAGGCCTCGGCGCCATGTGGTTCCGCGAAGGCAGATGAATTGCCGGGCCGCGCCATCCCCGCGACGCCATCAAAGGCGCCATCGCGTAATTCGAGATAGAGCAGGCGATCCGGATTGACCGGCCCCGGCAGCGTGACCACGCCCTCCGGGACCTTCCGGAACCCCACCTTCGCGTAATAGGGCTCATCGCCCACCAGCAACACCAGGCCATGCCCTTGCGCCTTGGCGCGGCCGAGACCTGCGCGCATCAGTTCCAGCCCGATGCCGAGCTTCTGCCGGTCCGGGTGGACGGCCAACGGCCCCAGCAACAGGGCCGGGGTCTGGCTGCCTCCAATGGCAATAGGCCAGAAGCTGATGGTTCCCGACAGCCGCACCCCGCGGTCGCGGACGATGAGCGACAGCCCAGGCACCGGGGCGCTTCCCTGGCGCAGCCGATAAGAGGTCTTGGTCTTGCGGTCAGAACCAAAGCTGAGATCAAGCAAGTGTTCGACGGCGTCCGCATCTTGCGGGGTGGAATCTTCGCAGGCAATGGGGCCCGACATGGATGTTTATCCGGATGAATGAGTGTATTTCAAAATCCGGCGGGACCGACGCGGCGCAAGGCGGGATGGCTGCGAGTGGAACGTCCGGAGGCGATCAGATACGCGCAGGCGCGCGCCGGCACAGGGCTCGTCGTCGCAGGCGGATCTGGCTGATTCCGAACATGGAAAGGCCGATAAACCACCTTCAGACTGACGTCAAGGTGAACCCGCGCCCGGAACGCCGTCGCGAGCGGTCTTGAGTTTAGGATATGCGCACGATATGCCCTTTTCATGGTCCAGACCGTCAGCGTCCGCCCAGTGCGCGGGAAGGCCGATCTCAAGGCCTTCCTCGATGTGCCCTTTGCCCTCTACAGGGATGATCCGCATTGGGTCGCGCCGCTGTATGCCGAGCGTTACGAGCACCTGGACCGCCGCAAGAACCCCTATTTCCGTCATGCCGAGGTGGAGTTGTTCCTCGCCTTCAGGAACGGCAAGCCGGTTGGCCGCATCTCGGCGCAGCTATGCGCCTTGCGCTCAGCCCGCTATCAGGACGGCGCGGGACAGTTCGGCTTCCTCGAAGCGGAAGACGATGCCGCCGTGATTTCCAGCCTGATGCAGCAAGCCGCCGCATGGCTCGGACAGCGGGGCGCCTCGAAGATTCAGGGCCCGTTCAACTTTTCCATCAATGACGAAGTGGGTCTGCTCATCGAAGGCTTTGACGCGCCGCCCTCAATCATGATGGGTCACGCGCGGCCCTATTACGCCGCGCACCTGGAGGCGCTGGGGTTCAACAAGGCCAAGGACCTGTTCGCCTACGAATTCCTCAAGACCGGGGAGTTGCCGCGCAGCCTCCGGGCGGCGAATGAACGGGCCAACGCCGACAAGGATGTGATAATCCGTCCACTGAACAAGAAGAAGCTGGACTCGGAGCTGCGGATTATTCTTGATATCGCCAATGACGCCTGGTCGGGGAACTGGGGCTTCGTGCCATGGACCGAAGACGAAATGGTCGCGCTGGGCAAAAGCCTTTCGATGCTGGTGACGGGTGATTTCGTCGCCATCGCCGAATACCGCGGTGAGCCGGCCGCCATGGCCGTGACACTGCCGGACGCCAACCGCTGGATCAAGCAACTGAACGGCCGCCTGTTGCCTCTTGGCTGGACCAAACTGGCCTGGAACATGTTTGCGCGGCCGCCGGCTGCCGTGCGCATGCCGCTCATGGGGCTGCGTTCGAGGCATCACAACACGGCGTTGGGCGCGAGCCTGGTGATTGCGGCAATCATGCGGGTGTTCGATTACCATGTGAGCCGTGGCACCCGGGAAGCCGAACTTTCATGGATCCTCGAGGATAATCTGCCAATGCGAAAGATAATCGAAACCTTCGGCGGCAAGCCCTACAAAACTTACCGAATCTATGAAAAGGCGCTGGCCTAGCGCGGGGCCGGGTTCCAACGTGTTCAGTCTCGCTCATCTCTCCGACCTGCATCTGGGGCCTCTGCCAGCGGGCGCGGCGCGCAAGCATTTCAGGCTGAAACGCGCGGTCGGCGCCGTCAACTGGCGGCTGAACCGTCACCGCTTGCACAGCGTGGCCGTTGCCCGGGCGATCGCCGCCGATATCGTGGACGCCGCTCCCGATCACGTGGCGCTGACCGGCGATATCGTCAATGTCGCCGCCCATGCGGAATTCGGGGCAGCCGGGCGCTGGCTGGCGGCATTCGGCGAGGCCTCCTGGATCAGCTTCGTGCCCGGCAACCACGATACCTATGTGCGCGTCGACTGGCGGCATGGCCTCTCGCATCTGGCGGCCTACATGCAGGGCGACATGCGGGTTGCCCTCACCGAGGTTTCCGCCCAGATCGAGACGCCGTTTCCCTATGTCCGGCTGCGCCGCAACGCGGCGCTGATCGGCATCTCGACCGCCGTGCCGCAACCCTTGCACAGGGCTTGCGGCCTTGCGGGCAAAACCCAGCTCGACTCGCTGGCTTTCCTGCTCGGCGACCTGCGCGAACGGGGCTTCGCACGCATCGTCATGCTCCACCACCCGCCGCTTCCGGGGCTGGCCAAGCCGCGCAAGGCGCTGATCGATGCGCCGCAGCTCAAGGAGGTGCTGGAAACCCAGGGCGCCGAACTGGTGCTGCATGGGCACAACCATGAGCCCATGGTGAACAAGCTGAAATCGCGGTTTGGAACCGTTTCCATCGTCGGCGTGCCATCGGCCTCGAGCGCGCAGGCCGCTCATCACCCCGCGGCGGCCTGGAACCTCTATCGCATCCAGCGCCTTGGCGGACGCTGGGTCATCGAGGTGACCTCCCGCGGATTCGATCCACTGACCCGCCAGGTCGGCACAAGGGCCGAATTCGCGCTTTCTTCGTGAACGCCGACTGCGCTACATAGTCGCCATGAGAAGTTTCCCGCAGTCAGGCGCTGGAGTAAGCCTTGCTCCGCCTCGTTGACAGGCTTGTCTTGCGGCATGTGTCGCTGCCGCTGGCCGCCGCGCTGGTGATCGGCATGCTGATGCTGCTCGCCGACCGCATGGTCAGATTGCTTGACGCCACGCTCGGCAAGAAGAGCTCGTTCACGGTGGTGTTCGAGATGCTGGCCTACTTGGCCCCGCACTATCTGGGCACGGCGCTTCCGGCGGCGCTGTTCCTCGGGCTTCTCCTCGGGTTCGGCCGGATGTCGGCGAACTCCGAGACCGACGCCCTGATGGCGACGGGCGTGGGGCTCAACCGCATGGCGCGGCCGGTCATCCTGCTCGGTATGCTGTTGAGCGCGCTGTCGCTGGCGATCATGGGATGGGTGCAGCCGCATGCGCGCTATGCCTACCGCTCGGTGATCTTCGAAGTTCAGAATGTCGATATCTTCTATCTGGCCGAGGAAGGCGTGTTCATGCAGGCTGGCGACAGCACCTTCATCCTCGACCGGTTGAACCGCGCCGACAACACTTTTGAGCGCGCCTTCATCTATCATGACAAGGGCTACCAGGGATCGGACACGGTGACGGCGGCGCAAGGCGCGCTGATCGAACAGCCGGATGGCCAGCGGCCCACCTTGCATTTGAAAGACGGCCACCGGATTGTCTTCGGAACCAGCCCGGCGCGGGCCGATCCGCCAGTGGCCGGCGAGACCACCGAGTTCCTGGAAGCGGATACGCCGCTGGGCCGCATCTCGAAGGATCTGTTCCGCCCGCGCGGGCTTGACGAGCGGGAACTGACGCTGCCCGAGCTGTTCGCAGCACTCGACGCGCCGCCGCCCAAGGCCACGCGCGAGGAAGTGGCTTCCGAACTCAGCGAGCGGCTGGTCACCGCGGCGAGCATCCTTGTCCTGCCATTTCTTGCCATTCCATTCGCGGTGGGCTCGCGCCGGACCGCCCGCGGCTTCCGCACCGCCGCGGCGCTGGTGCTGATCGTGGCCTACAACGAAGTGATCCAGCAGGGCGCCTCGGCGTCGAACAATGGCCTTGCCCCGCCGCTGCTGACCATGTGGCTGCCATTCCTGCTGCTTGGCGCCTTTGCGGGCTGGCGCTACACGAGAACCTGCTTCACGCTGCGGAACGACCCCGTGAGCGCCACGATCGACCGGGCGGGAGAGTTCGCCAGCGGCCTCCGCGCCACGCTGACGCGGCGCCTTGGATGGAAGGAAACGGCATGATCAAGATTGTTGGGTGGATGCTCAACCGGATGGTGGCCTTCCGTTTCTTCGGCATTCTGCTGGGTATAACGATCTTCGTTCTGTCGCTTGAGCTTCTGGCCAGCGCCAAGGACCTGCAGGCGCTGCAGCCAGGCGATCCGGCCATCATCCTCCGGTACCTGGCCTACCGGACGCCGGCCGTCCTCGCGAATTATGTCAGCATCAGCATGCTGCTTGCCATGCTGCTGGCCCTCACGGAACTGAGCTATCGCAACGAAATCTCGGCGATATGGGCGGCCGGCCTGTCGCCTTTCCGGATGATCCTGATGCTGCTTCCCATGGCCTTCGTGGCCGGCGGGCTGCTGTTCTTTCTGGCGAATACCGCCATTCCATGGACCACGCCCCAGCTCCGTGAATGGGGTGTTGGCGACTACGGCAGCGAAAAGCTGAAACTGGGCGAGAAAGATCCAATCTGGATGCGGTCCGGCCCGGACATCTTGCGCGCCGAACGCGCCAATCCGCAGTCGACGCAGCTCGAGAACGTCATCATCTTCCGGCGCGACGAAAAAGGCCTGCTCCGGGAGCAGATTTACGCCGCGGCGGCGGAGCTTTCCGGCGGGCGCTGGAAACTTTCAGGGGTCGTCGTCTACTACCGGGAAAATCTTGAGCCATCGCGGCTCGATACCATGGTCTATTCGGGCGACATCAGGCCCGCCGTGGCCGGCATGCGGTCCGGCGCGCCGGAGGATATGTCGTACCAAGAAATCGGCTATTTCATCGAAAATGAGGGCTTCGGCATCCGCCCGGTATGGGTCTACGAGACCTGGGCGAACAAGCGGATCGCCATGTTCTTTACCGGCTTCCTGATGATCGCCCTGTGCGTGCCGCTGGCCACCCGTTTCCGGCGCGGCGGCGGGCTTGGCGTGTTGTTCGCGGCCGGCGTTGGCATCGGCTTCATCTATTTCATCGTCGACGGCATTGCGCTGACCATGGGCGAGTTAGGCTTCGTCGCCCCTTGGCTCGCGGCATGGCTGCCCGTGGCGGCCTTCGGCGCGCTTGCGGCAATGCTGACGCTGCGGGCCGAGACGATCTGAGCCATGAGCGGTGCGGCGGCAAGCCCGGCGCGGCATATCGGGCTGATCATCAACCCGCAAGCCGGAAAGGCGAGCGGCAAGGGAACGGCGCTGGCCGCGAAACTGGCGAGGGATCACAACATCAGTATACGGACTCTACAGCGGTTCGGCGATCTTGGCCAGATACTGGACGGTCTGGCGCGGGACGGCGTGACCGATCTGTTCATCAGTTCGGGCGATGGCACCATCCAGGAAATCCTCACCGAAATCGCCGAACGCAAAATGTTCCGCCAGACGCCGCGCCTTTGCCTGTTGCCGCATGGCACCACCAATCTTTCCGCCAACGACATCGGCTTCCGCGGACGCTCGACCGAAGCGGAGGCGGCCTTCATCCGCAATCCAGCGGCCTCCGGAACAGCCATCAGGCACACAATCCGCTGCGCAAATCCGGGCGACGGCAAGGCGCGCCACGGCATGTTCGTTGGCACCGGCGCGGTGGCGGAGGCTACCCGCTACTGCCAGCAGGCCTTCAACCAGCGCGGCGTCCGCGGCCAATGGGCGGTGGCGCGCACGCTGCTTGCGGCGCTCAGGAAGCATCTGCTCGGCAAACCAGCCAACGATGATGAAAGCCGGTTCGACAGGCCTTTTGCGATTACCGTCGATGCCGGCGGCCAGCGCCTCGCGGAAGGCCCGCAACTGCTGCAGATGTCGACAACCCTCGACAAGCTGGCGCTCAACGCCAGGCCATTCTGGGGCGGCAAGACGGGGCCCATCCGCACCACCGTGCTGCCCTATCCCGTGCCGTCCGTGCTGCGCTGGACCATTCCCGTCATGTATGGGGCTGAGAACCGCAGGGCGCCGGCGGGCGCGGTCAGTTTCTGCGGCGAGCGGCTGGAGGTAAGCTCGAAAACCGTGTTTGTGATTGACGGCGAGTTCTTCGCTCCGCCGCGCGCGCCATTGCTGCTTGAGACCGGCCCGGCCTTCAGCTTCCTCACAGGCTAGCGCGGGATTAGGAGCGCACGCTAACCATTGGCCACTTTTCGGCCATGGCCCTGCGCCACCACTTCGCTGAATAGGCCGATGATGCGGTCAATCTCAGCCTCGCTGTGGGCGGCCGAAACCGAGCACCGCAACAGGCAGAGCTTGTTTGGCGTGCCGGGCGGGAGCGCGATGTTGACATAGACGCCCGCCCTGAGCAGCGCATGCCACATGGCGAGCGTGGACGGCTCGTCCGGACACCTGACGGCAACGACCGGGCTTGCCACGCCGCATCCGAGATCAAGTCCGAGCGACCTGAAGCCCTCGAACAGCCGCGCCGAGTTCTCCTTCAGCTTCTTGCGGCGCTGCGGCTCCGCCGCCAGCTTGCGGATCGCCGCGAGCGAGGTGGCGATCGAAGCGGGCGAGGACGAGGCCGTGAACATATAGGGGCGCATCGCATAGCGCAGATACTCGAAGTAGGGGTGATCGCCCGCGCCGAACCCCCCGATGGCGCCGACGCTCTTGGAAAAAGTGCCGACCAGGAAATCGACATCCTGCTCGAGGCCCGCTTCGTCCGCGAGACCGCGGCCATTCTCGCCCAGCACGCCAAAGGAATGCGCCTCGTCGACGAGCAGCTGGAAGCCGTGCTTCTTCTTGACCGCGATGAAATCGGCGAGCGGCGCCCGGTCACCGAGCATGGAATAGATGCCTTCGAGCACCACCAGTTTCCCGCCGCCGTCACCTTCACCGCGGCTCAGGCGCTTGTCGAGGTCCGCGGCGTCGTTGTGGCGGAAGCGCACCAGCTTGGCGCCCGAGAGCGTGCACCCATCATAGATCGAGCTGTGCGAATCGGCATCGAGATAAATCGTGTCGCGCGGACCGGCCAGGCCAGACATCATGCCGAGGTTAGCCTGGTAGCCGGTGGTGAAGACGATGCAGTGCTTGCGGCCCAGGAAGCGCGCAAATTCGCGCTCGAGCTGGCCGTGCATCGCAAAGGACCCGTTGGCGATGCGCGAGCCGGTGGTGCCGGTTCCGAATTCGGCCAGCGCCTTCTGGCCCGCCGCGATGCAGTCCGGATCGAAAGTGATGCCCATGTAGGTGTTGGTGCCCGCGAGGATGGTCTCGCGGCCGTCGATGATGGCGCGGGTGGGCGAGAGGATCTGCTCGTTGACGACCCCGATACCCTCGAGTCCAAGCGCCCTCACGCGCGCGTGGCGTTCAGCGATGCCCTGCAGCTTGGCGAGAAGATCCATGGTTCTATCCTTTTTTTACACGGGCATCGACGACCTTCGCCAGGTCCTCGACGGTACGGGTTTCGGACAGTACGTTCAGCGGAATCTCGATGTCGAAGTGATCCTCGACCTCCATCACGAAATCCATCACCGTGACGGAATCGATGTTGAGGTCGGTCGAGATGTCGGTCTTGGATGAAAGCACGGCGCCGTTGGTGTTGAACGGCGCGAGCAGCTTGCAGATCTGGGCGGCGGTGTCGGTCATCGGGCTGTTTCTGAAGGCGTTGGGGTTGTAACGGCGCCTCGCACCGGAGGCAACCAGCCGGCGGCGCGGTACCACTGGACGGTTTCGGCGAATCCATCCGCCAAGAGCACCGGATCAGCCAGCGCCAGGCTGCCCTCCCGGCTCACCCAGTCGGCGTGATAGAGTTCGGCGATCTTGCCGCGGGTGACCATGCCGGGCTTGCCCGAAAGACGGGCCAGGGCCTCGGCGCCGGCCGCCACCGCGGC
>NZ_JBJTER010000028.1:0-117561 GCF_046093005.1 Aestuariivirga sp.
ACCCAGCCGCCGTCCACCACATATTGCTGGTTGGTGCAGGCCGAGGCTTCCTCGGAGGCGAGGAAGACCGTGAAGCGGGCGATCTCGTCCGGCATGATCTTGCGCTTCAGGCACTGGCGCTGCTCCAGCTCCTTCAGCGCCTCGGGCGTGAGCCACTTGTCGATCTGGCGCTGGGTCATGATCCAGCCGGGCGCTATGGCGTTGACCCGGATGTTGTAGGGGCCATAGTCGCGCGCCAGCGAGCGGGTGAGGCCGAGGATCGCTGATTTCGACGCCGTGTAGGCGGCCATGCCGCCCTGGCCGATCATCCAGGAAATCGATCCGAAATTGACGATCACGCCCTGGCGCGCCGCCTGCATGTCCGGCAGCACCGCCTGGGCGGCGAAGAACTGCTGCTTGAGGTTCACGGCGATGCGGTCGTCCCAGTATTCGGGCGTCACGTCCGGGGTGGGGTGGCGCTCGTCATTGGCGGCGTTGTTGATCAGCACCTCGACCGGCCCCCAGCCGGCCCGCACCGCGGCGATGGTTTCGCGCAGGGCCGCAATGTCCTTGAGGTCGGTATGGTTGAAGCGCACCTGGTGGCCCTTGGCCGTGAGTTCGGCCTCCAGCGCCTCGGACGCCTCGCGGGCGATGTCGATGAAGGCCACCTTGCATTTCTGGCCGGCGAAGCGCCGGACGATGGATTCGCCGATGCCGGAGCCGCCGCCGGTCACCAGCACGCATTTGCCTTCAAGATCGGGATAGATCGCCGCCACGATGCCTCACTTCCGGGATGGTGGAGCCAGGCGGAATCGAACCGCCGACCTCTTGAATGCCATTCAAGCGCTCTCCCAACTGAGCTATGACCCCTTGACCGTGATCGCCTTCGCCGCTTGGGGGCGGCGGAGCGGGGCGGAACCTAGTTCCGCCGCCCTGTTCAGGCAAGCGATATTTTAGCTCTCTTCGTCCTCTTCCTTGCCGCCGGTGTCGAGCAGGCCCGACACATTGTCGCCCTCCTCTTCCTCTTCGACCAGGAAGGTGTCGTCCTCGGCCTCGGCATCCGCCGCCTCCTCGCCGAGATCGACGTCCTCGATGCCCGCGGTCTCGTCGTCCTCGGCCACGTCCGGCGCTTCGGCGTCCTCGAGGCTGACGAGCTCCACATCGGCGGTCTCCATGTCCTCGGACACGACCTCGCGCGGCTTGGGCGCGGGCGCCATGGCCGGCATGTCGCCCTTGGACGGCAGGATGGCGGCAGCCACGAAATTGGCCCCGCATTTCGGGCAGACGATGGGGTTCTTCAGAAGATCGTAGAAACGGGCGGCGCAGGACGGGCACGTCCGCTTGGTTCCGAGTTCAGCCTTGACCACGGTTGATCCTTTCGACGGCAGAAATTCGCATGATTGGCGCGCTCCATGGCATTTCCCGGCGCCGTTGTCAAAAGCCAATCGGCGGGGGTGGCAGAGACCCGGCCGATCGTGTATCGGAGCAGCCTATGAGCCAGTCTTCCGCCCCCCTGCCACCGCTTCCCCTCATCTCCCGCCAGGCCTCGGCCCTCAAGGGCCGCATCCGGGTGCCGGGGGACAAGTCGATGTCCCACCGGTCGCTGATGTTCGGCGCCGTGGCGATCGGCGAGACGGTGATCCGCGGCCTGCTGGAAGCCGAGGACGTGATCAACACGGCGAAGGCCATGACGGCGCTGGGGGCCAGCGCGGCGCGCGGGGCAGACGGCGTGTGGCGGGTCCAGGGTGTCGGAGTCTCCGGCCTGCAATCGCCCGCCGCACCGCTTGATTTCGGCAATTCCGGCACCGGGGTCCGCCTCGCCATGGGGCTGATGGCGACAACCCCGCTGACGGCCACCTGCGTGGGCGATGCCTCGCTGTCGCGGCGGCCCATGGGCCGGGTCACCGGTCCGCTCGCCCAGTTCGGCGCCCGGTTCGAGACGGCGGAAGGAAACCGCCTGCCGATCACGCTCCACGGCGCCCGGGAGCCGGTGCCCATCACCTACCGCCTGCCGGTGGCCTCCGCGCAGGTCAAATCGGCGGTGCTGCTGGCCGGCCTCAACACCCCGGGCCGCACCACGGTGATCGAACCCACCTCCACGCGGGATCACACCGAGCGCATGCTCAAGGGCTTCGGCGCCCGGATCGCCGTGGAGCAGAAGGACGACGGCCGCCACATCGCCATCGAAGGCCAGCACGAACTCACCGCCCAGACGCTCGACATTCCCGGCGATCCGTCCTCGGCCGCCTTCCCGATGGTGGCGGCGCTGATCACGGCGGGCTCGGACATCGTGATCGAGAACATCATGCTGAACCCGACCCGCACCGGGCTCATCCAGACGCTGATCGAAATGGGCGGCGACATTGTCATCGAAAACCGCAGGCTGGCCGGCGGCGAGGAGGTGGGCGATCTCCACGTCAGGGCCTCGCAGCTCAGCGGCATCGCCGTGCCCGCCGCACGGGCACCCTCGATGATCGACGAATACCCTATTCTGGCGGTGGCCGCTTCCTTCGCGCGCGGCGTCACCCGCATGGAGGGGCTGGAGGAACTCCGCGTCAAGGAAAGTGACCGGCTGGCCGCCGTCGAAGCCGGCCTCGCGGCCAATGGCGTTGCCACCCGCTCCGGGCGCGACTGGCTGGAAGTCGACGGCGGCGGCGCTGCCGGCGGCGGCACGGTCACCACCCATATGGACCACCGCATCGCCATGTCCTTCCTGGTCATGGGCCTCGCCGCGGCGCGCGAAACCCGGGTCGATGACAGCCGCTTCATCGCCACAAGCTTTCCTGATTTCACCGGGCTCATGAACGCGATGGGCGCGAAGATTTCGGCATGATCGTCGCCGTCGACGGTCCGGCGGCGGCCGGCAAGGGCACCATCGCCCGCGCCCTGGCCAAACATCTGGGCTATCACTTCCTCGATACCGGCGCGCTCTACCGCATGGTGGGGCTGGCGGCGCTCAGGGCGGGCGGCGCCCCCATTTCCGCAGCGGCCGCCATTGCCGCTGCCAGGACGCTCGATCCCGGCGCTTTCGCGGATTCGGACCTGCGCAACGAGATGGTGGCCGCCGCCGCCTCCGAGGTGGCGGCCATCCCGGAAGTGCGCGCCGCCCTGCTGGCGCTTCAGCGCGCCTTCGCCCGCCAGAAGCCCGGCGCCGTGCTGGATGGCCGCGACATCGGCACGGTGGTCTGCCCCGATGCCGATGTGAAGCTGTTCGTCACCGCCAGCCAGGAGGTGCGCGCCCGCCGACGCCAGCAGGAGCTTGGCGCAGCCGATTATGAATCCGTCCTCGCCGAAATCCTCACCCGTGATGCGCGCGACTCGCAGCGCCCGGTATCGCCGCTGATCCCCGCCGCCGACGCGGTGATCATCGACACCTCGGATTTGGACCGTGACCAGGCGGTGGCGGCGGCGCTGAGGGCGGTCATGGCCAATCGGGTGGGCCGCTAGCCCTTGCCCCCCGCCGGGTTTTCTCCTATGTACGCGGCCGTTACAGGACATGCCTGCCCCCAGGGGCGGCGTGAACATGAACCGGGGTGCCGCAAAGCACCCCATATTGTTTCAGGGCTTCGGAGACGTCTGGCCGCCTGCCTGGGCGGGGTCTCCGGGGGTTTGGAACGCCAGGTCGCGGTTTGTCCGTCTGGCGCCCCATTTCAGCAACCGGGGCCAGGCGGGACGTCCTAGCGGGTTTTGCCGCCGGGCCAGCCTCGATTTTCGAACAGGAACACACCACCCATGGCGAAATCCGCCGTCTCGCTCAACCCCACCCGTGAAGATTTCGAATTCCTCCTCGCCGAAAGCTATTCCGACCATCCCGCCACCGAAGGCAGCGTGGTCAAGGGCCGCATCGTCAGCATCGAGAATGATTTCGCGATCATCGACGTCGGCCTCAAGACCGAGGGCAAGATCGCCATCAAGGAATTCGCGCAGCCGGGCAAGGCGCCCGAGGTGAAGCCCGGCGACACGGTCGAGGTCTATCTGGAGCGCATCGAGAACGCGCTGGGCGAGGCCGTGCTGTCGCGCGACAAGGCCCGCCGCGAGGAGGCCTGGACCAGGCTCGAGCAGATGTCCAACAAGAACGAGCGCGTCGAGGGCGTGATCTTCGGCCGCGTCAAGGGCGGCTTCACCGTCGATCTCGGCGGCGCCGTGGCCTTCCTGCCGGGCAGCCAGGTGGACGTGCGCCCGATCCGCGACGTGGGCCCGCTGATGAATGTGCCGCAGCCGTTCCAGATTCTGAAGATGGACCGCCGCCGCGGCAACATCGTGGTGTCGCGCCGCGCCATCATGGAAGAAACCCGCGCCGAGCAGCGTTCCGAGCTCGTCCAGAATCTGGCCGAGGGCCAGGTGGTGGAAGGCGTGGTCAAGAACATCACCGATTACGGCGCCTTCGTGGACCTCGGCGGCATCGACGGCCTCCTCCATGTCACGGACATCGCCTGGAAGCGCGTCAACCATCCGTCTGATGTGCTGCATGTCGGCCAGACGGTGAAGGTGCAGATCATCCGCATCAACCCCGAGACCCAGCGCATCTCGCTCGGCATGAAGCAGCTGGACAAGGACCCGTGGGAAGTCGTCACCGAGCGCTATCCGATCGGCGCCAGGGTCAAGGGCAAGGTCACCAACATCACCGATTACGGCGCCTTCGTGGAGCTGGAAGACGGCATCGAGGGCCTGATCCACGTCTCGGAAATGAGCTGGACCAAGAAGAACGTCCACCCCGGCAAGATTCTCTCCACCTCGGAAGCGGTGGAAGTGCAGGTGCTGGACATCGACTCGGCCAAGCGCCGCATTTCGCTCGGCCTCAAGCAGACCCAGCGCAACCCCTGGGAAGCGTTCGCCGACAAGCATCCGCCGGGCTCCAATGTCGAGGGCGAGATCAAGAATATCACCGAATTCGGCCTGTTCATCGGGCTCGACGGCGATGTCGACGGCATGGTGCATCTCTCCGACATCGACTGGAAGCGGGCGGGCGAGGAAGCCATCAAGGACTTCAAGAAGGGCGACCGGGTGAAGGCCCGCGTGCTCGACGTGGACCGCGAGAAGGAGCGCATCTCGCTCGGCATCAAGCAGCTGGGCTCCGATCCGATGGCCTCCGCCTCGGGCCTCAAGAAGGGCGACACCGTCACCTGCGAAGTGCTGAAGGTGGAAGACAACGGCCTCGAGGTGAAGGTGGCCGGCACCGACATGACGGCCTATGTGAAGCGCGCCGACCTGGCGCGTGACCGCGGCGAGCAGCGGCCAGACCGCTTCGCGGTGGGCGAGAAGTTCGACGCCAAGATCACGCTCTTCGACCAGAAGGCGCGCAAGATGAACGTGTCGATCAAGGCCCTCGAGATCGCCGAGGAGAAGGAAGCCGTGGCGCAATACGGCTCATCCGACTCGGGCGCCTCGCTGGGCGATATTCTCGGCGCCGCGCTCAAGAAGAAGGACGAGACCAAGCCTGACTGAGACCGGAATGGCCGGGTCCGCCCGGCCATTTCACTCTGAGTGCTTGCAGCCATTGCGTTGCGGAGAAGCGCCTTGTCGATGTCCGAAGCCGAACTCATCGTCGAACGCCGGCGGCTGAAACGCCGGGTTACGTTCTGGCGGGTCGTGGCGGTGCTGCTGGCGGTGGCGGGGCTGGCCGCCCTGCTGTGGACCAGCGATGCCCGCCGCTTCGAGGATCATGTGGCCCGCGTCCGGATCGACGGGCTGATCACCGGCGATCAGAAGACCCTCGATCTCCTCAAGCAGGTGACCGAGGCCGATCAGGTCAAGGGCGTGCTGCTGCGCATCGACAGCCCGGGCGGCACAACGGCAGGCTCCGAGGCGGTCTATGAGGCGGTGCGCAAGCTGTCCGAAAAGAAACCGGTGGTGGCGGTGATGGATACGGTGGCCGCTTCCGGCGGCTACATCACGGCGCTCGCCGCCGACCACATCGTGGCGCGCGGCAACACGATCACCGGTTCGATCGGCGTGATCTTCAGCTTCCCCGAAGTCTCGAAGCTGCTCGACACGGTGGGCATCAGGATGGAGGAGCTGAAGTCCGGCGACCTCAAGGCTGAGCCCTCGCCCTACAAGCCGGTATCGGAAAAGGCCCGCGCCGTCTCCATGGAAATGGTCGATGACGGGTTCCAGTGGTTCATGGGCCTGGTGGCCGAGCGCCGCCAGCTGCCGATGGAGCGGGTGCGCGAACTTTCCGATGGCCGGGTCTATACCGGCCGCCAGGCGCTGAACGTCAAGCTCATCGACGCGATCGGCGGCGAGGAGATAGGCATGGCCTGGCTCGAAACCGACAAGAAGCTCACGCCGAAGCTGCCGATCCTCGACTGGGAGCCCCCGGCCGACAGCCGGTTTTCCGGTCTGGGTTTCTCCGCCGCCGATGCGCTGCTGGGCGGTCTGGGCCTGGACGGGCTGCGGGACGCCGCCCGGCGGGCCAAGCTTGACGGACTTCTAGCACTTTGGCACCCTGCCCAGTAACCGGGGAAACGTCATGATCAAGTCCTAGCTCGTCCAGAAGATCGCGGAGAAAAACCCGCATCTCTATCACCGCGACATCGAACGCATCGTCAACACGGTGCTCGATGAGATCATCAATGCGCTGAAGGACGGCGACCGGGTGGAACTGCGCGGCTTTGGCGCCTTCTCGGCCAAGTCGCGCGGGGCCCGCACCGGTCGCAATCCGCGCACCGGCGTCGCCGTCGAGGTGGTGGCCAAGCGGGTGCCGTTCTTCAAGACCGGCAAGGAACTGCGCGAGCGTCTGAACGGCAAGGGCTGATTGCGCCTCGGCCGTCTCCGGCGTAGAACGCGAGCATGACGGTTAAAGGTATTTTCAACTGGGTCATCGGGCTGCCAATCGCGGTGGCGGCGATTGGCTTTGCGGTCGCCAACCGGCAGTGGGTCACCGTGTCCTTCGACCCGATCAACCGCACGCACCCCTTCGCCACCATCACAGTGCCGCTGTGGGGCCTGCTGTTCGCCGGCATCCTGATCGGCATCTTCGCCGGCTGGCTGGTGGCCTGGCGCGGCAATGCCAAGTACCGCCGCGCCGCCAAGGAGGCCAGGATCGAGCTGATCCGCACCCAGCAGGCCCATGAGCGTGAACGCCGTGACTGGCAGCATAACCTGCCCGCGACGCGCCCGGATAAGGCGCCGTGAAACTGCTCTCCGCCGCCGATGTGGCGCGGCTCGGCGCCTACCGCGATATCGTGGAAGCGCTGCGCGAGGGCTTTCGCGCGCCCATCGAAACCCCGGTGCGCCATCACCATGAAGTTTCCCCGGTCTCGACGCTGCTGCTGATGCCCGCTTGGTCGCGGCAATGGGCGGGGCTCAAGACGGTGGTGGTCAAGACCGACAACCCGGCCAGGGGCCTGCCCACCGTGCAGGCGAGCTATCTGCTGATCGACCAGGCAACGGGCGCCACGGTGGCGCTGATGGATGGCACCGAAATCACCAGGCGGCGCACCGCGGCGGCCTCCGCACTCGCCGCCGATTATCTGGCGCGCCCGGATGCTGATAGCATGACCGTGGTGGGCGCCGGGGCGCTGGCCCCGCATTTCGTCGCCGCGCATGCCGCGGTCAGGCCGATCCGGCGGGTGTTCGTCTACAACCGCACGCCGTCGCGATCCGAGACGCTGGCGGCGGAATTGGCCCAGCAGGGCTTCGAGGCCCATGCGGTGACCGACCTCGAACATGCGGTGCGGCAGTCCGGCATCGTCAGCTGTGTGACCTCGTCCACGGTTCCGATCCTGCGGGGCGCCTGGCTGCAGCCCGGCACCCATGTCGATCTCGCCGGGGCGTTCAAACCCAGCATGCGCGAGACCGATGCGGAAACGGTGGCGCGCGCCGCGGTCTATGTCGATACCCGTGAGGGCGCGCTGGCCGAGGCCGGGGACCTGTTGCAGGCCCGTGACGAGGGCCGCTTCGATTTCGCCAGTATCTGCGGCGATCTGTTCGATCTGTGCCAGGGTACGGCGAAGGGCCGCAGGGCCTTGGATGAGATCACCCTGTTCAAGTCCGCCGGCACGGCGATCGAAGACCTTGCTACCGCCATCATGCTGTATCAAAAGGCCGGCTGATCAGCCGGAGCCTTGCCGATGCCCGCCAATCCGATCTGCGTTGCCCTTGATACGCCCGACCTCGCGCAGGCGGTGGCGCTGGCGCGCGCCCTGAAGCCGCATGTGGGCTGGGCCAAGATCGGCATGGAGTTCTTCTATGCCCATGGCATCGCAGGCTATGCGCGGGTGGCGGACACCGGCCTGCCGGTGTTCCTCGATCTGAAGCTCCACGACATTCCCAACACCGTCGCCTCGGCCATGGCGGCCCTGATGCGGATCGCGCCGCGGCCGGCCATCGTCAATCTCCACGCCACCGGCGGCCTCGACATGATGAAGGCGGCAGCCGAGGCGGTGGCGGGGCGCTCGAAGCTGATCGCCGTCACCATTCTCACCAGCCTCTCGGATGACGATATCTGGGCCGCCGGCTTCGAGACCGCCAAGAATACCGAGGCCCATGTACGCAGCCTCGCCGCGCTGACCAGGGCCGCCGGGCTCGACGGTGTCGTCTGCAGCCCGCATGACCTCATTGGCATCCGCCATGATCTGGGGCGTGATTTTCTCACCGTGGTGCCGGGAATCCGCCCGGCCGATGCCGCAACCCAGGATCAGAAACGGGTGGCCACCCCCGCCGCGGCACGCGCCGCCGGTGCTGATATTCTGGTGATCGGCCGCGCCATCACCGGGGCCGCCGACCCCGCCCGCGCGGCGCAGATGATCCTGGAGGGGCTCGATCGTGGCTGAGGTCAAGATCTGCGGCCTGTCGACGCCGGAGACGGTCGAGGCGGCCATCGCCGCCGGAGCGGACCTGATCGGGTTTGTCTTCTATCCCAAAAGCCCGCGCTACGTGACCATTGACCAGGCGGCGGCGCTGGCCGCCCAGGCCCGTGGCCGGGTGAAGACGGTCGCGCTCGTGGTTGATGCCGATGACGCGCTGCTCGCGGAGATCACGGCCAGGGTCAGGCCCGATTTCATCCAGGTCCATGGCTCTGAGACTCCGGAGCGGGTCGCGGACGTCGCGCGGCGCAGCGGCAGGCCGGTAATCAAGGCCATCCGGGTGAAGGATGAGGCGGACATTGCCGCCGCCGCGCCCTATGCGGCGGTGGCGAGCCTCATCATGTATGACGCCAAGGCGCCCGAAACGCTCGGGACCGCGCTGCCCGGCGGCAATGGCCATGCCTTCGACTGGGGTTTGCTGGACGGCGGCAGCCGGCCGGCCTTCATGCTGGCTGGCGGGCTCACCCCCGCCAATGTCGCGGAGGCCATCCGGGTTACCGGCGCACCCATCGTGGACGTATCCTCCGGTGTTGAATCTGCCCCCGGCGTCAAGGATCCCGGGCTGATCCGGAAATTCATTGAGGCGGCGAAGCGCCCCCGCTAGAACCAGTCCAACAGTCGAGAAAAGGCAGCAGACGCCACATGAACGTGACCAACCCCAATTCCTTCCGCATGGGACCGGACGAGAACGGCCTGTTCGGCATCTATGGCGGCCGTTTCGTCGCCGAAACCCTCATGCCGCTGATCCTCGAGCTTGAACAGGCCTATAGGGACGCCAAGGCCGATCCCGGCTTCCAGGCGGAGCTTGACGGCTTCCTCGAGCATTATGTTGGCCGCCCCAGCCCGCTCTATTTCGCCGAGCGCATGACCGAGCACCTGGGCGGCGCCAAGATCTATTTCAAGCGAGACGAGCTCAACCACACCGGCGCCCACAAGATCAACAATGTGATGGGCCAGATCCTGCTCGCCCGCCGCATGGGCAAGAAGCGCATCATCGCCGAGACCGGCGCTGGCCAGCATGGCGTGGCCACCGCCACCGCCTGCGCCCGCTTTGGGCTGGAATGCATCGTCTACATGGGCGAGGTCGATATCGAGCGCCAGAAGCCCAATGTGTTCCGCATGAAGCTGCTGGGCGCCGAGGTGGTTCCGGCCAAGTCCGGCTCGCGCACCCTCAAGGATGCGCTGAACGAGGCGCTGCGCGACTGGGTGGCGAACGTGGAAGACACCTTCTACTGCATCGGCACGGTGGCGGGGCCGCATCCCTATCCGGAAATGGTGCGCGATTTCCAGTCGGTGATCGGGCGCGAGACCAAGGCCCAGATGCTGAAGCGCGAAGGCCGCCTGCCGGATTCGCTGGTCGCGGCCATCGGCGGCGGCTCCAATGCCATGGGCCTGTTCCATCCTTTCCTCGATGACAAGGATGTCGAGATCATCGGCGTCGAGGCGGCGGGCCTCGGCCTCAAGACTAGGACCAAGCATGCGGCCTCGATCGCCGGCGGCAAGCCGGGCGTGCTGCACGGCAACCGCACCTATCTGCTGATGGATGATGACGGGCAGATCATCGAAGGCCATTCGATCTCGGCGGGCCTCGATTATCCGGGCATCGGGCCGGAGCATGCCTGGCTCCATGACATGGGCCGCGTCGACTATGTCTCGGCCACCGACAAGGAGGCGCTGGAGGCGTTCCAGCTGTGCTGCAAGCTTGAAGGCATCATTCCCGCGCTGGAGCCAAGCCACGCGCTGGCGCATGTCATGAAGATCGCGCCCGAGAGGCCGAAGGATCACCTGATGGTGATGAATCTCTGCGGCCGCGGCGACAAGGACATCTTCACGGTGGCGGATATTCTGGGAACGAAGCTGTGAGCACGCGCATCGACCGCCGGTTTGCCGCCCTGAAGGAGGAAGGCCGCGCCGCGCTCGTGACTTTCGTGACGGCGGGCGATCCCGACTATGACACCTCGCTCAAGATTCTCAGTGGACTGCCGAAAGCGGGTGCTGACGTGATCGAGATCGGCATGCCATTCACCGATCCGATGGCCGATGGCCCGGCGATCCAGGCGGCGGGCTTGCGCGCGCTGGCTTCCGGCCAGACCATGAAGAAGACGCTGAAGCTGGTGAAGGAATTCCGCAAGGCCGACAAGGATACGCCGATCGTGCTGATGGGCTATTACAACCCCGTCTATGTCTATGGCGTGGACAAGTTCCTGAAGGACGCCAAGGCAGCCGGGGCCGATGGCTTCATCATCGTCGATCTGCCGCCGGAGGAAGACGGCGAGTTCTGCCTGCCCGCCCTGGCGGCGGGCATGAATTTCATCCGCCTCGCCACGCCCACCACCGATGACAAGCGCGCGCCCAAGGTGTTCCGCAATACCTCCGGCTTTGTGTACTATGTTTCGGTGCTGGGTATCACCGGCACCAAGGCGCCGGACCTGACAAGCGTCAAGGCCAATGTCAACCGGCTGCGTAAGCATACGAAACTGCCGATTTGCGTGGGCTTCGGCGTCAAGACGGCGGATCAGGCGCGCGCCATCGCCAGGGACGCCGATGGCGTCGTCGTGGGCTCGGCGCTGGTGAGCGCCGTTGAAAAGAGCCTGACCAAGGCTGGCAAGGCGACGGCGAAAACCGCGAAGGCGGTGCATGCGCTGGTCGCCGGCATCGCCCAGGGCGTAAGGAGCTAGGACGCCCGATGCCGCGCAAGACGCTCACATCACTTTTTCTTCCTCGCCCCCACGCCAGTGGGGGAGAGGGCAGGGTGAGGGGGTGGATGATGCCGGGAACAGCGGCTGAGCTCTCCATGGCATCGGTTGGTCAACTGAGGTCACTGTTCTGCCACTTATGGTGCTTGTGTCTTCTCCCGCTTCTTCTGCGGGAGAAGACGGGACCCGTTGCGGCACGCAACGGGGAGATGAGGGGACGACGAATTGCAACACCCTCCGGCGCCCTTCGATTCCCTCACCTCCCCCAACTTCGTTGGGGCCCCTTCCTCTCCCGCTTCGCGGGCGAGGACAAAGGCGGGCGCGTTCAACTGATCTCTCTATGCATGAGCCCCCTTACCCTCCCCTCCTCTCCGATGGGGGAGAGGAATGAATTTGTTCAAGCTGTCTGAGAAAGCGCGCGGGGACCGGCCATGAACTGGATCAAGAATTTCGTCCGCCCGAAAATCCGCTCCATCCTCGGCACCGACAAGCGCGAGACGCCGGAGAACATGTGGGTGAAAGACCCCGACTCCGGGCAGATGGTGTTCTACAAGGATCTCGAGGCTAACCAATATGTGATGCCGCCATCGGGTTATCACATGCGCATGCCGCCGGATGTGCGGCTCACGACCATGTTCGACGACGGCGCCTATGAAAAGATCGCGCTGCCGCAGGCGCCGGCCGATCCGCTCAAGTTCCGCGACGAGCGCAAATATGCCGACCGCCTGAAGGAAGCCCGCGCCAAGAACGCCGCCGATGACTGTATCCAGGCTGGCCTTGGCGAGCTGGGCGGCCTCGCCGTCACCATCGCGGTGCAGGATTTCGCTTTCATGGGCGGCTCGCTGGGCATGGCCGCCGGCGAGGCCATCGTCACCGCCATGCGCAAGGCGGCGGAAAAGAAGACACCGTTCATCTTCTTCATCTCCTCCGGCGGCGCGCGCATGCAGGAGGGCGTGCTGTCGCTGATGCAGATGCCGCGCACCACCGTGGCCGTGCAGGAGCTGCGGGCCGCCAGGCTGCCCTATGTGGTGGTGCTCACCCACCCGACCACGGGAGGCGTCACCGCGTCCTATGCCATGCTGGGCGATGTGCATGTGGCCGAGCCCGGCGCGCTCATCGGCTTTGCCGGCCAGCGGGTGATCGAGCAGACGATCCGCGAGAAGCTGCCCGAGGGTTTCCAGCGCGCCGAATATCTCGAGGCCCATGGCATGGTGGACATGGTGGTGCACCGCCACCAGATGCGCGACACGCTGGGCCGTCTCGTCCGCCTGCTCGGCCGGGCGCCGTCGCGCGAAGTGCCGTCGACGGCGCTGGTTCCGGCAGGCTGATCCTTGGCGCTCAGCGACGCCATCCTGACGCGGCTTCTGTCGCTTCACCCGAAGATCATCGACCTCAGCCTTGGCCGCATGCAGGGCCTGCTGGCGAAGCTTGGAAACCCGGAGCGCAAGCTGCCGCCGGTCATCCATGTCGCGGGCACCAACGGCAAGGGCTCGACGGTGGCCTATCTCCGCCACATCATGGCGGCGGCGGGGCTTGGCGCCCATGCCTATACCTCGCCGCATCTGGTGAAGTTTCATGAGCGTATCCGGGTGGCGGGCGATTTGATCCCCGAACAGGCGCTCACCGTGCTGCTTGAGGAATGCGAACAGGTGAATGGTGGCGAGCCCGTCACCTTCTTCGAGATCACCACCGCGGCGGCCTTTCTCGCCTTCAGCCGTACCCCGGCGGATTACCTGATCCTCGAGGTGGGTCTCGGTGGCCGCCTCGACGCCACCAATGTGATCCCTGACCCGCTGGTGTCGGTGATCACCACCATCGATTATGACCACCAGCAATATCTGGGCGATACGCTGACTCTCATCGCCCATGAGAAGGCGGGCATCCTGAAGCGGGGCGTTCCCGCCGTCATCGGCGTGCAGACCGATGAGGCGCGCGCCGAGATCGAGCGGGTGGCCGCCAGGCTGCGGTCCGCCCTGCATATCGCGGGGCAGGACTGGCAGGCCTATGAACAGCATGGCCGTCTGGTATTTCAGGACGAGCACGGCCTGCTCGATCTGCCGCTGCCGCAGCTGCGTGGCCGCCACCAGATCGACAATGCCAGCAATGCGGTGGCCGCCATCCGGGTGATCGGCGATCCGCGCATCGCGGAAAGCCACATCGCGGAGGGCCTCAGGTCCACGAGCTGGCCCGCCCGCATGCAGCGCCTGGGCCCTGGAGCGCTTTCAGCGCTGGTGCCCGCCGACGCCGAGCTGTGGCTTGACGGCGGCCACAATCCTTCCGCCGGCCGGGTGCTGGCGCAGGCCTTTTCCGAACTGAACGAGCGCCGTTCGCGCCCGCTGGTGCTGGTCTGGGGCATGCTCAACACCAAGGACGCGGGAAGCTTCATCGGCTGCTTTGCGGGGATCGCCAGCCGCGTCGTGACACTGACCATTCCGGATGAGGAGAACGCGGTTGCCGCCGAGGCCCTGGCGGATACCGCGCGCGCCCATGGTCTTTCAGCGGAATCCGCCGCGAGCCTTGAGGACGCGCTGCGCCAGGCCTCGCTCGGCGTGCCGGCGCCACGCATCCTGATCTGCGGCTCGCTTTATCTGGCGGGGCGCGTGCTGGCCCAGCATGGCAATGAAGAGATGAGCAAGGTCTCGGGCGCCGGACGCCGCTGATCTATCCCACCAGGCGAAGCGCGCGCGGGAAGGAGGTGAGGCATTCGATGCCTGACTCCGTCACCACCACATTGTCTTCGATCCGCACGCCGGCTTCCCCGTCACGGTAAAGGCCGGGCTCGATGGTGAAGACCATGCCGGGCTCAAGGCGCTGATCATTGCCGCGCATGATCTGTGGCGCCTCATGCACGTCAAGCCCGAGACCATGCCCGGTCTTGTGGCGGCAGAAGGCGGCGAATTGCGAGCGTTCGAGCACGTTCAGCACCGCGTCATCGAGCTCGGAGGCCGCGATGCCCGGACGCGAGGCAGCGCGGCCCGTTTCATTGGCCCTGAGCACCGCGTCGTAGAAAGCGCGGTCATAGTCCGAGACTTCCTTCACAAAGAATGTGCGGGTGATATCGGCGCTGAAGCCCTGGTAGGTGCCGCCAAAATCAAACAGCAAGGCATCGCCCGGCTTGATGCGGTAGCCGGGCCTGGCATGGGCATGGGGCTTTGCCGCATTGTCGCCCGCCGCCACGATCGGCGCGAAGGACAGCCCGTCGGCGCCATGCGCGAAAAGGTTGCGGAGCAGGATCGACTCGATCTCGGTCTCGGTCATGCCAACCTTGATTTCGCCGAGTGTGGCCTCAAGCGCTGCTTCCGAGAGACGAATGGCCTGCCGCAGACGGGCGATTTCATCGGCGGTCTTGTGCAGGCGTATCCGAGAGATATCCGCGTGAGCGTCCATGAACGCGGCGCCGGGAAAAGCCTTCTGCAAGGCCAGCAAGTCGAACACCCGCATGCGCTGGCCCTCGACGCCGATGCGGGCGCCATTGCGCAGCTGCGGCAGCGCCTCGCCCGCCGCCATGACGGCGCCCTGATAGCCAGCCTCGTCGCGCCAGTCGAAAACCCGTCCTGGAAAGCCGATCGCCTGGAACGAGCCCATTTCGAGATTGGGCACCACCGCGACCGCCTCGCCCGCCCGCGGCACGATCACCGCCAGCGGACGTTCCATCTGGTGGAAGTCCTTGTTGAAGACACGGCGGAAATTGGCGCCGGGCACCAAGACCAGCGCGTCGAGACCGGTTCTGGACAGGACCTGCGTCAGTGGCGAAAGCATAACCATGTGCGGCCGCGGGAAGAGACGAAGACTCTTCCCGGCGGGGGAAGAGCAGGTCAGCCGCGATCTGACGCTACTTGATCATATAAATATAAGCGGTGGTCACGCCGTACTTATCGGCGAGTTTGGTTGCGGGCACGCCCTTGGCCCGCTTGGCGAGGATCTCGGCCCGCATCTTTTCGGCCTCGGCCGAGGAACGGCGGCGGCGGCGCGGCGCGCCGTCGCGCGCGGCGGCTTCCTCCAACTTTGCGGTCTCCAGCACTTTCTGCGCGGTGGAGATGATCTTGTTCAGGCGGGCGATCTGTCTTTTGGATAATGACATGAGGTTTCCATTTACCTTGCTATTTGACGCTGAGTTACAAATATATCTCTTTTAAGTTTGTCAGCAACAGGTTCCTACATCGCAGAGACAGCGATTGCAACCCTTCGTTTGCGTTACGTAAACATAAGCAGAGTGGATCAGGTGATTGAGCTTTGCCGGTCAGCCGCGCCGCCGCCGCCGGCGTTCGCCGCCGTCCTGGCCAGCGGGCGCGACATCCTTTGGCGCCGGCAGCGTTACCGCGGCGGCAAGATGCGGGAATGGCGCGGTCTTGTGCGGGATCGCCATCGCCTCCACGAAATGCTGCTGAAACATGGGCTCAACCGCGGTTTCGATTTTCTCGATCCGGCGCACGACAGCCTCGATCTCATCGCGCGCCTTTACGTTAACGAGAGCGATGCGCGCTCCCGTTCCCGCTGCATTGCCGGCGCTCTGTACTTTCGATAGCTCGCAATCGGGAATGAGTCCGAGGATCATGGCATATTTGACATCGATGTGGCTGCCAAACGCGCCGGCCAGCCGGATCTTGCCAACCTGATTGATTCCAAGCTTGTCCATCAGCAGCCTGATGCCGGCATAGAGCGCGGCTTTTGCAAGCTGAATGGCGCGCACATCGTTCTGGGTGATGCGGATCACCGGCTCATTGCCGCCGGACCCCGGCGACCGGATCACATAGTTGAAGGTGCGGTTCGCGGCCTCAATGCGCGGGCTGGAGGCGGCGAGCGATCCGTCGATCAGCCCGTCCTGGTTGATGATGCCGGCGAGATACATTTCAGCCACCGCCTCGATGATGCCCGAGCCGCAGATTCCGGTAACGCCGGTGTTGGCGATCGCCTCCTCGAAACCGTCCTCGTCGGACCATTTGTCGGAGCCGATCACCTTGTAGCGCGGTTCGAGCGTCACGGGATCGATGCGGATGCGCTCGATGGCGCCGGGCGCCGCGCGCTGGCCGGATGAAATCTGCGCGCCCTCGAAGGCCGGGCCGGTGGGCGAGGAGCAAGCCAGCAGACGGGCCCGCGAGCCCAGCACGATTTCGGCATTGGTGCCAACGTCCACCGCCAGCATGATTTCGTCCTGCTCATGCGGCGCTTCCGACAGTACGACGCCCGCCGTGTCAGCGCCCACATGCCCGGCGATGCAGGGCAGCACATAGGCCCAGGCGCCGGGATTGAGCGTGAGGCCCAGTTCGCGCGCCGGGCAGGTGACGGCAAGCCCGGTGGCCAGCGCAAAGGGCGCGCCGCCCAGCTCCGTCGGGTCAATGCCGAGAAACAGATGATGCATCACCGGATTGCCGACCAGCACCACCTCGAGAATATCGGCTGTATCGATGCCAGCCTGCCGCGCCACTTCCGCCGCCAGCGTGTTGAGCGCCTGGCGTATGGCGTCGGTCATTTCCCTTTCGCCGCCCGGATTCATCATCACATAGGACACGCGGCTCATCAGGTCCTCGCCGAAGCGGATCTGCGGGTTCATCACCCCAGCCGACGCGGCAACCTGGCCGGTCGAAAGATCGGTCAGATGCGCGGCGATGGTGGTGGACCCCACATCGATGGCGACGCCGAAGGCGCGGTCATGGAAGCCCGGCCAGATGGCGACAAGCCGGTTGCCGCCGCCCGGCGCGCGCGAGAACACCGCCGCGGTGATCTTCCACGCGCCCTTGCGCAGTGTCTTCTGCAGGTTGGTGACGATGGCAAGATCGCAGGAGAGATTGTCGATGCCCCATTGCTCTTTCAGGGCCTTGTAGACACGCTCGAGATCCGAGGACGGCTTGTGCATATCGGGCTCTTCGACCTCGATGAAGCACAGCCTGGTCGCCGGATCGACCTCGATCGCCCGGGTGTCCGCCTCCTTGCGGACGACCTGCTTGTGCACCTGCGACTCGGGCGGCACGTCGATGACCAGATCGCCCGTGATCCTGGTCTGGCAGGACAGGCGGCGGCCGGCCGCCAGCCCCTTGATGCGGTCATAGCGCCGTTCGACGTCCGAGAAGGCCGAGACATGCGCGGCCCGCGAAGCGATGCCGTGCTTGGCGAATTCGCCCTCGCCCACCGTCACCTGGCAGCGGCCGCAGATGGCGCGCCCGCCGCACACCGAGTCGATGTCGACGCCCAGCGCGCGGGCCGCCTGCAGCACCGGCGTTCCCACCGGGAAACGGCCGCGCTTGCCGGAGGGGGTAAAGACGATGAGCGGGTTAGCGTCGGTCATGGGTCAGCGCCGCCGCCTGGCCTCGCGCGCCGCCCGCCGCGCGGCGATTTCCTCGGCGGTGGGCGCGACCTCGCCGGGCGCCAGCGCCGCGGCGGCGGGCGCGGGCGCCATGTCGCGGAATTTGTTGTTCCAGAACTTGCAATGCGCGTCCGTGCCGTTCAGCACATTGGCGCCGTAGATGGCGTGCATGTCCTCGTCATGGAGCGGGTTCATGATCGCCGAGGTCATGCCGTGGCTTGCCGCCATGGCGAGGAAATAGCCGGTCAGCGCCCGGCGGTTCGGCATGCCGAAGGAAATGTTGGAGGCCCCGCAGGTGGTGTTGACCTTCAGCTCCTCGCGCAGCCGCCGCACCAGGCGGAACACCTGCTGCCCGGCCGTGCCCATGGCGCCGATCGGCATGACCAGCGGATCGACGACGATGTCATGCGGCTTGATGCCATGGTCGGCGGCGCGCTCGACGATCTTCCTGGCGACCGCGAAGCGCACGTCGGGGTCTTCGGAAATGCCGGTCTCATCGTTCGAGATCGCCACCACCGCGACATTGTATTTGGCGACCAGCGGCAGGATGGCTTCAAGCTTCTCCTCCTCGCCAGTCACCGAGTTGACCAGCGGCCGGCCCCTGGCGGTTTCGAGCCCCACCTTCAGCGCCGATGTCACCGAGGAATCGATGCACAGCGGCAGGTCGGTGACCGACTGCACGATCTCAAGCGTCTGGCGCAGCAGCGGCGGTTCCGACTCATTTGGATTGACGGCGGTGACCCCGGCGTTGACATCGAGGATATGCGCGCCCGCCTGCATCTGGGCCAGCGCGTCCTTGATCACCGTATCGAAATTGCCGGCCTGCATCTCGGCGGCGAGTTTCTTGCGCCCCGTGGGGTTGATGCGCTCGCCGATCACCGTAAAGGGCCGGTCGAAGCCAATGATGTGCTCGCGGGTGGCGGAGGCGACGAGGGTGTGGGTCATGGGGCCTTGCCTCCATTGGCGATGAGGGTCTTGAGCTTGTCCTGGGTGAATTCGGCTTCGAGGCTGGCCCTGGCCTTTTCGACTTCGGCCGCCAGATCATCACCCACCGGCACGGGCTCGGCGCGCCGCCAGTCTGCGAGATAGCTGTCGGTATCGGAGGCGCCGCCACGCATGGCGGCCATGTCGATCGCCTCCTGGAAGCGGTCGGCGAGCATACGCTTTTCCTCGCGGCGGCCGGCCTTCACCGAAACCGCCGAGGGGATGTCGCGCCAGTAAGTTATCACGAGGTTGGCCATGGTGCTGCGCTATATGCCCTGCTGTTCCGGCTGGCGATAGCCTGAAAACGACATGGAACAAGGGCGGTACGAAGCCGCAGGGACTAGCCGATTGTGCCCTCGCGGCGGAGCCGTTCAATATCGCCCCCGGAAAGGCCCAGCACCTCGCTCAGGATTTTCACGGTGCCGTCGCCAAGCTGCGGCGGCGCCTTGTCATATTCCACCGGCGTTTCGGAAAACACCACGGGGTTGGCGACACCCGGCACCTGCACGCCGTCCTCGCGGGTAAGCCCGATCTGCAGCCCGCGCGCCAGAACCTGTTCATTGGCGAACACCTGGTCGATGGTGTTGATCGGCCCGCAGGGAATGGCCGCGCCCTCGAAGGCGGCCACCCACGCCGCCGTGGTGCGGGTTTTCATCGGTTCCACAAGCAGCGGGATCAGTTCGCCACGGTTGACGACACGGCCGCGGTTGAGCCGGAAGCGTTCGTCCTCGGCGAGCTGCGGCAGGCCGATGATCGCGCAATACTCCTTGAACTGACGGTCATTGGCCACCGCCATGATGATGTGGCCGTCTTTCGTGGCGAAGGTCTGGTAGGGCACGATATTAGGATGGGCGTTGCCGAGCCGGGTCGGCGGCTTGCCGCCTACGAGGTAGTTGAGCGCCTGGTTGGCCAGCACGCCCACTTGCGAATCGAGCAGCGCCACGTCGATGTACTGGCCCTGGCCGGTGCGGGCGCGGTGAAACAGCGCCGCTTCGATGGCGATCACGCAATAAAGCCCGGTGAAGATATCCGCGAAAGCGACTCCCACCTTCATCGGTTCCGCGCCCGGCGCGCCATCGGGCTGGCCGGTCACTGACATGATGCCGCCCATGCCCTGGATCATGAAATCATAGCCAGCCCGCTGGGCATAGGGCCCGGTCTGCCCGAAGCCGGTGAGCGAACAATAGATCAGTTGCGGGTTGACGGCCCTGAGGCTGTCGTAATCGAGGCCATATTTCCTGAGGCCGCCAACCTTGAAGTTCTCCATCACGATGTCTGACTTCGCGGCCAGATCGCGGATCAGCCGTTGGCCCTCGGCGGTGGCCATGTCGATCGTCACCGACCATTTGCCGCGGTTGGCCGAAAGGAAATAGGCGGCATCGCCCTTTGACCCATCGGCATTGGTGAGGAAGGGCGGCCCCCAGCCGCGCGTGTCATCGCCCTCGCCCGGCTTCTCGATCTTGATCACCTCGGCGCCGAAATCAGCGAGAATCTGCGTGGCCCATGGCCCCGCGAGAACGCGGCTCAAGTCCAGAACGCGAAGTCCGGTGAGCGGCCCTGCCATGTGATGGTGTCTCCGGTTTGATTGTGGTCTGGTTCAGGCCTGGGCTCCGGCCCAGGCAGTCTCGTCGATGTCGAGGCCCTCGGCTTCCGCGAGCGCCAGTTTTTCGGCGTATGGGTTCTTGAGCCGCTCGCCGCCTACCGCGAAGGACGGGTCAATCGGACAGCCAAGTCCGATATTGTCGCGCACCGTGAAGGGCAGCATGAACAGCCCGTGCCGCACATTGCGCAGGAAGACACGGCCATTGGCCTTCACATCGCGCATGATGGCCGGCGCCAGGAATGCGCAGGATATGTTCTGCAGGTCGATCCCCAGCGCATCGCGGGCCAGGTCATGGCTGCGGGCGCCGTCCGTCAGGGCATCGGCCAGAAGCTTGATGCCGCCATAGCCGCAGGCCTCCAGCCAGACGGCAGCCCAGGCGATGTCCTGCGCATCGGGAATGCCCGCGAGCCTGGCCGCCAGTTCCGTTTCCGCCGTTTTCATGTTGATCCGCATGACGGCTAGATAAGCGGTTTCGGGCAGCTTGGCCAAGCCCTCAAACACCGCGCGCCGCCATGCTGCCGAAACGCTGGCGGATACGGCGTACCAGCTGGTCCCTCACCTCGCGATAGCTGTCGAGGATCTGCTCGCGGCTGCCCGCCGTGATGGACGGGTCCATGGTCGGCCAGTATTCCGCCTCGATCGCCATGGTGCGGGTCATTTCCAGCGCCCGGTGATGGGCCTCGGGCGACAGCGAGATCACCAGGTCGAAGCTCGAATCCTCGAGGTCCTCGAAGCCCTGCGGCCGGTGCTTGCCGAGGTCGATGCCAATTTCATCCATCACCGCTGCGACGAAGGGGTCGGGCGTTCCGGGCCTCACCCCGCAGGAGGCTACGTAAGTGCGCTGGCCGTAGAAGTGCTTCATGATGGCGGCCGCCATCACCGAACGGATGACGTTCTGGGTGCAGGCGAACAGGACCGCGCTCGGAAGCTCTCCCGGCATTGTCCCCGCGCTAGCCCCGCCAGTGCAGGACGCAGACGAGCGTGAACAGGCGGCGGGCGGTATCGAAATCGACCTCAACCTTGCCGTTGAGGCGCTCGCGCAGAAGTTCGCTGCCCTCATTGTGCAGGCCGCGGCGGGCCATGTCGATGGTTTCGATCTGGCTCGGCGTGGCGGTGCGGATTGCCTCGTAATAGCTTTCGCAGATCATGAAATAGTCTTTGACGATACGCCGGAACGGCGACATCGACAGCCCGATGACGGTGAGCCGCTCGGCCGCCTCGTTCAGCACGTCGAAAATCAGGCGGCCATCGGCGGTCGAGAGCTTGAGCTGGTAAGGCCCGGTGGGCTGGGAAAGCAGCGTGAAGCTGTTGTCCTCGACGAGGTCATAGATCGCCACGCGGCGCTCATGCTCGGCCTCTGGCGAGGGGCCGGGGCCGATGCTCTGGTCGAGCTCGACCGCGCTGAGGCGGTTGATGGGCTTCTCTGTCATGGTCCAAGCTTAGCCGCAGCCGGGGCTGGCAGGCTAGAGCGGGTCCTCGCCGTCCGTGGGATGCTGCGGCGTGCTCCTGGCGCCCCAGGCGGGCCCGAGATCGGCAATCTGGCATTCCAGGCACTCGACGATCAGCCGCACCGTGACGCCGCCGGAGAAGCTCAGCAGCACTTCCCCGCCGGGGGCGTCGATTTCGGCGAAGGTGACGGAGAGCAGCGACAGAACTTCGTCCTTCTCCAGCCCGCCCATGTTGAGGGTCTTCACCGCCAGCACACGGTCAAAATGGAGCCCGGTGCGGCGGCGCTGCGGCGCCTGGGCTTCATCCCAGGCGAAGCGGTTGGCGAGCAGCACGAACTGCTTGCGCCGGCGATCATAGCTCATGTCGCCGGCCAGCAGCACGGCATCCTGCATGTGGGCGGAGATGACGGCCAGGTCTTCAATGTCGAGGGCCGAGAGCCGCAGCATGGCGGGTCAGCCCGAAATGCGGGTCACGTCGGCGCCGCAGGCCGAGAGCTTTTCCTCCAGCGTCTCGAAGCCGCGGTCGAGGTGATAGACGCGGTTGATCATGGTCTCGCCCGCCGCCGCAAGCCCCGCGATGACCAGCGAGACCGAGGCCCTGAGGTCAGTCGCCATCACCTGTGCGCCGGTAAGCTTGCGAACGCCGCGCACTTCCGCCGTATCGCCGTGAAGGTGGATGTCGGCGCCGAGCCTGGCCAGCTCCTGCACATGCATGAAGCGGTTCTCGAAGATCGTCTCGCGGATCGTGCTGGTGCCTGTGGCCATGGTCATCAGCGCCATGAGCTGCGCCTGGCAATCGGTGGGAAAGCCGGGGAAGGGCGCGGTATCGACCGTGACGGGCCGCAGCGCCGCGCCGTTGCGGTGGATGCGCACGCCTTCATTCACGACATCGACGTCAATGCCGGCCTGGCGCATCACATCGATCACCGCGCCGAGGTGCCCGGCATTGGCGTCCTTGAGCAGCACATCGCCGCCGGCCATGCCGGCGCACATGGCATAGGTGCCGGTTTCGATCCGGTCGGGGATCACGCTGTGGGTGGCGCCGGAGAGGCTGGTCACCCCCCGGATGCGGAGTTCCGTGCTGTGGATGCCCTCGATCCGGGCGCCCATCTTGACCAGGCATTCGGCGACATCGCCGATCTCGGGTTCGGCGGCGGCATTCTCGATCACCGTGTCGCCATCGGCCAGCACCGCGGCCATCAGCGCCGCGTGGGTGGCGCCAACCGACACCTTGTCGAAACGGATATGGGCGCCCTTCAGGCCTTTCCTCGCTCTGGCAATGACATAGCCGCCCTCGATGGCGATCTCGGCGCCCAGCTGCTCCATGGCCGTGAGGTGCATGTCGACGGGCCTGGTGCCGATGGCGCAACCGCCCGGAAGCGAAACCCTGGCCTCGCCGCAGCGGGCCAGCAGCGGCCCCAGCACCCAGAAGCTGGCCCGCATCTTGGACACGAGCTCATAGGGTGCGGTGGTATCGGCGATCTCACGGGCCGTCAGATGCATGACATCGCCGGCCGCCCCGTTCTGGCCGGGGCGCTTTCCGGCCACCATGATGTCGATGCCATGGTTCTGCAGGATGCGCTGCAACAGCCGCACATCCGCGAGCCGCGGCACGTTGGACAGGGTGAGGGTTTCCGGCGTCAGCAGCGAGACGATCATCAGCGGCAGGGCGGCGTTCTTGGCGCCCGAGATCGGAATGGTTCCGTTCAGGCGGTTGCCGCCGCGGATGCGGATACGATCCATGCTGTCAAATCCCCCATTGGCCCGGCGCCCGGCCGCGAATCGGCCTGGCCGCACCGCCTCTCTTACCGGAAAACGGCGCTAACAAGCACAGATGGCTCAATTGCGGCAATCGCCTTCCGCGGGGGGCCGGTCGGGGGCCTCCGGCTCCGCCGCGCGGGTTTTTGCCTGCTCCTTGCGGCGGGCGATATTGGCCTTGAGCGCCTTGGCCAGCCTGGCCTTGCGCGGGTCCGAACCTGACGCTTTTTCTGCCATGGCGGGCTTTTCGGCCATCCCGGCCTGGCCCGTCAAGGGATCAGGGTTGCGCTGGCCCGCCGCCTGTGGCATGTGTCCGCCCGCTTCAAAGTCGGCGCGCTGCCGTAGCTCAGTGGTAGAGCACTCCCTTGGTAAGGGAGAGGTCGAGGGTTCGATTCCCTCTGGCAGCACCAGTTTTCGCGCAAATTTTTTGACAGAACAGAGAGTTCGCCCCGCTGCTCGCGGGGGAGGTAATGTTTTACCGGATGATTTCCGGACTCGTCAGATCACATTCCGGAACACGCTGCGCTGCTCATGCTGGCCGAGCAACGCCCTGCACAGCTGGTGGCCTTCCTCGGTCGGCCGGCCGTCACGGTCGAGCCAGCCGCGGAGCTGGGCAGCTGACCGGGCTTCGGCGCCAAAGCCATGCCCCGAAAGGAAATTCTCAAAACTCAGGATGGTTTGCGCGAGCAAAGGTTCAGACATGATTTGGTCCTCCGATCAGTTTACGCAGCGGCGCCCGGAACGGATTAAGGCGTCTTGAGAATCCTCTGGAATTGAAGGGTGAAGGCCCACGCAGCCTGTTTTCAAGGCAAGAGAGGCGGCAATGCTTGCCGGGTGAAGGCGCCGGAAAGGAGCGGCGTGAAGGCAATCCGGTCCGGTTTGGCCCCGACCCAGGGTCAGGGCCGGATGAACGCCGCGACTTCTGGCTTTTGCCGGAGCGCCGCGAGTTCCGCGGGGCCTGGCAGCTGCGGCTTGTCCCGGCTGGCCGACACCAGGCAAAGAAAGCCCAGCGGCGCATCGCCGGCGGCGCGGAACTGATGCCAGGCAAGGCTCGGCACCTCAACGAGATCATGTTCGCCAATGACGGAGACGGTTTCGCCCACCAGGCAGCGCCCCCGGCCTTTGAGGATCAGCACGTAATGAAGGTGCTCATGCCGCTCGAGCGTCGAATGCCCGCCCGGCGCGACCTCGAAATAGCGCCACTGCACGGGCAGCGAAGCGTCGCCCTCGAACAGCACCTGCCGCGTGACGCCCTTATAGGGGCCGCCGTCCTTATAGGCCAGCAGCGGCACGTCTTCCCAGCGGAAGCCCTCGAACCGGCGCACGCTCATGGCCTGGCCTTCCCCGCGGCGGCGGCCTCGAGAGCGGTGAGGAAGGCGCGCGCGCTCACCTCCGGGTCCGGCGAATACTTCAGCAACGCGCCGCCGATCAGCAGCGCCGTATCCTCGCCATAGCTATCCACCATGGCGCCCACTTTCTCAATGGTCATGCCTCCCGCCGGACTTGGAAAGCCGGGCTTTAGCCCGCCCAGCTCTCCGCGCATGGCGGCGGCAAGGTCATGGCATTCCTGGCCGGTGAAGGTGAAGCGCCCGCCGGCGTTGGGGAATACCGAGATATCGGCGCCGAAGATGCGGAATAGCCGGCCCAGCAGCATGGCAGGCGTCATGCCATGGCGGGGATCATGAAAGTGGGTTCCGGTAAAGGTGGGATGCGTCATCACCGCAAGCCCGTATTTGCGCGCCAGGTGGAAGCCGGTATCGGGTCCGATCAGCAGCGGCGGTATCAGCACGCCATAGCAGCCCTGGGCGCGGGCGAATGCCATCTGCGCCTCGACCTGGTCGAACCGCCCGGCGATCATCGGATAGTAGTGGGTGACGCGGCCTGTCCTGGCATTGGCGGCGTTGATCGCCTCCTGAATGCGCGCCACGCGTTCCTCGAAGGGGTGGAAGTGCTGGTCGATCAAGCCATGATCGTCCTTGATGACATCCAGCCCGCCCAGCGAATAGCCGCCGCAGAGGCGCGCGAGTTCCCTGGCGTGCAGCCCCAGCGGCTTGATGGCTGTGGTGGCCAGCGGCCGGCCATGAACCTTAAGATCGCGCCTGATTCCGGCAATGCCGAAGCGCGGGCCGCCAAAGGCTTTCAGCTGGTCCGGGGTCAGCTGGATATCGACGATCTTGATGCCCCGGCGGATCGAGATGTTCCCGAACAGCACATTGAGCAGGTTCGGTATGGCGTCATTGGCGATGTCGGTGCGATAGCTGATATTGACATCATAGTCCCCAGGGCTGCCGCCGCGCGGCGTGATCGATTCGATCCGCCCGACGATCCCCGCTTCCCAATGGCCTTTGGGGACACAGTCTTCGGGGATCTCGACGGTCTCCTCGATGCAGATGTCCTTGGCATGCGCCTCGATGGGGCGCGGATCGTCCGGCGTAATGCGATAGGTGACATGAAAACGGGGAGCGCTCATGCAAGCCAAGGAACAATATGCCGCGATGCGCGTCAACATGATTGATCCCCGGGAAGCAGAGATCCGCCTGGAAATGCTTCAGGACAGTGATCTTCCCGGGGCATAGCCTGGGCTGAGCGGCTGGCGGCACCCCTTCACCTTGCCGTAGCGGCTGATATAGTGGCGCGATCTGGAGGTACTCCCATGCCCTTGTCGAACATGGCCGTCCGCGACATCGAGACGGTGATCCACCCCTATACCAATCTGGCCCGCCACCGCGAGGTGGGGCCGCTGATCCTCAACGAGGGCCGCGGCATCTATCTCTATGACGACCAGGGCAAGCGCTATATCGAGGGCATGGCCGGCCTGTGGTGCACGGCGCTTGGCTATGGCAACCGGGAAATCGCCGAGGCGGGGGCTGAAGCGCTGCGCAAGATCTCCTTCACCCATGCCTTCAGCGGCAAGTCGCATGACGGGGTGATCGCGCTCTCCGAGAAGCTGAAGGAGATCGCCCCCTGCCCCGCCTCCAAGGTGCTGTTCGGCACCTCGGGCTCGGAAGCCAACGACATGCAGATCAAGCTCAGCTGGTATTACAACAATGCCCGCGGCAAGCGCGAAAAAAAGAAGATCATCAGCCGGGTGCGCGCCTATCACGGCGTCACCATCGCCTCGGCCTCGCTCACCGGGCTTCCCTGGGTTCACAATGACTTTGACCTGCCGATTGCCAGTGTGCTGCACACCTCCTGCCCGCACTACTACCGCTTCGGCCGCGACGGCGAGACCGAGGACGAGTTCTCCCAGCGCATGGCCGACGATCTCGAGCAGCTCATTCTCAGGGAAGGGCCTGACACCGTCGCCGCCTTCATCGGCGAGCCTTTGATGGGTGCCGGCGGCGTGCTGATGCCGCCGAAAGGCTATTGGGAAAAGGTCAACGCCATTCTTGCGCGTTACGATATCCGCTTCATCGCCGACGAGGTGATCTGCGGTTTCGGGCGCACCGGCAACTGGTTCGGCTCCACCACCATGGGCATGAAGCCGCACTCGATCTCAATGGCCAAGGCCATCACCTCGGCCTATTTCCCGCTCTCGGCGCTGACCATCGAGGAAGACCTCTACCAGGCCATGCTGGACGAGAGCCGCAAGCTCGGCACCTTCGGGCACGGCTTCACCTACACGGCGCACCCCGTGGGCTGCGCCATCTCGCTCAAGACCATCGAAATCTATGAGCGCGACAAGATCATGGAGCATGCCGCCAGGATGAGCCCGGTGTTCCAGATGCGGCTCAGGAAGCTGGCCGAGCATCCGCTGGTGGGCGAGGCGCGCGGCGTTGGCCTCATCGGCGCCGTCGAGCTGGTTGCCGACAAGGCGACCAAGCGGCCCTTCGACCCCAAGAAGATGGTGGGCGCCAGCACCGTCAACGCCATGCAGGAGCTGGGCCTGATCGTGCGCAACATCCAGGATTCGGTGGCGCTCTGCCCGCCGCTGATCATCACCACCGACGAGATCCACGAGATGTTCGACCTCTTCGAGAAGGGCCTCGACCGGATGGAGGCCTGGGCCAGGACGGAAAACGCGAGGGCGGCGTGAGCATCGCCAGCGAAGACGATCTGCGGGCGCGGTTCGGCGATGTCCACCCGCTGGCCATCGCCAAGACCCGCCCGGGGCTTGACGTCTATTCGCGGCAGTTCATCGCCATGTCGCCCTTCCTCGTGATTTCGACGGCGGATGGCGCGGGCAAGGCCGATCTCAGCCCCCGCGGCGACCCGCCGGGCTTCGTCCATGTGGTGGACGATCACACCATCCTGATTCCCGACCGGCCGGGCAACAACCGCCTCGACACCATGGCGAACATCGTCGCCAACCCCAATGCCGGCTGCCTGTTCTTCATTCCCGGCTTCGAGGATACGCTGCGGCTGAACGGCAAGGCGCGGATCACCGACGATGCGGCGCTGCTGCGGCACTGCGCGGTCAACGGCAAGACCCCGAAGGTGGGCATCCTGATTGCTGTCGAGGAAGTGTTCCTGCACTGCGCCAAGGCGTTGAAGCGTTCGAAGCTGTGGCAGCCCGACTACCGCCAGGACCGCGCACAGCTGCCCTCGATCGCCCGGATCATCATGGCCCAGACCTGCGAAACGGGCGTGGACGAGCACGAGGCCGCCAGGGCCGACGAGAGCGTCGAAGGCGACTACAAGACCGGCCTCTATTGATCGAGGTCAAGGAGGGCTTTGTCCTCGGCGCTAGTGTCGGCTGCCATGGACATGCAACTCATTCCCTTCGCCACCCAGGACGTGCCGCGCTACACCAGCTACCCAACGGCGGTGCAGTTCCAACCGGATTTCCCCGGCGCTTACGCTGATCAATGGCTGGCGGCGCTGCCGCCTGAGGCAACGCTATCGGTTTATGTCCACATCCCGTTCTGCCGTCAGCTGTGCTGGTATTGCGGCTGCCACACCACGGTGCCGAACAGCTATGAGCGGGCGGCGCGCTATGTCGGCCATCTGGTGCGGGACATCATGCGTTCGGCCGCGATTTTCGAAGGGCGCAAAGGCCGCGTCACGCATCTGCATTTCGGCGGCGGCACGCCCACCTATCTCGACGATTTCCATATCGGCGAGATCGTGGCGGCCATCGACAAGGCTTTCGGGCTGGCGCCGGGCGGGGAAATCGCACTCGAATCCGACCCCCGCACGCTGACGCGCGAGCGCGCCAGGGTGCTGGCCCGCATGGGCTTCAACCGCATCAGCTTTGGGGTCCAGGATTTCGCGACCCCGGTGCAGATGAGGATCAACCGGCTGCAGACCTACGGGCTGGTGGCCGCCGCCAATGACTATCTGCGCGATGCCGGTTTCGCTTCGGTCAATTTCGACCTGATGTATGGACTTCCCGGCCAGACGGTTGAGAGCGTGGCCCGCACCGCGCAGCAGGCGGCAGGGCTGAAGCCCGACCGCATCTCGGTGTTCGGCTATGCCCATGTGCCGTGGTTCAAGAAGCACCAGCGCATGATCGACGAGGCCGAGCTTCCCGGCGTGCACGCGCGCTATGCGCAGGCCACCAGGATCGAGGCCGAGCTCAATGGCCTGGGCTATGCCTCGATCGGGCTCGACCATTTCGCGCTGGAACAGGATATGCTCACCAAAGCGGCGCGGAGCGGCACCATGCGCCGTAATTTTCAGGGCTATACCACCGATGTATCCGATGCGCTGCTCGCCTTCGGCGCTTCGGCGATCGGCGAATTCGCAGAGGGTTTCGTGCAATCGGCCCGCGACACGCTGGAATGGTCGCAACGGATCGAGCGTGACGAAAGCCCGGTCATACGCGGCATCGCCACCACGGCCGAAGACCGGCTGCGCGCCGCGGTGATCGAGAGGCTGATGTGCGACCTCGCCGTTGACCCCGCGGCCATCGCCGCGCGCCAGGGCTTTCCGGATGATGTGTTCGCAGACCTGCCGGAGAAGCTTGACCCCCTGATTGCCGCCGGCATCGCGGAGCTGGACGGAAACCGCATCACGGTTCCGGCGCGGCGCCGGCTGTTCCTGCGCAATGTGGCGGCGGCCTTCGATGCGCATTTCGTGGCAGCAGCAAACCGCCACGCCAGGGCGGTCTAGAGCCGCGCCAGCGCCTGCTCCAGATCGGCGACCAGATCGCCGACATGCTCGATGCCGATCGACAGCCGCACCAGATTATCAGGCAGCGGACTATCCGGGCCCTCGACCGATTTGCGATGTTCCGCAAGGCTTTCCACGCCGCCCAGTGAGGTTGCGGGGACGATCACCCTGAGGCTGGTGCAGAACCTTTGTGCATCCGCGAAGCCGCCGCGCAGCAGAAGCGACATCATACCTCCGAACCCATCGCGCATCTGCCGTGCGGCCACTGCATGGCCGGGATGGCTGGCGAGACCCGGATAGAGCACGCGCTCCAGCTTCGGATGGCGTTCGAAATGCCGGGCAATCGCCAGGGCATTGGCCGAAGCCTGGCGATAGCGCAGGAACAGGGTGCGCAGGCCCCGCATCAGGAGGTAGCAATCGAAGGGCGCCAGCGGCGCCTGCGACTTGGTGCGCAACATCTGAAGCTCCGCCCAGCGCGCATCTTCCGTCGCGGTGACCAGCGCGCCGGCCAGAACATCGGAATGGCCGTTCAGATATTTGGTGGCCGAGTGAAACACGATGTCGGCGCCGAGCCGCAGGGGCTGCGTCGTCACCGCGGCGGTGGCGGTGGCGTCAACCGCGAGGATGGCGCCCGCGGCATGCGCGGCGGCGGCGGCGGCGGCAATGTCGATCACATCCCAGCTCGGGTTGAGCGGCGTTTCGATCCATACGAGGTCGGTTTCACCCGGCCGCAGCGCCGCTTCGAGCGCGCCCGGCATTGCGGCATCGAACAGGGTGAGGCGGATGCGGCCCAGCTTCTCGAGCCGCTTCAGCCAGTCGCGCGTGCCGTAATACATGACATTGGGCGCCACCACATGCCGGCCCTGCGGCACGGTTTCAAACACCGTGGTGAGCGCCGCCATGCCGGACGGAAACAGCAGGGCGGCGGAGCCTTGCTCCAGCGCGGCAATCGCCTGTTCCGCCTGCCACAGGGTCGGGTTGCCGTTCCGGACGTAATTTTCCCTGAGCTTCGGGCGATAGTCCCCGTCGCGCGCATAGGTGGTGGCGAGATAGAGCGGCGGCGCCACCGCGCCCGTCGCCTCGTCCACTGCTTTCAGGGCATGCGCCGCGACGGTTTCGGGCTTGAGGCCCCGCTCAGACATGCTGGCCGCCGTTGATGTGAAGCTCGGCGCCGTTCACATAGCTCGAACTGTCCGTACACAGAAAATAAATCGCCTTGGCCACTTCCTCAGGCTGGCCGAGGCGGCGCTGCGGAATCTGCGCCACCAGCTTCTCGGTGCCGGGTGAGAGGATCGAGGTTTCGATCTCACCCGGAGAAATGGCGTTGACGCGCACGCCATGCGGGCCGAAATCGCCCGCCATCTCGCGCGTCAGCGCGGCGAGCGCCGCCTTGGATGTGGAATAAGCGGCGCCGGCGAAAGGATGCATGCGCGACCCGGCGATGGAAGTAACATTGACGACCGCGCCCTTGGCGGCCACCAGCTCATCCATCAGGCCGCGCGCCAGCATGATCGGCGCGAAAAAATTGATCTGGAACACGCGCTTCCAGTCATCTTCCGAGGTCTCGATGGTGTTGAGGCGCGCGCCACCCGGCTTCTTCGGGCTGATCGCCGCGTTGTTGACGAGCGCGTGCAGCTTGGAGCCCTGTGCCTTGAGGCGCTGCTTCATCTGGGCGATGGCCACATGCGTGTCTGACGAGGAAGCCAGATCGACCACGATATGATCGTCGGGGCCCGCGTCCCACGGGCAATCCTCCGGGAAGGGCTGGCGCGAACAGGTGATGACCCGCCAGCCGGCGGTGGAGAAACGCTTCACCGTGGCGTGGCCGATGCCGCGCGAGGCGCCGGTGAGAATGAGGGTTTTCCGCTCGGAATCAGGCGTAGCGTTCATGGATAAAGCCTCGCCTTGGACCAGCCGCTGCCCTCGTCCGGGCGGCTGAACACCACGCGGTCATGCAGCCGGAAGGGCCGGTCATGCCAGAATTCGATCGCCAGCGGCTTCACCCGGAAGCCCGACCAATAGGGCGGCCGCGGGACCTCGCCGATCGCATATTTCGCGGTGGTGAGCGCCACCGCCGTTTCCAGCGCGAAACGGCTTTCCAGCGGGCGCGACTGTTGCGAAGCCCAGGCGCCGATGCGGCTGTCACGCGGGCGGGAGGCGAAATAGGCGTCCGCCTCCTGCGCCGAGACTTCCTCGACGATACCGCGCACCCGCACCTGGCGGCGCAGCGATTTCCAGTGGAAGCACAGTGCGGCCTTCATGGCGGCGAGGACTTCCTGGCCCTTCTGGCTCTGGAAATTCGTATAGAACACGAAGCCCCGCTCATCGAAGCCCTTGAGCAAGACCATGCGCACATTTGGCAGCCCCTCTTCGTCCACGGTGGCCAGCGCCATGGCGTTGGGGTCGTTGGGTTCGGAAGTTTCCGCCTCCTTCAACCATTCGCCGAACAGGGTGAAGGGGTCGGAGCGCTCGGTGAAGCCCGCCGCCGCGGTCAGCTTGGATATGTCGGATAAGGCCATGTGTTCTGCCAGGGGCACCCGGCCCCGATTGTCTCTGCGGGCGCTTATGCCACCCGCATGCCTTACGGATCAAGCGCGGTCACAGACCAGCATGGGGCGCGGCGGCCCCTGCTCCCTTTTCTGTGGACCTGTGGCCGGACTTATGCCAATTAACGTCCGACCACTGGGTTTCGGACACATAATCATGAGCGATAACAAAGGGTTGATGGCAGGTAAGCGCGGCCTTGTGATGGGCGTGGCCAACAACCGCTCGATTGCCTGGGGCATTGCCAAATCCTGCGCCCAGCACGGCGCCGAACTCGCCTTCACCTATCAGGGGGAGGCGCTCAAGAAGCGGGTGGAGCCGCTGGCCGCCGAACTCGGTTCGCGCATCGTGATCCCCTGCGACGTCTCCGACATGGCCTCCGTCGATGCAGCCTTCGCGGCCATCGCCAGGCAATGGGACTCGCTCGATTTCCTCGTCCACGCCATCGCCTTCTCGGACAAGGACGAACTCACCGGCCGCTACGTGGACACCACGGCCGAGAATTTCACCAAGACGATGTTCATCAGCGTCTATTCCTTCACGGCGGTGGCCCAGCGCGCCGAGAAGCTGATGACCAATGGCGGCTCATTGCTCACGCTCACCTATTATGGCGCCGAGAAGTGGATGCCGCACTACAACGTGATGGGCGTGGCCAAGGCCGGGCTCGAGGCCTCGGTGCGCTACATGGCGGCCGACCTCGGCCCCAAGGCGATCCGCGTCAACGCCATCTCGGCCGGGCCGATCAAGACGCTCGCCGCTTCCGGCATCGGCGACTTCCGCTACATATTGCGCTGGAACGAATATAATTCCCCGCTGCGCCGCACCGTGACCATTGATGAGGTCGGCGACTCCGGCCTCTACCTGCTCTCCGATCTGGGCCGCGGCGTCACCGGGGAAATTCTCCATGTCGATGCCGGCTACCACATCGTCGGCATGAAGAACCCGGACGCACCGGACATCACCGTGAACGGAAATGGCGAATAGGCCGGGAAAGCGGCGTTAGCGCGGATGTCGCACAACAGCTTCGGCCACCTCTTCCGGATGACGAGCTTCGGCGAAAGCCACGGGCCCGCCATCGGCTGCGTGGTTGATGGCTGCCCGCCCAACATTCCGCTGAAGCCCGAGGATATCCAGGTCTTTCTTGATAAACGCCGCCCCGGCCAATCGCGCTTCACCACCCAGCGCCAGGAGCCGGACCAGGTGCGGATCATGTCAGGCGTGTTCGAAGACGAGCGCACCGGCGGTCCGGTCACCACAGGCACGCCGCTCATGCTGCTGATCGAGAATGTCGACCAGCGCTCCAAGGATTATGCCGACATCCGCGACAAGTTCCGCCCCGGTCACGCCGACTACACCTATCAGGCCAAATATGGCATTCGCGATTACAAAGGCGGCGGACGCTCATCCGCGCGCGAGACAGCGGCGCGGGTCGCGGCCGGCGCGGTCGCCCGCAAGGTCATTCCGGGTGTCACGATCCGCGGCGCGCTGATCCAGATGGGCCCACACAGGATCGACCGTGACCGCTGGGACTGGGCGGAGGTTGACCGCAACCCCTTCTTCACGCCCGATGCAAAGGCGGCCGAACGTTTCGCGGACTATCTGGACGGTGTGCGCAAGGCTGGTTCCTCGGCGGGCGCCGTGATCGAAGTGGTGGCCAGCGGTGTACCGGCGGGCTGGGGCGCGCCGCTCTATGGCAAGCTCGACCAGGACCTCGCCGCGGCGATGATGAGCATCAATGCGGTGAAGGGCGTCGAGATCGGCGACGGTTTCGCGTCGGCGGCACTCTCGGGCGAGGAAAACGCCGATGAAATGCGCATGGCGGGCGGCAAACCGGAGTTTCTCTCCAACCACGCCGGCGGTATTCTGGGCGGCATCTCGACCGGGCAGGACGTCGTGGCGCGCTTCGCGGTGAAGCCAACCTCCTCGATCCTCAGCCCACGGAAGACCATCACGGCGGCGGGCGCCGAAACCGATATCTTCACCAGGGGCCGCCATGACCCCTGCGTCGGTATCCGCGCCGTGCCGGTGGGTGAAGCGATGATGGCCCTGGTGCTGGCCGATCATTTTCTCCGCCACCGCGGGCAGATGGGCGGTTAGGCTCTCCGCGCCGCGACCAGAAATTCCTGGTTTCCGTCACCACCCAGGAGCGGCGAGTCCGTCACGCCTTGAACCAGCCAGCCCCCGTTCATCAGGAACGTGACGACCTCACGGCATACACGCGCCTGTTCGGCTTGCGACGTGACCACGCCGCCCTTGCCGAGCGCGTCACGGCCCACCTCGAACTGCGGCTTGATGAGCGCCACCAGCACCGCTCCGGGCGCGGCGAGCGCCAGTGCCGGCGGCAGCGCCAGCTTGAGCGAAATGAAGCTCACGTCGCAAACGATCAGGTCTGGCTTTTGTTCCAGGTGGCCGGCGGACAGATCGCGCGCGTTCAGGCCTTCGATGAGGGTGATCCGCGGGTCGCTGAGCTTCATCTGCGCATGGCCCACGTCAATGGCCGTCACATGGGCAGCGCCCTCCTCGAGCAGTACCTGGGTGAAGCCGCCGGCCGAGGCGCCGATATCGAGGCAATGGCGGCCCTTCGCCTCAATGCCGAAGAAGGCCAGCGCGTGCTTGAGCTTCAGCGCGGCGCGCGAGACATAGGCCCGGGCTTCGTCGCTGGTGGTGAGCGCGCTCTCCGCGGCCACCGGTTGCGATGGCCTGGCGGCCGGCTTACCATCGACCTGTACGGCGCCACGCAACACCGCGTCGCGGGCGCGGGCGCGCGAGGGATAAAGCCCCCGCGCCACCAGCGCCTCGTCAAGCCGTCGCCTACTCGACATCCAGCGGTTCTGTGCCGGCGGGCGTGCCGTCCGGCTTCAGGGTGATCTTCTCGATCCGCGCCTCGGCGTCCTTGAGCAGCTTCTCGCAATGCTTCTTCAAGGCCTCGCCCCGCTCATAGATGGCGATCGATTGCTCCAGATCGACCTTGCCCGACTCGAGCCGCGTCACGATCTGCTCCAGTTCGGCCAGCGCCTTCTCGAAGGGAAGGCTGGCGATATCCACGTGATTGGTCATCAGAAGTCGTCCTCGTCGTCGTTCGTGAAGTCGTTCGCCTCGCCGGCATTGCCATGCATCAGGGCCTGCACATGAGTGCCCACCGACGCCGCAAGCCCTTGCAGATCATAGCCGCCTTCCAGCACCGAGACGAGGCGGCCGCCGCAATGGACTTCCGCCGCCTCCATGAGCTTCAGCGTCACCCAGGCGAAATCCTCCTCGGTGAGACGCAGACTGCCCAGCGGATCGCGGTGATGGGCGTCGAAGCCCGCCGAAACCACCACCAGGTCCGGCATGAAGCCGTCAAGCGCCGGGAGAATGACTGAACTCATCGCCTCGCGGAACTCCGCGCCGCCGTCACCCGCCCGCAGCGGCGCGTTGACGATGTTGCCCACACCGGTTTCCTGAACGGAACCGGTGCCGGGGTAGAGCGGCATCTGGTGTGTCGAACCATAGAACATGCCGGCGTCGGACCAGAAGATGTCCTGCGTGCCATTGCCGTGATGGACGTCGAAATCAATCACCGCCACCCGCTCGGCGCCATGGCGGTGGCGGGCATGATGGGCGGCGATGGCCGCCTGGTTGAACAGGCAAAAGCCCATGGCGCGGCGGGTCTCTGCATGGTGGCCCGGCGGGCGCAGCGCGCAGAAGGCATTGTCCGCTTCGCCCCCGAACACGGCATCGACGGCGGCGGTGGCCGCCCCCACGGCCCGCAGCGCGGCCTCGAGCGAGCCCGGCGACATCACCGTATCGGGATCGAGATATTCATAGCCCTCCGCCGGAGCCACGGCGCGGATGCGCTCCAGATGCTCCACGGCATGGGCGTGGAGAATGTCCTCATCCCGCCCCAGCGGCGCCGCGCGGCGGGTGAGCGCTGCGAAATGCTCGCTCGACAGGATCTGGTTGATGGCCCGGATGCGGTCAATGCGCTCCGGGTGGCCATCGGGCGTGACATGGCCGAGCGAGGCCGGATGCGTGAACAGCAAGGTCGTCATGCGGTCTTTCTAGCCGCTCCGCCGGGGGACTGCTATAGAGCCGGAATGGCTGCCCACAATGACATCGCCGCCGCCGCACAGGCCCTGCGTGAGGGCGGGCTGGTGGCCTTCCCGACCGAAACGGTCTACGGGCTGGGGGCAGACGCCACCAATAACGCGGCGGTCGCCAGCGTCTACGCGGTGAAGGGGCGGCCGTCCTTCAATCCGCTGATCGTGCATGTGGACAGTGCCGAAGCGGCCTTCCGGCTGGGCCAGTTCAGCGCGGAGGCCAGGACATTGGCCGAGAGGTTCTGGCCGGGTCCGCTGAGCATCGTGGTGCCACGCGCACCGGATTGCCCGGTGTCGCTGCTGGCCAGCGCCGGGCTGGACAGCATCGCGCTGCGGGTTCCGGCGCATCCCATGGCGCTCGATCTTCTCAAGGCGGTGGAGCGCCCCGTCGTGGCGCCAAGCGCCAACCCCTCCGGACGGATCAGCCCGACCTCGCCCGACCATGTGCGCCGCCACCTCAGGGACAAAGTGGCGATGGTGCTGGATGGCGGACGCTGCAAGGTGGGGGTGGAATCGAGTGTCGTGAGCTTTCTCGAAGATGGGCCCAGGCTGATCCGTCACGGCGGCATCCCGCGCGCCGAGATCGAGAAGGCGCTGGGCCATGCGGTGGCGGTTGAAACCCATGCGGTGCGCCCGCATGCGCCGGGGCAGCTCACCAGCCATTATGCGCCGCGCGCCGAACTCCGCCTCAATGCCGAAGGCCCGCGCGCGGGCGAGGCCTATCTCGGTTTCGGGCCGCTTCACAGCCATGGGCCGTGGACTTTGTCACGGACCGGCGAGCTTGTGGAGGCCGCGGCCAATCTGTTCCGGCTTCTGCACGAGATCGATGCGACGGGCGTGGCGCGGATCGCCGTCGCGCCGGTTCCGCACCACGGGCTCGGCGAGGCGATCAATGACCGGCTGATGCGCGCGGCGGCGCCGCGGGAGCCGGCATGAGACCATCGCCGGCAACGCTTGACCGGCTCGCCGCCGTGGTGGGCGAGGCCCATGCCATCCGCGATCCCGCCGGCATGGACGGCTACATGCGCGAATGGCGGCAAATCTGGGTGGGCCGCTCGCCCCTGGTGCTGCGCCCGTCGTCCACCGAAGAGGTGAGCCGCATCCTGGCCATCGCCGATGAAACCCGCACGGCCATCGTGCCGCAGGCGGGCAACACCGGCCTGTGCGGCGGCCAGACCGCCACCGAGGCCGGCAACGAAGTGGTGCTGTCGCTCGACCGCATGAACCGCATTCTCAGCGTCGACCCCGCCAACAACACCATCACCGCCGAGGCCGGCGTGATCCTGAAATCGCTGCAGGAGGCTGCCGATGCCGTGGACCGGCTGTTTCCCTTAAGCCTCGCGTCCGAGGGCTCCTGCCGGATTGGCGGCAATCTTTCGACCAATGCCGGCGGGCTCAATGTGATCGCCTATGGCAATGCGCGCGATCTCTGCCTCGGGCTTGAAGTGGTGCTGGCCGATGGCCGGGTGTGGAACGGGCTGCGGCGGCTCCGGAAAGACAATACCGGCTATGACCTGCGCGACATTTTCATCGGCGCGGAAGGAACGCTCGGCATCATCACGGGGGCGGTGCTCAAGCTGTTTCCAAAACCGCGCAGCCGCGAGACCGCCTTTATCGCCGTGCCCTCGCCGCAGGCCGCCGTCGATCTCCTGTCATTGATGAAGGACATGAGCGGCAACCGGGTGGTGGCCTTCGAACTGATCGCCGATCTGGCACTTCAGTTCTCTGTCAGGCATGCAGGGGTACGCCATCCGCTGGCGGCGGCCGCGCCCTGGTATGTGCTGGCTGAACTCGCCGATCCCGCGCCGGATGCAATGGCGGGCGTTCTCGAAGCCGCCATGGAGCGTGGCATTGTGAGCGATGCCGCCATCGCCCAGTCAGAAGGCCAGCGCGCCTCCTTCTGGTCAGCGCGCGAACTCATCTCGGAATCTCAGAAGCCTGAAGGCGGATCGATCAAGCACGACGTGGCCGTGCCAGTCTCGCAGGTGCCGCGTTTCCTCGCGGAAGCCGATGCCGCTGTCTCGGCATTCCTGCCGGGCGCGCGCTTCGTGAGCTTCGGTCATCTCGGTGACGGCAACATCCACTACAACATTTCCCAGCCTGTCGGCATGGACAAGCAGGCGTTTCTCGATCTCTGGAACGGCATGAACGACGTGGTTTTCGCGGTGGTCCAGCGCTTTGGCGGCTCGATCAGCGCCGAACACGGCATCGGGCGGCTCAAGGCGCACCGCATGACGGCGATCAAGCCGCCGGTCGAACTGGCGATGATGCGGCAGTTGAAGAGCGCCTTTGACCCCAACAACATTCTCAATCCCGGGCGGGTCCTGCCCCCTGAGTACCTGTCATAGCAGCGTCAACTGGCCTTGCGGCGCGCGATCATCGCCAGCGGGCGGCGCCTTGCGCGGAATGACCGCAGGGGCGAAGACCAGGCTTCCCTCCGGCGCCGGACGGATAAGCGTGGCGGCCGTCTCCGCCGCGCCGGTGAGCCAGGTTTCATAGTCCTCGGGCGCGATGATCACCGGCATGCGGTCATGGATCGCGGCCAGCTCGGCGTTGGGCGCGATGGTCATCAGCGCCGCGGTTTCCAGCTCGGACCCATCGGCCCCCATCCAATGTTCCCACAAGCCCGCGAAGGCAAACAGGCCGTTGTCCCGGCGGGTCACAAAATAGGGCGTCTTGCGCCCCGCCTCGCCGGACCATTCATAGTAACCGTCAGCGGGCACCAGGCAGCGGCGGCGGCGCATGGCGGCGCGGAAGGCGGGCTTCTCCAGCACCGTCTCGCCACGCGCGTTGATCAGTTGGCGGCCTGGCTTCACCTCCTTGGCCCAGGAGGGCACGAAGCCCCAGCGCACCAAAGCGAAACGGCGCGCGCCATTCTCCATCCGCACCACGCCGATGGGCTGGCCCGGCGCCACGTGAGCGCGCGGCGGAAAATCCGGCTCATCGGTGAAACGGAACCACGCCCGGGTTTCCCCGGGGCTTCGCTTGAGGCTATAGAGGCCGCACATGGGCGGAGATTAGCCAGCAATGACGGATGCGCAACACCTGCCGAAACTGGGGGTTTCGGCCTCGGTTTGGAGAGACGGCCGGGTGCTGCTGGTGCAGCGTGCGAAGCCACCCGTGGGGATCTGGGCGTTTCCCGGCGGGCACGTGGAACCGGGCGAGCGGCTGGAGGAGGCGGCGGCCAGGGAACTGCATGAGGAAACCGGCCTGACGGCGCGGTTCCAGGGGCTCGCCGGGCTCTATGACGTGATCCGGCGGGATGCCGCGGGGCTGGTGACGGTGCATTATGTGATTGCCTGTTTCGCCGGGCTCGCGGGCCCCGGCGAGCCGGAGGCCGCAAGCGATGCGATGGCGGTCAGCTGGGCCGATCCGGACAGTCTCGGCGGCTATGCGCTCGCCCCGAACATGCCCGCGGCCATCGCCGCCGCGCGGGCGCTTGTCGCGGACGCCGGATGCGCCGGGCTCTGACGGCCCCGCGCTATTCCCCGGCCAGCAAAGACAGGGCGTTGAGAATCGCGGATCGATCGGACTGCGCGGCGGAGGCTTCCAGCAGCCCCGGGTTCTGCGCGGCGACGAAAATTGCCGAGACGATCACCGCCGCCACCGTCCGGCGCACCCATTTGCTGTAGCAGAACAGGGCCAGGAAGAGCATCGCGAGAAGGCGGAAGGGGAACGTCAGCATGATCGCACCCGCCCCTTACTTGCTTGCCGTGCCGCGCACGTCCGAACCGTCCCGGACCGGTTCCAGCGACACCCACTTGCGCGGGTCCTTCGCCGACTGGCGCTTGAGCAGCGTGTAGCCGGCGGCCGCCCAGTTGCGGATTTCGTTGCGCCGGTTGTCCAGAATGAAGTCGCCCCGGGTGGTGACCAGCGTCAGCACGGCGTGGCCTTCGGCGTGTTCGTCGAGCACCACGGTGATGCGCAGCGCCTCCTCGGGGATTCCCTTCGAAACGAGAATCTTCTTCTTGAGGAGGACCACATCCTCGCAATCGCCGGCATCGGCGGGAAGCGTCCAGTATTCCGCCGTGCCATAGAGCGTTTCGTCGGTGACCGGGGCGATGGAGCCGTTCACAAAGGCATTGACCATGCGCACCAGCAGCCACTTTTCCTCGGTCATGGCGGCACGGCGCTGCTTGCCCTCGCCCGGCAGGCAGCTGTCAGGATTGCGCTGGCAGAATTCGACGAAGCCGATCGGCGGCAGGGTTTCGGCATATTCCTTGGCGAAAGGCTTGTCGTTGGAGGCTGCGTCGGCGGCAGGCCCGCCCATGGTCAGCGCGGCCAGCAAACCCAGCGCCACTGCCACCCCCTTACCCCACATACCCATTTTACGCCCCAAACGCTTATCGTTAATGTGGCGTAAACATGCCGCGCGGGGGCGCGGGGGGCAATCGTAAACGAAAAGTTAAGTTAACGCCCGCGGCGGAAAAGAGGCGAATTTAACCTTAGATTGTGGTCAGGGCTGCTGCGCTGCAACCTTTTGTTGTTTCTTTTCGGGAACGTATTTCTGGCGATCATTGTAGGCGACAGCCTGGGCGCCATCGAGCTTGGTCGCGATGCGGGAAATATAGTTCTGCATCTTGTGGTCCTTGAGGTCCGCGACGGCCAGGTCCCGGCCAAGTTCGCCCTTGCTCAGGGTTTCGGCGGCAGGGGCGTCCAGATAGACGTAGTTAGACCCATCCAGGAGGATCACTTCGGCCCCCACCTGTGCATAGGGCGCGACAAGCCCTGGGGGCAGCAGCGGCACGATATCGTTTTCGTCCACCACTCTCAGCACGGGAAGGAAGGAGAGTTGCGCCGCGCCGTCCTGGGTTGTGAAGCGTGGCTGGCCATAGGTGTGGATGGTCTGGACCTTGTAGCCATCCTCAATGGCATAAACGCCGAGAATCGCCGCGACCGCACCGCCCAGCGAATGCCCGACCAGCCTGATCTGGTAGTCTTTCTTCAAATAGGGCTGAGCGTCCGTCCAGATGGCCTTGGCATCCTCGTCAAAACCGGTGTGGACCGGAACCTTGATCTGGCGATCCTTGCGGAGGCGGGCGGCAAAATCCTCTTTCATATTGATATCATTGGCGCTGCCCCGCACCACCACATATTGAATCTTGGCCTTGTCGTCGCGCTCGATGAAATACTGCACGTCCTGCTTCGCCGGGGTCGCCACCCGCACGGTCTTCGGGTAGGCAGCCTGAATCTCGGCTGGTGGGCGATAGGCCGTCCTGGCGCGCTGGGCATCGGCCTCAAGCACCGCGAAATCGACCTTCTGTGTCGAAACCTGCGAACCCAGGCTGTCCAGGTCCTGACGGGGAATGCCCGAACAGGCGGAAACCAGTGCCAGGCACAGGGCCATGACCGTCACATGGGCGGCACGCCGCCGCCCGGTCGAAACACATCCCGCCATCATGGCCTTCCTTTTCGCCGGGCAACTTGGCGCGAAGCGGTGGGCGCGTCAACCAGGCGTTGCCGCACCGTCCCGCGTATCGGGAAGGTCAGTTCTGCGCCACGTCGGTGCGGCGAAACTTGAGCATCTCACCCTTGCCATCATGGGCGACATACCAGCCGCCCTGCTGGCTGACCTCGCCGCAACGCGGCTTGCCGTCGGTCCACTTCGTCCACACGACGCACAGTTCCGCGCCCTTCATGTACCAATGGCCCTGATCCTGCTGGCCATAGGCCTCGCCTGACAGGGCACCGTTGCGCTCCCCGGAAAAGGCGACGCGGTAGCCCTTCACCTTGGCTTCGAACTGGCCCGGAAACAGCTTCGCGACCTCACCCTTGCCGAGCGATCCGGCCTCGGCGGCGACCGATGCCCCCATCGCCGATGCCGCGATCAAGAGAGAGGCAAGCAGCTTGCTCTTCGTCATGTCGGTCAATCCCCTGTTTGGCCGCCGCAGGCCCCCTTGCCTCAGCGCGGTGTCATTGGATGGCCGCCCGTTTGGCAGCCGCCTGTGTTCGAAATATGGGGAGGAGATGGCCGAGATACCCCTTGATCTGCCGCAATTCTGATGAGGTTAATTCAATCTTAAATAGTATTCTGAGCAATTTTCTCTCCGAACCATGCCCGCGCAGCCGTGCTATGGAAGAAGCATGGAGCTCTTCGCGCAATTGCTGGAAACGGGACTCCTGCGGTTTCCGGCGGACCCGGAGATGCGGGCCTGGGCAGACCATGCCGGTCCCGTGGCGCTGGCCGCGACGCGCGATCCTGCAAATGCCCACTGGCTGCGCTGCGGCGGCACCTGGTTCGTCGGCGTCGATGCCCTGCCCAACGATGAAACTGGCAGGGTCGCCGGCGGTCCACCGCTGGCCGGCGCCGCCATGGACTTCCTGCGGGTGATACCGCGCCTGGACCTGCCGCTGCACCGCGCCCAGCTGTCGGTGTGCTATCCGGGTTATCCGCAGCCCTCGCCCCAGGAAAGCGAGGCGGCCTTCCGCTTCCGCCGCGATCGCGATGCCGCGCATGTCGATGGGCTCCTGGCGGAGGGGCCGGCCAAGCGCCGGTTTCTCAGGGAGCCCCACGCCTATATTCTCGGAATAGCGCTCACCGCGCAATCGCCCGACGCCGCCCCGCTGGTGGCCTGGGAAGGCTCGCACCGCATCATGGGCGAGGCCCTTTCCGGTGTTCTCGGCGGCCATCCCGCCAAGAGCTGGCCGGACATTGACCTGACCGAGGCCTATCAGGCGGCGCGGCGGCAGGTGTTCGCCTCCTGCCGGCGGATTGTGCTGCCCGCCATGCCGGGCGAGGCGGTGCTGCTGCACCGCCATATGCTGCATGGCGTGGCGCCCTGGGGCCATTCCGCCACCGCCACGCCTGCCGGGCGGATGGTCGCCTATTTCCGGCCGCAGTTCGAGAACCTTGCGGATTGGCTTGATCAGCCGTGAGGCAGCGGGCGATAACCGGAACCTGAAAGCAGGAGGGCGAAGTCATGTCGGTCTATGGCGATCTCGGGGTCAAGACCCTGATCAACGCGAAAGGCCCGGCGACCCGGCTGTCGGGCGGCATCATGCGGACCGAGGTGGCGGCCGCGATGGCCGAAGCCTCGCAAGCCTGTGTCGACATCGCGGCCCTGCAGCAGGCGGCATCACAGGTGATTGCGGAGATGACGGGAGCAGAGGCGGGCTATGTCGCCTCCGGCGCCTCGGCCTGCCTGCTGATCGGGGCGGCGGCCTGCGTCACCGGGCTCGATCCCGGCCGCATGGCCCGGCTCCCCGACACCACGGGCATGAAGAATGAATGCGTGATGGTGCGCAGCCAGCGCAATTTCTACGACCACGCCATCCGGGCCGCCGGGCTCACCATCGTCGAGGTGGGCCTGCCTGACCGCTACGCCGGCGCCGGGGTGCGCGATGCCGAGGCCTGGGAAATCGACGATGCCATCAACGAACGGACCGCCGCGGTATTCTATGTCGCCGACCCGCAGGCGCGGCCGCTGCTTCCCGAGGTGACCCGCGCCGCCCATGCCCGCGGCGTGCCGGTGATCGTCGACGCCGCGGCGCAATTGCCGCCACAGGACAATCTCCGCCGCTTCATCGCCGAGGGCGCCGACCTCGTGGCCTTCTCCGGCGGCAAGGCAATCGGCGGCCCGCAGGCGAGCGGCATCCTGGCCGGGCGCCGCGACCTGATCATGGCGGCGGCGCTGCAGCACCTCGACCTCGACATCTACTGGGATATGTGGGAGCCGCCCTATCCGCTGATCGACAAGAACCGCCTCAAGGGCGCGCCGCAACACGGCATCGGACGGAGCTGCAAGGCCGGCAAGGAAGAAATCGTCGGGCTTGTGACCGCGCTGCGGCTGTTCGTGGCGGAAGGCGATGCCGCCCGCCACGGACGCTGGCTCAAGGACTGCGAAACGGTGGCGGCGGCGCTTGAGGGCCATCTGGTGACCGTCACCGGCGGCAATGACATCTCCGCGGTTCCCACCGTTGAGATCGTGCTCGATCCGGGCCGAATTGGGGTGCGCGAACTGTGCCTCCGCCTGCAGCGGGGCGAGCCGGCGATCGCGCTCGATCCCGCCCAGCGCGACAAGGGCATGGCCATCGTCAACCCCATGTGCCTGAAGCCCGGCGAGGCCGAGACGGTGGGCCGCGAGATCGCCCGGGCCTTGCGGAGCGCCTGAGCCAGGGAAAAGAAAAAATTCCTCTTGACTTTTTTCCTAAATCTGGATAGCAACGGCGCCGTTCGCGGACGTGCCTGCTGCTGATTGACATTGTAAAAACTCTCCCCCGGGAGCCTGGCGGCGGAAGCGCCCCGGGCTTTGCCCCCGGCCCCTGGTCCGGGTCCGGAAAATCCGGGATTTCGCGTCCCCGCGCTTTGCGCTAGGCTGGTCTGGTTCGTGAACGCCGCCGGAGGTTCGCTTGAGGGGAAGATCGCAGGTTTGGGCCGCGCCGGCCAGGAGCCGCGGCGCATGAGTGTTCCCGCCCTCCTCGAGCTTGACGGCATCCGCATGAACTTTGGCGCGATCGAAGCGCTGAAGGGTGTTTCCTTCGCGGTCGGCAAGGGCGAGGTGGTGGCCCTGCTGGGCGACAATGGGGCCGGCAAATCGACCCTCGTCAAAATCATTTCCGGCGGCCTGAAGCCGTCCGGCGGGCGGATGGTGTTCGACGGCGCGGAGCGCCTGTTCGCCACCCCCGCCGAAGCCAAGGCGCATGGCATCGAGACCGTCTATCAGGACCTGTCGCTGTGCACCAATGTCGATGTGGTCGCCAATTTCTTCATGGGCCGGGAGATCGTGAAGCGCCGGCTCGGCTTCATTCCAGTGCTGCAGGAGCGGCAGATGGAAGAGGTTGTGTCGCAGGCGCTGGCCAATGCCGGAACCCGCATTCCGTCGCTGCGCACCAATGTCGAGTATCTTTCGGGCGGCCAGCGCCAGGCGATCGAGCTCAACCGCTTCGCCCACTGGGGCGGCAAGCTGGTGCTGCTGGACGAGCCGTTCGCGGCGCTCGGCGTCGAGCAGACGCGGCGCGGCCTCGATCTTATCAAGCGCATCGCCGCCCAGGGCATCGGGGTGGTCATCATCACCCACATCATGACCCAGGCCTTCCAGGTGGCTGACCGCATCGTGGTCATCCGCCAGGGCCGCTTGGCGGGCGATGTCGCCGCCCGGCAAACCAGCCCCGACGAGGTGGTGGCGATGATCACCGGCGAGGCGATTGGCGGTCACGCCCAAGAAAGGAGGCCGAATGGCCCGCAACCCTGAACCAGAACAGCAAAAGAGGAAACGAACATGAACCGTTTGCGCCGGCTATTGACGGCATCCATCGCCCTGGCGGCGGTGGCGGCCGTACCCCCCGCCTTCGCGGAATCGAAGGGCAAAATCTTCTACATGGTGCCGACCCTGCTCGACGAATTCCAGACCGAGTCGGTGTCCTCGATCACCAAGTTCATGGCCGATGTCGGCTATGAGGTGGTCACGCTCAACGCCGACAACAAGACCGACCTGCAGCAAAGCCAGATGAACGACACCATCCTCCAGAAGCCGGCCGCCATCATTCTCGCCGCGGTGGATTTCAACGCGCTCGCGCCGTCGATCGAGAAGGCCCGCGCCGCCGGAATTCCGGTGATGATCTTCGACCGCCAGATCACCTCAACGCCCTCCGACTTCACCTCGGTGGCCGGCACGGTGGAAATCGGCCGGGTCGCGGCGGGCGAAATCCAGCGCCTGCTCACCGAACGCAAGGGCGGCGTCAAGGGCAAGATCCTGCAGGTGCTGGGCGATCCGGCAGACCCCTATACCCTCGATATCCAGAAGGGCTTCGAGGAGCAGATGAAGGCTTTCCCGGAGGCACAGATCATCACCCTGCCGGCGATGCAGTGGGAGGCGTCCAACGCCGGCACCATCGTGTCGGACCAGATGGTGGCCAATCCCGATATCGACCTGATCTTCCTCCACGCCGCGCATCTGTCGGTGGCGGCGGTGGCGGCTCTCGAAGCCAAGGGCAAGAAGCCGGGCGACGTGATGCTGATCTCGTCGAACGGCGCGCCGGTCGGGCTTGATCTGATCCGCAAGGGCTGGCTCAACGTCGAAGTGGAGCAGCCGCTCTATGCCCAGGCCGCGGCGCTGGCGATGTTCGCCGACAAGGTGGTGAACAAGCAGGAGATCAAGCCGGGCCGCTACAACGTGCTGGGGCTCGATTCCGAGCTCACCATCGAGGCTTGGGGCCCCAACATCAAGATACCGGGCGCCGCCATCACCAAGGACAATGTCGACGAGCCGCGCTTCTGGGGCAATCTCAAGGCGCCCGCCGACAAGATCACGCCGGTGCAGTGACCAGCCATACGCGCGCCCGCCACGCCGGCTCAGGCCGGCGTGGCCGGGCAGCGCGCAATCGCGGCTTTCGCCGAATGAGCCATCCATGACATCCTCCCGCCAGCGGGCCATTGCCGAATTCGTCCTCGACCACCTCGTCTGGTTCATGCTGGCCGCGGTGCTGGCGGCGTTTTCGCTGTTCGTGCCTAACTTCTTCCAGATCGGCATTTTCGCGAACATCATCGAGCAATCGACCTTCGTCGGCGTCATGGCCATCGGGCTCGCCATCGTGATCATCGCGGGCCACATGGACCTGTCCGTCGAATCGACGGCGGCGCTGGCCGCCATGATCACCGGCATGCTGTTCTGCGCGCGGGGAATAGGCCTCGGCATCGCGTTCACGCCAGAATGGCTGGTGGTGCCGGTGTCGCTGGCGCTGGCCCTCGCGGTGGGCGCCGCCGTTGGCCTTCTCAACGGCTTTTTCACCATCAAGCTGAAGATGAACGCCTTCATCGTGACGCTCGCCTCCTATATCTGGGTGCGCGGGCTGGTGGTGGCCATTTCGGGCGGACGCTCGGCGCAGGACCTTTCGCCATCGCTGCGCGTCATCGGCATCGAGCAATTGCTTTACGTGCCGCTGATCGCCTGGATCGCCATTCTGTGCTACGTGGCGTTTTCCTTCATCATGGGCCGCACGCCGTTCGGCCGCCACATCACGCTGATCGGCGGCAACGCCGTGGCTGCTTTCCGGGCCGGCATCAAGGTTGACCGGCTGATGTTCATCTCCTTCGTTCTGGCCGGCGCCATCGCCGGTCTGGCGGGCTGGCTGCTCGCCATCCGCACCAGCGGCGCTACCGCCAATCTTGGAACCGGCATGCTGTTCAACGCTTTCGCGGCGGTGGTGATCGGCGGGGTTTCCCTGAAGGGGGGCGTGGGCAAGCTGCCTGGCGTCTATGCCGGCGTGCTGCTGCTGTCTTCCATTCACACCGCGATCAACCTGATGGGGCTGCCCGCCCACTACACGCAGGTGATCCTCGGATTGCTGGTGCTGGCCGCCGTGCTTCTCGATACGCTGAAACTGCAAATTCGCCAGAGGTTCGCATGAGCGGAAGACTTGAAGGCAAGGTGGCGCTGGTGATCGGCGCGGCGCGCGGCATCGGCGAGGGCATCGCCGAACGCTTCGTGGAGGAGGGTGCGCGCGTGGTGATCGCCGATACCGAAGCCGAGGCCGGGCGCGCCACGGCGGCCAGGCTCGGGGGGATTTTCGCCGAAACCGACATTTCGCGGCAGGACCATGCCGAGCGTGCGGTGCAAACCGCGCTCGAGGGGTTCGGCGGCCTCGATATTCTGGTGCAGAACGCCGGCATCTATCCCTGGACGCTGATCGAAAACATCTCGACCGGGGAATGGGACAAGGTTCTGGCGGTGAACCTCAGGGGCACCTTCCTCGCCGCCCGCGCCGCGCTGCCGCACATGAAGGCCAAGGCCTATGGCCGCATGGTGTTCACCTCCTCGATCACCGGCCCCCGGGTGACCAGCCCCGGCCATGGCCATTATTCGGCCAGCAAGGCGGGCATCAACGGCTTCATCAAGGCGGCGGCGCTGGAGTTCTCGGGCTACGGCATCACGGTGAACGGCATCGAGCCCGGCAACATCATGACGGCGGGCATGAAGGCTGAGCGCTCCGAGGCCTTCATCAGGTCGATGGAGGCGGCGATTCCGCTGAGCCGGCTGGGCAGCCCCCGTGATGTCGCCAATTGCGCGCTGTTCCTCGCGTCCGACGAGGCCTCCTACATCACCGGCACGACCATCGTGGTCGACGGCGGCCAGACCCTGCCGGAGGGCGCGGATTTCCGGATCAACCCCAGTTCGGTTTGACTTCAAGCCGCAAGCCGGTAAATAGCCCCGGAATTCAAGACATCCAAAGGCACAGTTTCCGATGGCCAAGCCGCGCACGCTCTATGACAAGATCTGGGATGACCACCTCGTGCATGAGGCCGAGGACGGCACAGCGCTCCTCTACATCGACCGCCACCTCGTTCATGAGGTGACGAGCCCGCAGGCCTTCGAAGGCCTGCGCATGACTGGCCGCAAGGTGCGCCACCCGGAGCGCACCCTGGCGGTTGTCGACCATAACGTGCCCACCACCGACCGCTCGCACGGCATCGCCGAGGAGGAAAGCCGGGTGCAGGTGGAGACGCTGGCCAAGAACGCCGCCGAATTCGGTATCAGATATTTCAACGAGCTCGACAAGCGCCAGGGTATCGTCCACGTGGTGGGCCCCGAGCAGGGCTTCACGCTGCCGGGCACGACCATCGTCTGCGGCGACAGCCACACCTCCACCCATGGCGCCTTCGGGGCGCTGGCGCACGGCATCGGCACCTCGGAAGTTGAGCATGTGCTGGCCACCCAGACGCTGATCCAGAAGAAAGCCAAGAACATGCTGGTCCAGGTCGATGGCAAGCTGCCGCGGCACGCGACGGCGAAGGACATCATCCTCGCCATCATCGGCCAGATCGGCACGGCGGGCGGCACCGGTTCGGTGATCGAGTTCGCCGGCGAGGCGATCCGCGGCCTCTCCATGGAAGGCCGCATGACGGTGTGCAACATGACCATCGAGGGCGGCGCCCGCGCCGGCATGATCGCCCCCGACGATAAGGCCTTCGACTATCTGAAGGGCAAGCCGATGGCGCCAAACGGCGAAGCCTGGGACAAGGCGCGCCGTTACTGGGACACGCTGGTGACCGACGAGGGCGCGCATTTCGACCGGATCGTCACGCTCGATGCCGCCAATCTGCCGCCCATCGTCTCCTGGGGAACGAGCCCCGAGGATGTGGTGTCGATCGAGGGGGTGGTGCCGAACCCCGATGACATCGCCGATGAAGGCAAGCGCCAGTCCAAGTGGCGGGCGCTGGATTACATGGGCCTCAAGCCTGGCACCCGGATGACCGACATCGAACTCGACGTGGTTTGGATCGGCTCCTGCACCAACGGCCGCATCGAGGACCTGCGCAACGTGGCCCGGGTCGTCGAAGGCAAGAAGATCTCGGGCCGGCTCGCCTATGCGATGATCGTGCCGGGATCGGGGCTGGTGAAGCAGCAGGCCGAGGCCGAGGGGCTGGACCGGATCTTCAAGGCGGCCGGCTTCGAATGGCGCGAGCCCGGCTGCTCCATGTGCCTTGGCATGAATCCCGATCAGCTGAAGCCTGGCCAGCGCTGCGCCTCCACCTCGAACCGCAATTTCGAGGGCCGTCAGGGCTACAAGGGCCGCACCCATCTGCTGTCGCCGGAAATGGCCGCAGCGGCGGCGCTCGCCGGGCGTTTTGTGGATGTCCGCAAGACCGGCTGAGCCGGTGCGTTAACGGTTGCTGAAGAATTTGTTAAGCCTTATGTCACCTTCGCGGCGTTAAGGTGACTTGGAGGGGTGGCCATCGCCACCGGTGGTTTTGGGGGTTCTCGCGTGGGTAGTTCGGTTCAGGCGGACGCTAAGTTTCTGCGCCGCATTTTCTTCGGTCTGGTGCTTCTGACCCTGGCGACGGGCGTCATGGCGGGTGTGGCGACGGTGCAGGCGATGACCGGCGCACCGGGCGTCTGCAGCTTGTTCTGCGGCTGATTTCTTCGCGCATGGCGGAGCACCGGCTGGCCGGGCTTTCCGCCCCTTCGATCAGCGATATCGACGAACTCGCGGCCGCCGCCTTCGCGGAACTGCCGGAGGATTTCCGCGCCATGTGCGGCGATGTGATCATCAAGGTCGCCGATTTTCCGTCCGAGGACGTCCAGAAGGATATGGCGGCGGGACCCTTTGATCTCTTGGGACTGTTTCAGGGCGTCGGCCTGGCGCAGGATGCCGCCGTGCCGGAGACCGGGCGCCTTCCCAATATGGTGTTTCTCTACCGGCGCGCCATTCTCGACTACTGGGCCGAGCACGAGGAGACGCTGGGAGCGGTCGTCACCCATGTGCTGGTGCATGAAATCGGCCATCACTTCGGCCTCTCCGACGAGGACATGTACGCGATCGAAGACCGCGCCGGCTGATCTTGCCGGCTGTTGCAGCGGCTCCACCTTGGCTCTATAGGAGCCGCCCATGACCACGCTCTTCATCGACGGCGAAGCCGGCACCACCGGCCTGCAGATCCGCGACCGGCTGAAGCACCGGGCGGACGTGACGCTGCTGTCGATCGCGCCCGAGCGCCGCAAGGACCCCGCGGCGCGGCGCGAGCTGCTCAATTCCGCCGATGTCGCCATCCTCTGCCTCCCCGATGACGCGGCGAAGGAGGCCGTGGCGATGATTGATGCGGGCGCCCGGACAAGGGTGCTCGACGCCTCGACCGCTTTCCGCACCGCGACGGGGTTGGGTCTATGGCATGCCGGAGCTTGCGAAAGATCATCGGGCGCGCATCGCCAGCGCCGCGCGCGTGGCCAACCCCGGCTGCTATCCGCAGGGGCTCATCGCATTGATCCGTCCACTGATCGATGCCGGCCTGCTGCCGGCTTCGTTCCCGGCGAGCTACAACGCGGTCTCGGGCTATTCCGGCGGCGGCAAGAAAATGATCGAGGATTATGAGGCGAAGGGCCGCGCCGCCATTCCCTATCACCCCTATGGCCTCACCTTCGCGCACAAGCATCTTCCTGAAATGCAGGTCTATGGCGGGCTTGCGGCGCCGCCGCTGTTCCAGCCGGCGGTGGGCAATTACGCGCAAGGCATGATGGGCGCGGTGCCGCTGTTCAGGGACTTCTTCCCGCGCCGGGTCACCGGCCGCGACATTCATGACTGTCTCATGGCAGCCTATGATGGCGAGCCGTTCATTTCGGTGGCGCCCTATGAGGCGGTGGAGCGCAGCCCAGCGGTGAGCCCCGAGGCGCTCAACAACACCAACCGCATGCGGCTTCACGTGTTCGCCAATGACGCCGGCGGCCAGGCGCTGCTGATGGCCATCTACGACAATCTCGGCAAGGGCGCGTCCGGCGCCGCCGTGCAGAATCTCAATCTCATGATCGGCGCGGCGGAAACGCTGGGCGCCGATCTCCCCACAGCCGCCTGAGGACAGGATCATGCAGAAATTCGAAACGCTCACCGGTGTCGCGGCACCGCTCAACATTGTCAATGTCGACACCGACATGATCATCCCGAAGCAGTTCCTGAAGACGATCAAGCGAACGGGGCTTGGCAAATCGCTGTTCTTCGAGATGCGCTACACCCAGGAGGGCAAGGAAATAGATGTTTTCGTGCTGAACCAGCCCGCCTACCGCAAGGCCGAGATCCTGGTGGCGGGGGATAATTTTGGCTGCGGCTCATCACGCGAGCACGCGCCCTGGGCGCTGCTCGATTTCGGGATCCGCTGCGTGATCTCCACGAGCTTCGCCGACATCTTCTACAATAACTGCTTCAAGAACGGCATTCTGCCGATCAAGGTGACGCCGGATGAACTGAAGAAGCTGATGGATGATGCCGGCCGCGGGTCCAACGCCACGCTCACCATCGATCTGCCGCGCCAGGAAATCCGCGGGCCCGACGGCGGCGTGATCCGCTTTGACATCGACCCGTTCCGCAAGCATTGCCTGCTCAATGGGCTCGACGACATCGGCCTGACGCTGGAGAAATCCACAGCGATCGACGCTTTCGAGAAGAAACAGTCCGCCAGCCAGCCCTGGCTCTGACCTTCTCCTCCGCGCGCCCGTGGAGTCCATTCTCACCACAGTCCTGCCGGTGTTTGGCATGATCGTGCTGGGCTATGGCTTCGCCAAGGCCCGCATCTTCGATGCGGCGGCGGGGCGCGGCATCACGCTGTTCGTGTTCAACGTCGCGATCCCGGCGCTGCTGTTCAAGACGGTGGCCACCATGGGTCCGCAACAGGGGGCGCCGTGGGCGTTGTGGCTCGCTTTCTTCGGCGGCCTTGCCATGACCTGGGTGGCCGCGGCGCTGGTATCGCGCGCCGTGCCCTCGCTCGATGTTTCGGGCGGGGCGGCCGCCTCCATGGCGGCGGGCTTCGGCAACCTCGCCTTGCTCGGAACGCCGCTGGCGCTTGCCCATTTCGGCCAGCAGGTGGCGATTCCGCTCGGCATGATCCTGTCGATCCACGCGCCGGTCTTGTGGTTCACGGCCATGCTGCACCGGGCGCTGTTCCAGGGCTCTGGCAGCTTCTCGCTCAGCCGCACGGCGAAGGACCTGTTCCGCAACCTCGCCACCAATGCCATCGTGCTGGGGCTGCTGGCGGGGAGCCTGTGGCGCTTCGCCGGGCTGGGCCTGCACCCGGTGGCTGGCAGCATGCTGGAGATGCTGGCCGATGCCTCGGTTCCCACCGCGCTGTTCGCGCTCGGCGTGTCGCTGGCCGGCTATTCGCTGAAAGGCTCATGGAGCGGCATGTTCACCCTGATCGCCCTCAAAATGGTGCTGATGCCCATCCTGGTGTTCCTGATGGTGCGCTATGTGGTGTCGATCCCGCCTCTATGGGCGCAGGTCGCCGTGCTGTTCGCCGCCATGCCGACGGGGGCCAATGCCTTCGTGTTTTCACAGCGGAACGAGGAGGCGGTAGCCGCCGTCTCCGGCGCCATCACGCTGGGCACGGCGCTGGCGGCGCTCAGCGCCTCGGTGCTGCTCTATCTGATGGATGCCGGAATGATATAGCCGCTCAGGCTTGATTTTGTGGCGGAACAAGTCCATTTTCCGCCGCGTTTTCCGCCTTTCCCCCCAACAGGAGCCACATGGCCAAGGAAGAATTGCTCGAATTCGAAGGCACCGTGACTGAACTTCTGCCCAACGCTACGTTCCGCGTGAAGCTGGACAACAATCATGAGATCATCGCCCATACCGCCGGCAAGATGCGCAAGAACCGTATCCGCGTCCTGGCGGGCGACCGCGTGATGGTCGAGATGACGCCCTATGATCTGACGAAGGGCCGCATCAATTACCGCTTCAAGTAACAAAACGGGCGCGGCAGCGCCCGTGAAGCTCGTGCTGGCCAGCGCCTCTCCGCGCCGGCTGCAATTGCTCGAGCGCGCCGGCATCCGCCCGGATCTCCTCAACCCGTCCGACGTCGACGAAACGCCGCACAAGCGGGAAACGCCGCGCGCCCTGTCGATCAGGCTCGCCCGCGCCAAGGTCGACCGGGCCCGTGAAATGCCGCTCGTTCAGGCGCTCGGCCCCAACGCCTTCGTCCTCGCTGCCGATACCGTGGTGGGGCTGGGCCGGCGCATCCTTCCCAAGGCCGAAACCGAGGATGAAGCGCGCGATTGCCTGTCGCTGCTCTCGGGCCGCTCGCACTGGGTCTATTCCACGGTCTGCCTGATCGCGCCCGGCAACCGCGTGTCGCGGCGCTGTGTCGAAACCAAGGTCCGGTTCAAGCGGCTGTCACGCGAGGATGTGGACAGCTACATCGCCTGCGGCGAATGGCGCGGCAAGGCGGGGGGCTATGCCATTCAGGGCCGCGCCGAAGCCTTCGTGCGCTGGCTGTCCGGCTCCCATTCCGCGGTTGTCGGCCTGCCGCTTTATGAGACCGTCCATCTGCTCGAGGGCGCGGGCTATCCGGTGTTCCACAGCTGGATGACGGCGCCCAACTCCGGCCTCTGACATGAGCGACCCGGTCCGGCTGCGGCCGAAACGCCCGTGCCCCATCTGCGCCAAGCCTTCGCAGCAGAAGTTCCACCCGTTCTGTTCGGCGCGCTGCGCCCAGGTCGACCTCAACCGCTGGCTCGGCGGTCACTATGCGATTCCGGCGGCAACGGATGAGCCCGCACCGGACGAGCAACCCCGGGAAGCGACCTGAAGCAGCCGCAAAAGCTTTTTTCCTATCTATTTCAATATCTTAAACATATTTTACACAGAAGTCCACCCCGGCGACCCCATGGGGAAACAATACAACCAAGGAGCGAAAGGTCAATCTTGTCAGGAAAATGTCAGTTTTTCTTGATTTTACGCTTTTCAGTTGTATATTAGAAAACGTTCTTAACGGGGCGGAGCGGTGTTATGAGACCAACCCTGACGGATGTGGCGAAGCTTGCGGGGGTTTCCGTGGCAACGGCGTCACGAGCGCTGAGCAACCCCGACCTGGTGGCTGACAGCACCAGGCGGGCGGTCCGCGAGGCGGCCAATTCCTGCGGTTACAAGATCAATCTGGTGGCGCGCTCATTACGCATTCAACGCACCGATACAATCATGGTGCTCGCCCCCGGCATTGACGACGCCTTTTATCCCGCGGTTCTCGCCAGCATCGAGGACACCGCCATGGCGCTCGGTTATGCGGTGATGGTGGGCTTCACCGCCAAGAGCGAACAACATCGCGCCGCCTATGCTGAGCTTCTTTTCAATGGCCGGGTGGACGGCATGCTCGTCATGGACGGCGGCGCCGCCGTTGACCGTTTCAGCGGCCCTAAGCCTGAGCTGCCGGTGGTGCAGCTGTTCGACCGGGTTTACGGGTCTGGCGTGCCGGTAGTTCGGGTCGACGATCTGGAGGTTGCCGATCTGGCGGTCCGCCACCTCGCCGGCAATGGCCACCGCCGCATCGCCCATATCGCGGGACCGGCTTCCGTCTGGCGGCTGGCGGAACGGCGGCGCGGCTTCGTGGAGGCGATCGAGCGGCTCGGCTTGCTGGCCGACACCAGCCTGATCGCCACCTGCGATGGCGGCTGGAGCAGCGCAGCCCAGGCCATGGCTCAGCTGCTTGCGCAGCCGCAACCGCCCACCGCAGTGTTTTGCGCTACCGACACGATGGCTTGCGCCGCCCTCGCGGTGTGCCGCGATCATGGCCTGGCGGTACCGCGTGATATGGCGCTGATCGGCGCCGACGGCACGGCGGATGCTGAACGGGCCTTTCCCATCCTGCCCACGGTGCGCGTGCCGCGCGCCGAAATCGGGGCGCGGGCCACCGATATGCTGATCGGCCTGATTCGCGGGCACCACGGGCTGGTCAATGAAGCGGTGCTGCCGGTGGAATTGCTGGCGCGCGGCGCCCCGGAGCCGAAGCACGCCGCCGCCGCCGCCTGACCTGCGCTATTTCTCGTAGTACTGGGACACCAGGCGGTCGAGCAGGCGCACGCCCCAGCCCGTTCCCCAGCTCTGGTTGATGGCGTTGCGCGCGGTGTCCGAGGCCGTGCCGGCGACATCGAGATGCGCCCAGGGCACATTGTTCACGAAGCGCTGCAGGAATTGCGCCGCGGTGATTGAGCCCGCGTTGCGGCCGCCGATGTTCTTCACATCCGCGACATCGTGGTCGATCATCTTGTCATATTCGGGCGCCAGCGGCATGCGCCAGACCTTCTCGCCCGTGGCATAGCCGGCTTCCGAGAGCCGTTGCGCCAATTCGTCATTGTTCGAGAACAGCCCGGCGTGTTCCTTGCCGAGCGCCACGAGGATGGCGCCGGTCAGCGTTGCGAGATCGATCATGAACCGCGGCTTGAAGCGCTGCTGGATGTACCAGAGCACATCGGCAAGCACGAGCCGGCCCTCGGCATCGGTGTTCAGCACGGCGATCGTCTGGCCCGACATCGAGGTGACGACATCGCCGGGGCGCTGGGCCTTGCCGTCCGGCATGTTCTCAACCAGCCCGATGGCGCCGACCACATTGACCTTGGCCTTGCGCTTGGCCAGCGCCAGCATCAGACCCGCGACGCTGGCCGCCCCGCCCATGTCGCCCTTCATGTCCTCCATGCCCTGGGCCGGCTTGATCGAGATGCCGCCGGTATCGAAGGTCACGCCCTTGCCGATGAAGGCGAGCGGCGGTTCTCCCGCCTTGCCGCCATGCCATTCCATGATGGCGAGCCGCGCCTCGTGCGCCGAGCCCTGCGCCACGCCGAGGAGGGCGTTCATGCCGAGCTTCCGCATCCGGTCCGGTGTCAGAACCGTGAGCTTGACGCCGAGCTTGGTCAGCGGCTTCATCCGCTCGGCGAAAGCCGCCGGATAGAGCACGTTGGACGGCTCATTGACCAGGTCGCGCGCCAGATGAACGCCCTCCGCCACCGCCTCGCGCCCCAGGTAACGCTTGCGCGCGCCCTCGGCATCGGCGGTGAGGATGGTGGCGGTCTTCAGCAGCTTGGCCTCGGGCTGTTTTGACTTGTAGTGATTGAAGGCATAGGCCCTGAGGCGCATGCCGGACGCGATGAGCGCTGCGGCGTCGCCCGGCGGCAAGTCTGCCAAGGCCACATCGGCGGCGATCGCGCCGGTCTGCGCCTTCATGGCCTGCAGCGATCCCGCCACCGCGCCGCCCAGCATCTCGACATCCAGCGGCCGCAGCGCCGGGGCCGATCCGAGGCCGAACAGCACCACGCGGTCCAGCCCGCCTCCAGGCGCTACAATGTCGAGGCTGCTGTCGCGCCGGCCCGTGAAGCCCGCAGCGGCCATGGCGCGCTTGATCTGGCCGCCGCAGCGCTTGTCGGCCTCGGCCGCCACCCCGGTGAGATCGCCCGCTTCGGGAACCAGCAGGACGAGTATTCCGGCGCGCGGGAGGACAGGCTGAGAAAACACGATTTTCATGATAAGCCCAACGAGTTTCAAAGTGGCTTTCTAGACGGATTCCAGGACTTTGGGAACACCCAGGCGCTGGCCAGACCTGACATGCGTTAACCACGTTTTGCGGCTTTCACAACGAAATCGCCCTCCGGCATGTTTCTCCGCAGGGGGACTTCACGGCCCCGGAGAAAGCCGGTAAGTTCCGCTCAAGGAACGAGTGAGGGTGGGTGCAACCGTACCGTGCTGATCTTTGGGTTTTGAGCACGCTCAGGAGGCAAATCTCCTTGCTGGCGATAACGGCTGCTGTCGTGTTCGCTGCTCCGGCCGCCATCGCCGGAATCGACAATCAACCGCCGCTGGTGCCGCCCCAGAACACGCCCCCGCCGAAGGGAACGCAAGTCGACGTCATCGCCGACCGCCTCACCTATGATGACAGGACCAAGGTGGCGGTTGCCAGCGGCAAGGTGGAGCTGACCTATGGCTCCTATGTGCTGACCGCCAGCGAGGTGGTCTATGACATGGCCAGGAAAACCTTCAAGGCCAATGGATCGATCGTGCTCCGGGAGCCGAACGGTAATGTGTTCGAGGCCGACAGCGCCGAACTGAAAGACACGTTCAGGGAGGGCTTTGCAAATTATGTGCGGGCGTTCCTTACCAACAACGTGACCATTACCGCGCAATATGCCCGCCGCTACGAAAACGGCATCACCATCTATGAACGGGCAAGCTACACCGCCTGCAAGACCTGCGTATCGGCGAACGGCACGCCACTCTGGCAAATCGTGGCCAAAGAGGCCAAGCATGATGAGAAGAAGAAGACCATCTACTACCGCGACCCGGTGTTGAAGTTCGGCAAGGTCCCGGTGTTGTGGAGCCCTTACTTCGCCTATCCGGACCCCACGGTGGAACGGCGCACAGGCTTTCTGTTTCCCGTGTACAAGTCGGGAGATTTCGGTTTTGGCCTTGTGACGCCATTCTTCTGGGCCGCCAGGCCCAACATGGACATGACATTTTCGCCCATGTGGACAACCGAACGCGGCGTGCTGGCCGATCTCGAGTTCCGTCACCGCCTGGCGTCTGGAAGCTACTACCTCCAAGGCTACGGCATCAACGAAACCACTATCAGCCCTGGCAATCCGTCGGATGATTCATGGCGCGGCGGGGGGCGCACCAAGGGCGATTTCCGGATCAACGAGGACTGGACCTGGGGGTGGGATGGCACCATCGTCAGCGACAAGAATTTCCTGTCGAATTATGGACTCGATCCGCGGACCATGATCGCCGATTATGTGCAAGCGACCGGGCTTTCCGGCCGCAACTACACCAAGGCTCAGATTATCGGCTGGCAAAGCCTGGTCGACGGCGAAGACCAGTCCGACATGCCAGTCGCCACGCCGTTCGTGGTTGGAGACTACGTGCTTGACCAGGACGTTTTCGGCGGAGAGATCTCTTTCGGCTTCAACGCCTATGCGCTGCAGCGCCAGGACCCGATCGACCAACCGTCGGAAGGGGTGGTGGTCGGCACCGATCAGACGCATGTGACCGGCTACGCCGACTGGAAACGGCAGATCATATCCGGGGCCGGCCTGCTGTTCACTCCCTTCGCCAATGTCCGGACAGATTTCTTCTATTCCGAAGACGTGCCGGACGCGGCCGGCGAAGCGGACTCAAATATCTATGTCACGCCGACCGCCGGCGCCGATCTCCGCATGCCGTTCGTGAATACCGTTGGCTCGCTGCAAGGCGTGCTGACGCCGGTCGCGCAGATCATCGCAACGCCTGATGAGCCCGATCAGCGGGACAATGGCAATGAGGATGCGATTACCATCAATTTCGACGCAACCAACCTGTTCCTCAGCGACCGCTTCACCGGTTATGACCGCTGGGAGGGCGGCGTTCGCGCCAATGCCGGGCTGATCTACACGCTGATGGGCCCAGAAGGCGGTTTCCTGCGCGCCAGCTTTGGCGAGAGCTTTCATGTCGCTGGCGAGAATAGCTTCCGCGCCGGCTCCGGCCTGAACGGCGACGCCTCGGACCTGGTGGGAGGCCTGGCGCTGCAGATGAACCCCAACCTGCTGCTTGGCTATCAGGCGCGCATCAATGAAGACTTGTCCCGCGTCAATGTTCAGGAGGCGATGATTGGCCTCAATTTTGGCCAGTTTTCGGGGTCTTTTAACTACGCAAATGTCAGCGCGGCGGCCAATTACGGGCGGCCTGACAATGAGAAGCAGGTGTGGGCGGACGGCCGCTACAACCTGTTCGATTCATGGAGTGTGTTCGGCGGCGTGCGATACAATCTGAAAACGGATAAGATGATCGATAACCGGATTGGAGTCGCATTCGACTGCGACTGCATGAAGGCCAGCCTGGTCTACTCGATGTCGCGGACTGACGCGTTTGGGCCGACCGATGGCGGTTATCAGCAGCGCATTGACCTCAGCGTCGAACTGAGAACACTCGGCGCGATTGCCGGCGGGTTTCAGCTGGAATGAGACGGTGCCGGAACGCCATACTGGCCGCCGCCATTGCGGCCAGCCTGACGTGGGCGGCCGGGGCCGGTTGGCCCGGCGCCGCGCGCGCCGACACCACCAGCATTATTGCCGTGGTCAATGACCAGCCGATCACCGAGCTCGACTTGAGGCAGCGCATCATTCTGCTTGAAATCCTGGGAAGCCTGCCGCGCGGTGGAATGAACAAGCAGCAGGCCCTGCAGGCGCTGATCGACGATCAGGCGAAGCTTGCGGAAGCCACGCGTTTCGCCATGGTGCCAACCGACACCGAAATCTCCCAGCAGATCACCCGCGTCGCCAAGGGAATGGGTCTCAGCCGCGAGCAGCTTCTGGCGAAGCTGAAGGAGAGGGGCATCAGCGAGGCGACTTTCCGCCGCTATGTGCAAACCACGACCGCGTTCAACCGCCTTTCCAGCGCCAGGTTCCGGGAAGACGTGAAGGTTACCGATGCCGAGGTGGACGCCAAGCTGGCGGAAGTCAAGAGTGAGATCAGCGCCCAGACTCAGAAGGTCATGAACGATCCGCGGATGAAGCCGGTCACCATCTATTCGCTGATGGAAATCTCGCTTCCGGTGGACAGCGAAGACCCGATGCTGCTGCAATCGCGCGCCATGGAAGCCCAGCAGGTTCTGCAGCGCTTCAAGGGGTGCGATTCGCTGAGAGCCGCGTCAAAAGGCGTGTTCGACGTGAGGCCCGGCAAGAAGATGGAGGCGGATGCCTCCAAGTTGCCAAAGCCGATGAAGACGGCGCTCGACAAGGCCGGTGTCGGGCGCGCCATCGGGCCGATGCGCGGTAAGGATGGCATCCAGCTCATTGCGTTTTGCGGCGTGCGCACCATCACCCCGCCCAAGCCCGATTTTGAGATGCCATCCCGCGAGCAGGTGGAGCAGATGGTGATCAATCAGAAATACGATAAGCTTGAGCAGGGTTACCTGGAACAGATCCGCGACAGAGTCTATGTCGAGTACCGCGACCCCAGCTTTGCCCAGCCATAATCGCGGCGCAGCCGCACCCCTGCTGCTGACCTGCGGTGAACCCGCGGGGATTGCGCCCGAGATCACCGCTGAGGCCTGGAAAGCCCTGCACCGGAGCCCCGATTGCTGCTTCGCGCTGATCGGCGATGCGGCCTACTGGCGGTCACGAAACCCGGGCTTGCCGGTGCAGGACATTGCCGAGCCATCCGAGGCGGCCGGCGTCTTTCCGACTGACCTGCCGGTTCTCCACCGGCCGCTGCCCACTCAGCCGAAGCCCGGCATGATCGCGCCCGGCACCGCGGGACAGGTGATCGCCGCCATCACCGAGGCTGTTGACTTCGCCTTTGCCGGCCTGGCGTCTGGCATCGTCACCAACCCGATCCAGAAGGAGGCGCTTTATGGCGCCGGCTTCCGCCACCAGGGGCACACGGATTTCCTGGCGCATCTCGCCGCGGCCCGTGGCCATAAGGTGCAGGAAGTGATGATGCTGGTGGCGGCAGACCTCCGCGCCATTCCGGTTACCGTGCACATCCCGCTGAAGGACGTGCCGGCGCGCCTGACGCAGCAGGCGATCCTCTCCCAGGCGCGGGTTACAGCGCGCGATCTCAGCGGGTTCTTCGGCATCGCCCAACCGCGCCTCGCCTTCACCGGCCTCAACCCGCATGCCGGCGAGAACGGCGCCATGGGCCGCGAGGAGATCGACATCATCAGGCCGGCGCTCGAAATCCTCAAGCAGGAAGGCTACACGGTGCTCGGCCCCCTGTCCGCCGACACCGCCTTCCACGCCGAAGCGAGAGCCGCCTATGACGCCATCCTCTGCATGTATCATGATCAGGCACTGATCCCGGTGAAGACGCTGGATTTCCATGGCGGGGTCAATGTCAGCCTCGGCCTGCCCTTCATCCGCACCTCGCCTGACCATGGCACGGCGCTGGCCATTGCCGGCCAGGGCAAAGCCAATCCGCAAAGCCTGATCGCGGCGATCCGCCTCGCCGCCCGGATGGCCGGAACCCGGAGGTGAGCGAGGATTCGCTGCCGCCCCTGCGCGAGGTGATCGCGCGCCACGGTCTTGCGGCACGCAAGGCGCTCGGCCAGAATTTTCTGTTCGATCTCAACCTCACGCGGCGGATCGCCCGCGCCGCTGCTCCTCTCGCGGGCTTCACGGTGATCGAGGTGGGCCCGGGTCCCGGTGGGCTGACGCGGGCGCTGCTCATGGAAGGCGCGCCCCATATCATTGCAATCGAGCGCGATGCGCGCGCCCTGGCGGCGCTGGAGGAAATCGCTTCGGCCTATCCCGGGCGGCTCACAGTGATTGCCGGCGACGCGCTTGAGGCCGATTATGCGCAACTCACCGGCGGCCGGCCGGCAAAGATCATCGCCAACCTGCCCTACAACATTGCAACGCCGCTGCTCACCGGCTGGCTGAGCGGCGCCGCATGGCCGCCCTTCTATGCCTCGCTCACCCTGATGTTCCAGAAGGAAGTGGCCGAGCGCATCGTGGCGGCGCCGGGCAGCAAGGACTATGGGCGGCTGGCGGTGCTGAGCCAATACCGCTGCGAAGCGCGCAAACTGTTCGACGTCAACCGCGCGGCCTTCACGCCGCCGCCCAAGGTAACATCGAGCATCGTGCAGCTGACCCCCATTGCCGCGCCGCGGCCCGCCTGCCGCATCGAGGACTTGTCACGGGTCACCGCCGCGGCCTTCGGCCAGCGCCGCAAGATGCTGCGCAGCAGCCTGAAGAGTGTCGCCGATGATCCGGAGCGGCTGCTCGCCGCGTTGGGCCTTGATCCCCAGCTGCGCGCCGAACAGCTCCCGGTTGCCGATTTCGCGGCGATGGCCGCGCGGCTTGGGCCTACAGGCTCTTCGTCAGACGGCGGACGAACTGCGTGAGTCCGGTGCGGCGGCGGCGGCGCAGCCGTTCGGCGCGGACGATTGCCGCGATCTCGGCGCTGGCCACGTCGAGATTGTCGTTGACGATCACATAATCATATTCCGGCCAGTGGCTGATCTCGTCGGCCGCCCGGGCCATGCGCTTGGCCACCGTCGAGGCCGAATCCTGGGCGCGGCCGATCAGCCGCTCGCGAAGCTCCTCGGCGGATGGCGGCAGGATGAAGATGCGCACCAGATCTTCTTCCATGGCCTGGGCGAGCTGCTGGGTGCCCTGCCAGTCGATGTCAAACAGCACATCGCGCCCTGCCTGCAGCGCCTCCAGTACCGGGCGTTTTGGCGTGCCGTAGAAATTGCCGAACACCTCGGCATATTCCAGAAGCTCGCCGCGGTCCCGAAGCCGTGCGAATTCCTCCTGCGGAATGAAGTGATAATCCTTGCCATCGACCTCGCCGGGCCGCGGCGCCCGGGTGGTGACGGAAACTGACATGATCACGTTCGGATCGGCGGCGAGAAGCCTGCGGGACAGCGTGGTCTTGCCCGCCCCGGAAGGCGAGGACAGCACCAGCAACAGGCCGCGGCGTGGAATTTCTGTCATGGCGCGCCCTTCATTCGATGTTCTGGACCTGCTCGCGCAGCTGGTCGATCACGGTCTTGAGCTCGAGGCCGATGGCAGTGAGCGCGCGGTCAGAGGCCTTGGAGCACAGCGTATTGGCTTCGCGGTTGAATTCCTGCGCCAGGAAATCGAACTTGCGGCCCACCGCCTCGCCGGAAGCCAGAAGATCGTTGGCCGCCTCGACATGGGCCTGCAGCCGGTCGAGTTCCTCCTGGATGTCGGCGCGGGTGGCGGCGATCACCGCCTCCTGATGCAGGCGGTCCGGGTCGAGCGCCGCGCCGGTTTCCAGAAGCCGTGACACCTGGTCGGCCAGGCGGGCGCGGATCGCCTCCGGGCTGCGCGCCGGGCTCGTCCGCGCGGCGCCGGCAAGCGCGGCAATCCGCGTGATCTGGGCCGCCACCACCGCTTCGAGTCTTTCGCCTTCGGCGCGGCGGGCCGCGGCGAGCGCGGTGAGCGCCTCGCCGAAATTCGCCAGCATGGCGGCATTGCGGCGGTCAGCTTCCGCCTCGTCGGCGCCGGTTTCCGCCACCTCGACCACGCCCTTGATCGACAGCAGCACGTCGGCGCGCAATGGTTCGCCGCCGATGCGGCCGCGCAACTCCTCACCGGCCGCCACCAGCTGATCCAGCACTTCGCGGTTAAGGCGGAGCGTTTCGCGCCCGGTGGCGCCGCTCACGGTCAGCGAGACCTGCAGGTTGCCGCGCCGGAAGCCCGAAGCAAGCGCCGCCCTCACCGGAAGATCAAGCGCCTCGAAGCCAGGCGGCAGCTTCACCCGCACATCCAGCGCCTTGCCGTTGACGCTCTTGACCTCCCATTGCCAGAACAGCCCCTGGCGCTCGCCCGAGGCGCGGGCAAATCCGGTCATACTGGCAATCGGCATGGCCCCGCGTCCTGGCAATGAGAATCAATCACCACGGTTTAGAACAGTTGCGCGCCGCCGCGCAACGAACCGCCGGGAACCGCTCAGCGTGGCGGCTTGGGCCGCGGGATCACCGCCGGCCGGCCTTCGACCGTCACGATGGTGCCCGGGGGCAGCGCGGCCACGGGGACCTCCGCGGCGGGCTCACCGGCCTCGGGAGCCGTGTCAGCCAGCGGCAGATCCCCCGCCTCCTGTGCCGGCTGCTCGTCAGGTGATGCGGCGGCAGCCGTGGCCGCGGCATTGCCGGCAATCTTCCGCCACGTCTTCACATTGCGGTTGTGTTCCTCGAGTGTCACCGCGAAGGCGTGGCCTCCCGAGCCATCGGCGACGAAATAGAGATAGTCGGTCTGTTGCGGGTTCAGCACCGCCTCGATGGCCGCCCGGCCCGGACTGGCGATCGGGCCCGGCGGCAGGCCGTCGATCCGGTAGGTGTTGTAGGGCGTCTCGGCATTGATGTCGGCCCTGGTCAGCGGCCGGTCCAAACGGCCTTTGCCGCCGACGATGCCATAGATGATCGTCGGGTCTGATTGCAGGCGCATGCCCTTGGACAGCCGGTTCAGGAACACCGCGGCGATCAGCGGCCGCTCAGCCGGAACGGCCGTTTCCTTCTCGACGATCGAGGCCAGCGTCACCGCCTGTTCGCGGGTGGTGATTTCCGGCACCGGCCGCCGTTTGGGCCACAGCTCATCCAGAAGTCTGGTTTGCGCGGTCTGCATGTCCGCGATGAGCTTCTCCCGGGTCATGCCGCGCTGGAACACATAGGTGTCGGGCAGGATCGTCCCCTCCGGCGGTGCCGCGGCGGGAGGCCCGGTGAGCACCTCATTGGCGTTGACCCGCGCCACTGCCATGTCACTGGTGAAGCCCTCGGGGATCGAGATCTTGTAGGTCACGGCCTTGCCGCTGGCGATCAGCGCCATCACATCGCGCATCGAGGCAGCGGCGGGGAAGGCATATTCGCCGGCCTTGAGCCGGGCGCGCTGGCCGGTGGCCTGCGCCATCACGGCAAACAGGTTGCCGCTGGAGATGATGCCGTTGCGGGCCAGCGCATCGCCGATCTCCGAAACCGAAAGCCCAGGCTCGATGATGAACACCTTCTCCCCGGCCAGCGGGCCTGGCGCGGCATATTCGCCGCGCAGATAGAAGGCGGCGCCGGCAAGCCCGATGCCAGCCGCCAGCACAATCAGAAGCGTCCTGCTCAGCACGCGGTACAGGGCCGAGGCCCGCCGTTTCGATTGCCGGGGCTCCGGCACTTTCACGGATGGCTTCGGTATGCGCAACCGGTCCCTACCTCACAAGCTTCACGCCGCGTAGCGGCGCATGATCAGCGATGCGTTGGTTCCGCCAAAACCAAAGGAATTGGACAGAACTGTGTTGATCTCTTTCTTCTTCGCGGCCTTGGGCACGAGGTCGATCGCCGTCTCGACCGATGGATTGTCGAGATTGATGGTGGGCGGCGCCACATTGTCGCGAATGGCGAGCAGCGAGAAGATCGCCTCCACCGCGCCGGCCGCGCCGAGCAGGTGGCCGACGGAGGATTTGGTGGATGACATGGTAAGGTCGGCGGCGCGGTTGCCCATCAGGCGTTCAACCGCCCGCAGCTCGATTTCGTCGCCGAGCGGCGTGGAGGTGCCATGGGCGTTCACATAATCGATGTCATGGGCCTGCAGCCCGGCGCGCTTGAGCGCCGCCTTCATGCAACGGAAGGCGCCGTCGCCATCGGATGACGGGGCGGTGACATGATAGGCGTCGCCCGACATGCCATAGCCGACGATCTCGCCATGGATGCGGGCGCCGCGGGCCTTGGCATGCTCAAGCTCCTCCAGCACCAGAATGCCGGCGCCTTCGCCCATCACGAAGCCGTCACGGTCCTTGTCATAGGGGCGGGAGCCCTGTTCCGGCCGGTCGTTGAACTTGGTGGCCAGCGCCTTGCAGGCGATGAAGCCGGCAATTCCGATGCGGCAGATGGCGGACTCGGCGCCCCCCGCCACCATGATGTCGGCATCGTCGCACGCAATGATGCGCGCCGCATCGCCGATCGCATGCGAGCCGGTGGAGCAGGCGGTGACCACCGCGTGGTTGGGGCCCTTGAGGCCGAACTCGATCGACACCAGCCCGGAGGCGAGGTTGATGAGCGAACCGGGAATGAAGAACGGGCTCACACGCCGCGGGCCTTTCTCCTGCAGAAGCAGGGTGGTGTCCGCGATATTGCTCAGGCCGCCGATGCCCGAGCCGATCAGCACGCCGGCGCGGCATTTCTGGTCTTCGGTCGCGAGTGTGACGCCGGAATCAGCCATCGCCTGCTTGGCGGCGGACATGGCGTAGATGATGAAGTCGTCGTAGCGGCGGATTTCCTTGGCATCCATCCACTGCTCGGGATTGAAGGTGCCGTTGCCGCCATCGCCGCGCTTGACCTCGCAAGCGATCTGGCAGGGCATGTCGGAGGCATCGAAGCGGGTGATCCGCCCGGCGCCGGATTGTCCGGCGATCAGCCGGCTCCAGCTTTCCTCGATCCCCGTTCCAAGAGGGGAAACCATGCCGATCCCGGTGACGACAACTCGCCGCATGTGGTGCTCTTTCCATAAAAAACGCGGCGGCAGGTTTTTGGTCCCCTGCCTCCGCGCCGGTCCTCAATGCGACCGTCCTTCGCGGACGATCCAACGCGATGGCTTAAGCCGCGCTCTTTTCGATGAACTTGACCGCGTCGCCGACGGTCTGGATCGACTCGGCCGCGTCATCGGGAATCTCGATGCCGAATTCCTCCTCGAAGGCCATGACCAGCTCGACCGTGTCGAGGCTGTCCGCCCCGAGGTCGTCGATGAAGCTCGCCTCAGCCTTCACCTTGTCGGCGTCAACGCCGAGATGCTCGACGACGATCTTCTTCACCCGCTCAGCCACGTCACTCATTTTCTCTTCGTCCTTGATTGATTTCAGAACCACTCGGCCCGGCGGCAGGACCGCCCTGCGCCTCGCATTCGCCGAGGTCTCCCTAGCACAAATCCAATGCAGGTCAAAAGGGGAGTGGAATGCGGCTACCTCCCGCGCCAAGGCCGCCACCGCGCGAATGGCGGTCAACCTCAGCCTGCGCCCCCGGCACGACGCCAAATCAGCAGCGGCGGGATGGACCCTTTGAAAATGGCGTCCCGGAAGGGATTCGAACCCCTGACCCCAGGTTTAGGAAACCTGTGCTCTATCCTGCTGAGCTACCGGGACCAGTCGCAAGCCTAGCCGCCCGCGGCCGATTTGGGAAGCGGCGCAAAGTGAAAGGCCCGGCTTTCCAGCCGGGACCTTCAAGACCGTTGATTGCTTGCGAAGCTAAGCTGCCTGCTCTGTAGCCACGTCGTCCTCGGCCTTTTCGCCGGGACCGGGGCGCTTGGCGTTCTTGGCGAGGTAATCCTCGAGTTCCTTCACCGCCTGGTCATCGTCGATCTTCTTGACGGCGGCGATCTCGCGGGCCATCCGGTCCAGCGCCTGTTCGAACAGCTGGCGTTCCGAATAGGACTGCTCCGGCTGGCGGTCAGACCGGTAAAGGTCGCGCACCACCTCGGCCACCGCCATGATGTCACCGGAGTTGATCTTCGCGTCATACTCCTGGGCGCGCCTTGACCACATGGTGCGCTTGATGCGCGCCCGGCCGCGCAGTGTCTTGAGTGCCGCCTCGATCTGGGTCTTATCGGACAGGCGGCGCATGCCTTTCTGCTCGGCGCGGCTGGTTGGCACCTTGAGGCGCAGCTTTTCCTTTTCGAAATCGACGATGTAGAGCTCAAGCTTGGCGCCGGCGATTTCCTGCTCCTCGATCTGGCTGATCCTGCCCACGCCATGCGCCGGGTAGACGACCAGTTCATTCACCTTGAACATCAGCTTGCGCACGGCTGGCGCGGCAGAGACCGGCGCCGCAGCCGGCTTTGCGGCGGCGGGAGCGGCAGCCGCGGGCTGCGCTGCGGCTGCCTTCGGGGCAGGGGCCGGAGCCGGCTTGACGGCGGCCTTCCTGGCTTCGGGCTTGGCAGCCGCGGCCGGCTTCGCCGGAACTGGCTTGGCGGGTGCGGCTTTCGCCTGCGCCTTGGCAACCGGCCTGGCGGGCGCGGCTTTCGCCTGCGCCTTTGCAACGGGTTTCGCCTTTGCGGCGGCGGCTGGCTTCGAGATGTTTTTCGGGGCTGATTTAGCCTTGGCTTTCGCCTGGGGCTTCTTTGCCGTCACGGTCTTGCTCTTCTTGGTCATTCTTGTCCTTACGCCTCTTGCCCAATCGTCTCGCGAGCATGCCCAGGACTGCCGGTGCACAACTCCGGAGGTGCACGGCCCGCAGTATTGTCCTGTGACCGTAACCGATGCCTGATCTCATCCACCGGAAGGGTGCCCGCGGGCCCCGTTCATCTTGTGTGGACAAGCCGGCCGTCTGTGCGAAAAAATCGAGCCTACCAGCCCGGTTCTTAACAGTTGACGCGGCCTACATACTCATAAATGCTTAAATAACACAAGTTTACGGATTTTTAAAGTCCGATATGTCCGTGTACGGCGGAATTAGGCGCGGATGGCGGAGAATTCCCCGTGAAAAGGTTAACGGCTCTCCATTCAATGCATATAAGTCTTGCAAAAGGCGCATGGGTTCCCCCGCTCAGTCGCCTTCGCCGGGGTTGGGAGAGAAATATTTCTCCAGCTTACCTTCCACACCGTCGAACTCCTTGGCATCGGGCGGAGCTTCCCGCTTGCTGGTGATGTTCGGCCACTGGCTGGCATATTCGGTGTTGAGCTTCAGCCATGATTCGAGGCCCGCGACGGTATCGGGCTTGATGGCCTCGGCCGGGCATTCGGGTTCGCAAACCCCGCAATCGATGCACTCGTCAGGGTGAATGACCAGCATGTTCTCGCCCTCGTAGAAGCAGTCTACGGGGCACACCTCCACGCAGTCCATGTATTTGCATTTGATGCAGTTTTCGGTGACGATATAGGTCATGAGCGAAGCTACCGTTCTTTATTCCGAACGGTTGAATAGCAAGTTCTGGGTCACCTTGCACCTGATTTTTGCGGGATCTCGATGTTGATGTTTCCGGCCCCCTGTTCCTGAAACAAGGCAGTGGACGCCGCCGGTCCGCGCCGCTGGGCCAGGCCCGCAATCCGCAGCACCCGGACTTCGCGGTCGAGCACGACAGTCAGCACATCGCCCGGCTTGACGCCGTGGCCGGGCTTCAGGGTCTTGTGGCCGTTGATCCTGACGTGGCCCGCGGCCGCCAGCGCTGCGGCCGCCTCGCGCGTTCGGACGATACGGGCGAACCACAGCCATTTGTCGAGGCGCTGGCGGCTCGCCGGCTGGTCACTGGCCGGCAAGCTTCGCCTTCAGGGCGCCCAGCACCGCAAAGGGCGAATCCGGGTCGATGGGTTTTTCCGGCCGCGGCGCGCGTTCGGGCTTCGGCGGCTTTTGGCCACCATCGGTACGGGGCTTGCGATCATGGCGAGTCTCTTGGCCCGGCGGCCGGCCGTGGCGGCGCGTCTGGCTGTCATGGCGCGGCGGCCTCGAGGACTCCCCGGTTTCGCCCGGAGGTTTGGATGCATCGGCCGCGGTTGCCGCCACAGCGGCGGGGCGCGGTTCCGGGCGCCGGCGCTGTGGCCGCTCGCCGCGGTGCCGGAACGGACCGGTATCCTTCGGCCACCAGACCTCGATTTCCACCTCTTCCAAGGCGATCGCGGGTTCCGGGCTGGGTTCCGGAACGCCTTCCGGCGCGGATGCGGTCTCCGAAGCTGGCTCCGCGGCCGGTTCCGGGGCTGGCGGTTCGGGCGGAGCTTCGGCAGCGGTCTCAGGCGCGGTTTCCGGCGCTGCCTCTGGCGGGGTCGCGGCAGCAGCCGGAGCTACCGGACGCTTCACTTTCTTCTTCTGCATGCGGTAGTCGAGGCTCCGGAGGATGCCCAGGAAATCCTCGCCAGAACAGCCGACCAGCGACATCATGTCGGGTACCACGGTGAAGCCGCCGCCCTCGATCGATCCGGCGGGCCTCGCTTCCTCGGGAAACCGCGCTCGCCAGAACACCCGGTCGCGGATCAGGTCGGCGAGCCGTTCCAGCATGTCGATGCGCACCACCCGGCTGCCGCAGATGCGGTAGCCGCAGACGCCATAGAAACCTCTGGGCGTCGAGCGGTCGAAGGCGGCGGAGGTCAGGCCCTGGCCCGGCGGCTGGGGCAGCGCGGCGGGGTCGAGCTTGCCCTCTTTCTGCAGACCGAGCGCCCAGAGCAGGAGACGCAGTTCGGTGGGCGCCGGCTTGAGAAGGGCAGGAACATAGACGTTGAAGGCGCCGAACCGGGCCCCCAGGGCGCGCAGCTTGGCGCGTTCCTCCTGGCTCAGGGCCTTCACTTCCTCGGCCACCTGGTCGCGCGGCAGCACGCCCAGCGTCTCGACCAGCCGGTAGGCGATGCCGCGCGAGATGCCTTCGAGCCCTTCGCCCTCCTCAAGCTTGACCAGCGGTTCCAGCGCCGCCGCGATGTGCCGGTCGGCGAATTTCTGCAGCCGCTGCTGCACCTCTTCGCGTTCCGCGCCCGAAAGCTGTTCGCCGGCGATCACCGCGGCGCGCGGCTTGAGCGGTGTGTTGCCGGGCTCGAGCCTGCCCACCGGGGCATGGTTCCAGATAATCTGTCCGTCCCGGGTGAGCTTGAGGTCGGTATCGGCCGAGGCCGCCACCGCCTTGGCCCGGGCGGCGACTTCGGCGGCCACCGCCGACAGCGCGGCGGTCTTCAGGGCGCGGGCCTCGGCGCCGTCGGCGGCGCCGTCCGGCAGGAACAGGAAGCCCTTGATCCGGCCAATGTACTCGCCCTCCACGCGGATGGCGCCGTCTTCCTCAACTGTCGACATCAGTTCTTCCTTCTGGGCCAGCCGCTTCATCAGCACGCTGGTACGCCGGTCGATAAAACGCTGCGTCAGCCGCTCATGCAAGGCATCAGACAGCTTGTCCTCTATCTCTCTGGCGCGGGCTTGCCAATAGATGGGCGCCTTCAGCCAGTCCGGCCGGTTGGCCACGAAGGTCCAGGTGCGGATGTGGCTGATGCGGTTGGACAGCGTGTCAAGGTCGCCATGGGTGTTCTCGCAGAAGCGCAGTTGCCGCACGAACCAGTCTTCGTCGATGAAGCCGTTACCGGTCTCCAGGAACTGGTAGATGCGGGATACGATCGCCGCGTGCTCGGAATTGGAGATATTGCGGTAGTCGGGGATCTGGCAGACTTCCCACAGCCGCTCCACCTCGCGCCGGCTTCTTGCGAGATCGCGGGTTGAGGGCTCCCGGGCGAGCGCCTCCAGGGCCAGAAGATCGGGGTTGGGCTGGGCCCGGGTCAGGCCCTGCGCCTGCGGCAGCTGGTTGAGTGATTGCCGCAGCCGGTCGAGCGATGAAAAATCGAGATCGCGGTTGCGCCATTGCAGCATGCGGACGCTCTCGAAGACATGGCCCTCCAGGCGTTCGACAGTTTCGGGGTCGAAAGGATCGGCCTCGCCGGTGACGCCAAAGGTGCCATCGTTCATGTAGCGGCCGGCGCGCCCCGCCACCTGGCCCAGTTCGGAGGGGTTGAGCTGGCGGTACTGGAAGCCGTCGAACTTGCGCGTCGAGGCGAAGGCCACATGGTCAACATCCATGTTGAGGCCCATGCCGATGGCGTCGGTGGCCACGATGTAGTCAACGTCGCCGGACTGGTAGAGCGCCACCTGCGCGTTGCGGGTGCGTGGCGAAAGCGCCCCGAGCACGACGGCGGCGCCGCCGCGCTGGCGGCGGATCAGCTCGGCGGTGGCGTAAACCATCTCGGCCGAGAAGGCGACGATGGCGGTGCGCGGCGGCAGGCGGGTGATCTTCTTCTGGCCGGCATAGAGAAGCTGAGAGAAGCGCGGCCGCGACACGAAGCTGGTGCCGGGCAGCAGCCGTTCCAGGATCGGCCGCATCGTGGCCGCACCCAAAAGCATGGTTTCCTCGCGGCCGCGGCGGTGCAGCACCCTGTCCGTGAAGATGTGGCCACGCTCGAAATCAGCGCAGAGCTGCACCTCGTCGATGGCCAGAAACGGCACCTCGACATCAGTGGGCATGGCCTCGACGGTGCAAACCCAGTAGCGCGCCTGGGCCGGTATGATTTTTTCCTCGCCCGTCACGAGCGCCACCGCGGCATCGCCGGCGCGCTGGCGCACCCGCTCATAGATCTCGCGGGCGAGAAGGCGGAGCGGCAGGCCGATCATGCCGCTGCCATGGCCCAGCATGCGCTCGACCGCGAGGTGGGTCTTGCCGGTGTTGGTCGGGCCTAACACGGCGGTGACGGTCTTGGCGGCGGGCATGAGATGAAATCAAATAATTCCAAGCCAACAGTTGGGGCGGACGGTGGTGGAGGTCAAGCCCTGTTGGCTCATTACGAACCGCTGCGTTAGGGAGTGGATTCAAAGCGGAACGAAGCTGGCCCGAATCGCGTCAGCCCGTCATTTCTTCATTTGTTCCAAACTTAGATAATTGAAATCATTGAGAATTGTCATCAGACGCCCTCACAGCCGGCGGTGGCATCGACGAGCTTTCCCGCCATCATTGGCAGGCTATGGTTTACAGCTGATGGCCTATGGTTGATGAAGTCTTGCCCTTCACCGATGCTCCCGCGCGGAGATGTTAACGAAGTGGACCAGTTGCGGAACGGAGCATGCCCGAATCGCTCCGCCACGGATTTTCGGGTTTTGTTCTCACAAGGGGTTGTGGTTCTCCGTTGTTGTATCTACCAGGAACCCTTCGAAATCGGCTGCCAGGCACCGCGGCTCCTGGCCCTCCGTTAACACCCATGTCCCACCCCGGGACAGCAGGTCTTGCTCGCCGCTGCGAAGGAAATCCGCGTCCCTCGGCTTGACCAGCCGGGCGCCAGCCAGTATAGACGCCGACAACATGCCGGAGGCTGTCTGCCATCCGGAAAAACCTCGTTTATTGGAGTTCTGCCCATGGCCCGCCGTTGTGAGTTGACGGGAAAGAATGCGCTGGTTGGCAACAAGGTCAGCCATGCCAACAACAAGACCAAGACCCGTTTCATGCCTAACCTGTGCGACGTCAGCCTGATGAGTGATGCGATGGGCCTCACCTACCGGCTGCGCATCTCGGCAATCGCGCTGAAGTCGGTGGAGCATGTGGGCGGCCTCGATAATTTCCTGATCAAGGCGAAGGACGGCCAGCTCTCGGAGAAGGCGCTGCGCCTGAAGCGCGCGGTGGCCCGCAAGCGGGACGCCGCCAAGGCCGCTTGATCGCGGCAACCACCTTTTGCGCAAGCCGCTCCAAACGGGGCGGCTTTTGCGTTATGTGACGGGTCATGACCGATCATCGCGGCGCTCAGCCGGCCCCGCCCTCCGGCCCTCGTGACGGGTCGCCGCGGGTGCATGGCTCCGCCAGCCTGCGCAACGCCAGGCTGGGCCGCTTCACGGAACTCAAGGAACGCGTGCAGGTCCTCGATTCCACGCTCGGTGATTATTCCTATATCGAGCGAGACAGCGAGGTGATCTATTCCGAGATCGGCAAGTTCTGCGCCATTGCCGCAGCCTGCCGCATCAACGCCCTGAACCACCCGGTCTCGCGCATCAGCCAGCACAAGATCACCTACCGCCCGAACGAGTATTTCGCGGGAGCCAGGCTCGACAAGGCGTTCCGTGAACAGCGCATCAAGGCCGCCGTCGAGATCGGGCATGACGTGTGGATCGGACACGGCGTCACCATATTGCCAAGCGTCAAGATCGGCCATGGCGCGGTGCTGGCGGCGGGCGCGGTGGTGACACGCGACGTGCCGGCCTATGCCGTGGTCGGCGGCGTGCCGGCCCGCTTTCTGAAGTGGCGCTTCTCCCCGGACATTGGCGAACGCATCGTCAGGCTCGGCTGGTGGAACTGGGAGCATGAACGGATCGGACAGGCCGTCGATGACATGCGCCGCCTGTCCGTTGAGGAATTTCTCGCGAAATACGAAGCCGCTCAGGGCTTGTAGGCAAACTGCAGCAGAATGGTGCTCTGCACCGCGTGGTTGAAGTTGTCGTCCGATATCAGGGTGACCCGGGTCTCGCCGCCGCGCCGGCAGGCGGCGATACCTTCCATGTTGTCGATCACATAAAGCGGCGCCGTCGCCTCAAGCAGCAGCTCCGGCGCGACAATGCCGCCGCTTGCGATGGCCGCGGCCGGAAAACGGCGCACCGCCATGCCGGGAAGCGAACTCGGCTCAAAACGGCGCTCGAGGGTCAGAATGCTGCCGTCGTCCAGCACCGCGAGATCGGTGACGCGGTAGTCGCCGAAACGCGCGATCTTGAAGGCCGCCGTCTGACCGCCCTTCCATGCCCAGGCGCGGATGTTGCCATCACCGCCGAACTGGCTCTCGGCGATGGCGATCAGGCGGCCGTCAGCGAGTTCGCCCAGCGCTTCGATCTCGCCGTTGTCGGGACCGGTGTCGATGTCCTTGGGGTGCGGCACGGCGCGAAAGCGGGCCTTGAAGCCGTCACGCGCCAGATCGTAGCGGCCAACCCGGACCAGGCTTTCGAACCCAACCAGCACCGCGCCGTCCTTCAGCTGAGTCAGCGCCTCCGCATCGCCCGCAAGCTTGCTGCGGGGCGGCTCCCCTTTGCGGTTCAGCATGGCGGCGAGTTGCGCATCGGCGAGGCCAGAGAGTTTATCGCCATCATAGCTGAGCCGCGCCTTCAGCCAGGCGCCGCGGTCGCTCACCGCCAGCAGTTCGCCGCAGTCCTTGCCCATGATCAGGCCGGAAAAGCCCCCGAAACCTTCATCGTCCGAAGTGAGCGTCAGACCGCCGCGCCAGGTGAAGGGACCGAAGCTGTCCTGCGAGGGAAGACGCTGAAAGGACGCGATAGGTTCAGTGGCGACGGTGACTGGCCCGGCCTGCGCTGCCGCCGCGCCGGCGAGGCCAATGAACAAGGCAATCAACCGCCTCACGCCGGGGCCTTGCGCCTTGCCGGCGCGGGCTTGGCCGGTGCGCGCGGCGCCTGGGCGCGTTCCGAAAACAGTTCGGCCAGCTTCTCGGTCATGGCGCCGCCCAGCTCCTCGGCGTCGACGATGGTCACCGCGCGCTTGTAATAGCGGGTCACGTCATGGCCGATGCCGATGGCGATCAGCTCGACCGGCGAGCGCTGCTCGATGTCGTGGATCACCTGGCGCAGGTGCTTCTCGAGATAATTGCCGGAATTCACCGACAGCGTTGAATCATCCACCGGCGCCCCGTCCGAGATCACCATCAGGATGCGGCGCTGCTCGCGGCGGGCCAACAGGCGGTTGTGGGCCCAGATCAGCGCCTCGCCGTCGATGTTCTCCTTGAGCAGGCCCTCGCGCATCATCAGGCCAAGGTTGCGCCGGGCGCGCCGCCACGGGCTGTCGGCGGATTTATAGATGATGTGGCGCAGGTCGTTGAGGCGGCCGGGATTGGCGGGCTTGTTGGCGGCAAGCCACTTCTCCCGCGATTGTCCGCCCTTCCAGGTTCTGGTGGTGAAGCCCAGGATTTCGACCTTGACGCCGCAGCGCTCGAGGGTGCGGGCCAGGATGTCGGCGCAGGTCGCCGCCACGGTGATCGGCCGGCCGCGCATCGAGCCGGAATTGTCAAGCAGCAGGCTCACCACCGTGTCGCGGAACTCGGTGTCCTGCTCGATCTTGAACGACAGCGGATGCATCGGGTCGATCACCACGCGGGTGAGCCTGGCCGCGTCAAGCACGCCTTCCTCGAGGTCGAAATCCCACGAGCGGTTCTGCTGCGCCATCAGGCGGCGCTGCAGCCGGTTGGCGAGCCGCGCCACGACGCCTTGCAGGTTGGAGAGCTGCTTGTCCAGGTAGTTGCGCAGCCGGTTCAGCTCCTCGGCGTCGCAGAGGTCCTCGGCGTCGATCTCCTCGTCGAACTGGTTGGTGAAGACCTTGTAGAAATCCTCGTTGGAAAGCGACGAGAACGGCAGCTGCGGCCGCCACGGCTCTTCGCCTTCCTGTTCTTCCTCGCCGTCCTGGTCGTCCGGCTGCTCGTCCACGTCCATCTGCTGGGCGTCCATCTCGGCGGCTTCGGTCTCGCCTTCGGCGTCCTGCATTTCCTCCATGGACTGCTGCGAGCTTTCCTGCTCCTCGCTGTCGGGGGTTTCCTGGCGCTCGCCGGATTCCTCCTCGGGCTCGTTCTCCTGCTCGCTTTCCTCGGCCTGGTCGGGGTCCTCGCCCAGTTCCTCGGCCATGTCGAGGGCGGCGATGATGTCGCGCGACATGCGCGCGAAGGCGGCCTGGTCGTGGATGCTTTCCGTGAGATGCGAAAGCTGTGCTTCAGCCTTCTCCTCGATCCACGGCCGCCACAGATCGACCATGGTGCGCGCGCCCTCCGGCGGCAGTTCGCCAGTGAGCTTTTCGCGGACCAGCAGCGCCACCGCCTCGTCGAGCGGGGCCTCCTTGCGGTCGGTGTAGCGGGCCACGTCCTTCTTGCGGTAGCGGTCGTCCAGCATGGCGGCGAGATTGGACTTCATGCCCGGCATGGCGTTGGCGCCCAGCGCCTCGATGCGCGCCTGCTCCACGGCCTCGAACACGGCGCGCGCATTCTTGCCCTGCGGCTGGTAGCGGGAATGGACCTTGTCGTTGTGGTTGGAGAGGCGGAGCGCGAAACTGTCCGACAGCCCGCGCACGATGGCGATCTCGGAGGCCTTCAGTTCGGCGCTGACCTGCGGCAGCCTGGCGCGGTTGCCGGCAAGCGCGGGGTTCTCGTTTCCGAAGGCGACCGTGAGTTCGGGGTCCTCGGCGATGGTCTTCATCGTCACGGTCAGGACGCGCTTGAACTCGTTGGCTGGCGTATCCTTCTCCTTGGCCACCGCGGCGGCCTCAGGCGATGGCGATGTGCGCGGAGGACTCCGGCAGTTCCTCGCCGAAGCAGCGCTGATAGAACTCCGCCACCACGCTGCGCTCGAGTTCGTCGCATTTGTTGAGGAAGGTGACCCGGAAAGCGAAGCCGACGTCGCCGAAGATTTCCGCGTTCTGCGCCCAGGTGATGACGGTGCGCGGCGACATGACCGTCGAGAGATCGCCCTGCATGAAGGCGTTGCGCGTGAGATCGGCAACCCGCACCATGTTGGAGACGGTCTTGCGGCCCTTGTCATTGTCGAAGTGCTTCGACTTGGCCAGCACGATGCCCACTTCCTGCGCATGCGGCAGGTAGTTGAGCGCGGTGATAATCGACCAGCGGTCCATCTGCGCCTGGTTGATCTGCTGGGTGCCGTGATAGAGGCCGGTGGTGTCGCCGAGCCCGATGGTGTTGGCGGTGGCGAACAGCCGGAAAGCCGGGTGCGGGCGGATCACCTTCGACTGGTCGAGCAGCGTGAGCTTGCCCGAGCTTTCGAGAATGCGCTGGATCACGAACATCACGTCCGGCCGGCCGGCGTCGTATTCGTCGAACACCAGCGCCACATTGTGCTGATAGGCCCAGGGCAGGATGCCCTCGCGGAATTCGGTGACCTGCTTTCCCTCCTGCAGGACGATGGCGTCCTTGCCGATGAGGTCGATACGGCTGATGTGGCTGTCAAGGTTGACGCGCACGCAGGGCCAGTTCAGCCGCGCCGCCACCTGCTCGATGTGGGTGGATTTGCCGGTGCCGTGATAGCCGGTCACCATGACGCGCCGGTTGTAGGCAAAGCCGGCCAGGATGGCGAGCGTGGTCTCGCGGTTGAACAGGTAATCAGGGTCGATCTCCGGCACATGTTCGGAGGTCTTGGAATAGGCGGGAACTTCAATCGTGGTGTCAAAGCCGAAAAGCTGCTTCGCCGACACCTTGATGTCGGGCATGCCGTTGGCCTCTGCGGTGGCCTTTGCGTTCATATGGGGAATTCTTCTTGGTCCGGAGTTGAGCGGGCGAGTCTTAGACGTTTGAGACCTAGCGGGCAAGGCTTTGCGCCCATCAGCAGAAACCGCTGGCGCGCAGGTGGTCATAGGCCTGAATCACCGCCTTGAGGGTGTCTTCGTTGGCCCGGCTGCCGCCATTGGCGTCGGGGTGGAGGCGCTTCACCAGCGTCTTGTAGCGGGTTTTCACTTCCTCGCCCGTGGCGCTGTCGTCGAGGCCCAGGGTTTGCAGCGCCTTGATCTCGGTGGCGCGCAGGGCCCGGCCGGACGGATGACGGCCCGGCTGCTTGGCGCCCCCCGGGTTGACGCCGAACGGGTCATCACGCATCTGGGTGGCCTTGCGGCGCACGCTGGAGGCGCTGAAGGTGGCGTTCTGGCCCAGTTTCCAGGTCGGGCGGTCGCCCAGGCGGGAGTTCTTCTGGAACTCCGCCATCTCGTCGTCCTTCATGCCGGCGAAATAATTATAGGTCTTGTTGTATTCCTGCACATGCTGGGTGCAGTAATTGTAGAACTTGCCTTCATGGCCGCGGCCCATCGGCGCCTTGTGGCGGCCCGGGCGCGGGCAATCCGGCCAGTCGCATTGCGGAACCCGTTCCTCAACGGGCTTGCCGCTGGAAGGTTTCACCCGGATCTTGTCGAAGTATTTTGAATCGAGCTTCATTGGCGTGGACTATGATGATACAGCGCCTAACAGACAAGCCTCATGGGGGCAAGAGAGACACAATGACACCGGATAACGCGCTGGGCCCCGTTGGCCAAAGAATCTCCGCAAAGCTGGTTCACAATTTTTCGCCGCAGGCGCTGGAGATCATCGACGAGTCGCATCATCATGCGGGCCATGCCGGCGCGAGCGCCAATGGCGAGAGCCATTTCCGGGTGCGCATCGTTGCGGAAGCCTTCCGCGGCAAATCGCGCGTCGAACAGCACCGCATGATCAACGCCGCGCTGGCGGAGGAATTGAGAGAGCGCGTCCACGCGCTGGCGATTCAGTCCTCCGCGCCGGGCTGAGGCGCGGCGGCGTCATCTGCCTCCCGCTTCTGCGGGCTCACGCGCAACGCCGTGATCTGGTGGCGGCGCTTCTTCAGGACCTCGAAGCGGAAGCCGTGAAAATTGAATACCTGCCCCACCTCCGGGATCATCCGCGCTTCATGGATGACGAGCCCGGCGATGGTGTTGGCCTCGTCGTCGGGAAGCGACCAGTCGAAGGCGCGGTTCAGGTCACGGATCGGCACCGCGCCATCGATGAGGTATGAACCATCGGGTTTGGGGCGCACGCCGCTTGCCACCGCGTCATGCTCATCCTTGATGTCGCCGACGATCTCCTCGATGATGTCTTCCAGCGTGACCAGGCCCTGCACCTCGCCATATTCATCGACGACGATGGCGAAATGGCTCTTGCGCTTCAGGAAAGCGTTGAGCTGGTCGGGGATCGCCCGCGTGTCGGGCACGAACCACGGCGGCAGCAGGATGTCCTCGATGTCGATCTTCGCGGCGTCGCCGCCGTGTTTCTGCAGCGCCGCGAACAGGTTCTTGGCATGCAGAACGCCGATGATGTTGTCGGGCGAATCGTTCCATACGGGGATGCGGGTGTGACCGCTCTTCAGCACCTTGGCGACGATCTCTTCGGGCGGCTCGGCGCCGTCGATCGTGGTCATCTTGGTGCGATGGACCATGATGTCGGCAATCGTCAGGTCCTGCATCGCCAGGATGCCGCTCAGCATGTCGCGGTCGTTCTTGAAGACCGTGCCTTCCTTGGCGTGGAGATCGATGGTTTCGCGCAACTCTTCATGCACGCTGTGGCTGCCGTCGCCGCCGTTGACGCCGGCATTGCGCATCGCCGAGGCTGCGAGACTGTCCAGCAGCATGGCGGGTGGACCCAGCGCCGCCACCGCCACGGCGGCTGGCGCGGCCAGCGCCACCGCCACGCGCTCGGGGCGCTTTCTGGCATAGGCGCGGGGCAGGAGCAGGCCGAGGAAACCGAACCCCGCCGCCAGCCCCGCCGCCGCGACAATGGCCGCCACCGGGGCGAGGCCGCGCAACAGGAGAAAGGCGGCCGCACCGGCAAGCGCCGCCACCAGCATCTTCCCCAGTGACAAAGCGGCCTCCGTGCGCTCCTCGCTGTCACGCAGGCGAAGGGCGGTCGCCGCGCCCTTGACGCCGCGCTTGTGGAGTTCGCCGAGCCTTGTGCGCGAGGCGTCCGACAGCGCCACGCGCGCCGCCGCGAGGAAGGCCAGAACGAGGAGCAGGACGAGAATCGCGGCGCCGGTCAATCCGGTTTCGTGGTTCATCGCTGGCGGAGGTCCTCGGTGAGGAAATTGAGCACGTCATGGTCGGCCACATCGCGGGCGATGAAGGCGTCGCCGATGCCGCGCACCAGGATGAAGGTGAGCTTGCCGCCTTGCGCCTTCTTGTCCTGGCGCATGATCTCGAGGAGTGTGGCGGGCGGTGGCAGCTGGCCCGGAATCTGGCTGGCATGCACGGGAAGGCCCACGCCCTTGAGGTGCTTCGCCACGCGCTCGGCCAGGCCCGGCGCGCACAGCTGCTGGCGCTCCGAAAAGCGGAAGGCCTGCACCATGCCGATCGCCACCGCCTCGCCATGCAGCAGGCGCTGCGAATAGCCGGTCGCGGCTTCCAGCGCATGTCCGAAAGTGTGGCCGAGGTTGAGCAGGGCGCGCACCCCGGTTTCGGTTTCGTCCTCGGCCACGATCCGCGCCTTGGCCTCGCAGGAGGTGCGGATCGCCCGGATGCGCGCCTCCGGATTGCCGCGCATGATTTGTTCCGCGGAGCCTTCCAGCCATTCGAAGAACGGCTTATCGCCGAGCAGGCCATATTTCGCCACCTCGGCATAGCCCGCCGCCAGCTCGCGGCGCGGCAGTGTGTTCAGCAGGCTGATGTCGGCGATCACCGCCAGCGGCTGGTGGAAGGCGCCGATCAGGTTCTTGCCATGCGGCGAATTGATGCCGGTCTTGCCGCCCACCGAGGAATCGACCTGGGCGAGCAGGCTCGCCGGGATCTGGATGAAATCAACCCCGCGCCGCAGGATTGCCGCCGCGAAGCCCGCCAGATCGCCAATCACGCCGCCGCCAAAGGCGATGATCCTGTCGCGCCGCTCGATGCCCGCCACCAGCAGCCGGTCGCAGAGATCGCCCAGATGCTGGTAGCTCTTGGTCGCTTCGCCGGGCGGCATGATGATGGCGGTGGAGCGGATGCCTTTGGCGGCCAGCGCCCGCTCGAGGCTGGCGAGATGCGCCTGCGCCACGTTCTCATCGGTGACGATGGCGGTGAGCGGCCGCTTCAGGAACGGCGCCACGATGTCGCCGGCCTTGGCCAGCAGCCCCTCGCCGATGTGAATGTCATAGCTGCGCGCGCCCAGCGGCACGGTGATCAGGGCGCGGCCCGGCGTGGTTCCGGTCATGATGCCCGCCTCTCCCAGCCGTCCCAGAGCGCAAGCGCTCGGATCACGTCATTCACCATCTGTCCGTGCTGCACATCGCGGCTTTCCACCGTCACATCGGCCTCCGCATAGATCGGGTAGCGCTTGTCGATGAGCGCGCGCATCACCGCTTCCGGGTCCTCGGTCTGCAGCAGCGGCCGGTCGTGGCGCTTGGCCACCCGCTTCATGAGAAGGGGCAGCGGCGCCTTGAGCCACACCGAAACGCCCTCGGCCCTGATCCTTGCCCGGGTCTCATCGTTCATATAGGCGCCGCCCCCGGTGGCCAGCACCTGGGCGCCATTGCCAAGCAGCCGCTGGATCACCCGCCGCTCGCCCTCGCGGAAATAGGCCTCGCCATGTTCGGCGAAAATGTCCTTGATCGGCTGGCCGGCGGCGGCCTCGATTTCCTGGTCGGCATCGACGAAGGCAATGCCCAGTTTTTCGGCAAGCCTCCGGCCGACGCTGGTTTTGCCAGCGCCCATCAGCCCCACCAGCACGATGGGGCGGTTGCCCAGCCGCTGGCGCACCAGCGCTGTATCCTTGGCGATCGACCGGCGTGCCATTCCTCGAACCTCAAAGCGGGCCCGGTTCTATCGCGCATGCCGGTTTGCCGCAAAGCCTTTCCGAAGCGGCAGTCAGCCGCTACACTTGCTTGTGAAATGCCCGATACGGTGAAATTTGTACTGGTTGTGGGGATGATCGGGGCTCTGCTCTACGGCGGCCTGTGGACGCTCGCCCATGTGCCGCCGGAACAGTCCGAAATCGTCAAGCCGCTGCCCAGCGAGAAACTGCGTGCCCGCTGACCGCTCGCAACGCCTGATCGAGCGTTTTCTCGAAATGATGGCGGCCGAGCGCGGCGCTTCCGTCAACACGCTCACGGCGTATCGGCGCGATCTCGAAGCCTATGCGGCCGACATCGCCCGGCGGCAGCGGGACATCGCGGTGGCGGGCCCCGAGGATATCCGCCGCCATCTCGACGGCCTCGAGGCCGATGGCCTGGCCCGCAGTTCCGCCGCGCGGAAACTCTCCGCCATCCGCCAGTTCCATCGCTTTCTGCATGGTGATGGGCTGGCCGCCGACAATCCGGCCACCGCCATCGACAGCCCGCGCGCCGCGCGGCCGCTGCCGCGCATGATTTCGCCCGAGGACGTTGAGAGGCTGGCGCAAACGGCGCGGGCGCGGGTGGCGGCGGCCAAGGAAAACCGGCGCGCCAAGGCCTGGCGGCTGGTCTGCCTGATCGAACTCCTGGCTGCGACGGGTCTTCGGGTCTCGGAGCTGGTCGGCCTTACCGTGCAGGCGGCCACCGCGGAGCGGGATTTCATCCTGGTGCGCGGCAAGGGCGGGCGGGAAAGGCTGGTGCCGGTTTCCGCCGCGGCACGGGCGGCGATGGACGATTATCTCGCCTGCCTCAAGGCCGGGGCGAAGCCCGCTTCGAAATGGCTGTTTCCGTCCGCGGGCGCCTCCGGCCATCTGACGCGGCAGCATTTCGCGTTGGAACTCAAAGGCTTGGCGCGGGAGGCGGGGCTTGATGCCGGGGCCCTGTCGCCGCATGTGCTGCGCCATGGTTTCGCCAGCCAGCTCTTGGCGGCGGGGGCTGACCTGCGCGCCGTGCAGCAGATGCTGGGCCATGCCGACATCGCCACCACCCAGATCTACACCCATGTCCAGGACCGCCGCCTGCGCGAGGCGGTCGAGGCTTTTCACCCGCTTGCCAAGAAAAGTTGACTTCCGGCCCCCCAGGGGTCAGTTTCCGCGCCGACGCTGACCCGGTTCGAGGCCCAATGCCCAGTTTTCTCGATTTCGAAGCCCCCATCGCCGAGCTTGAAGGCAAGATCGCCGAACTGCGCACCCTTGCCGCCGGCGACAAGGCGGTGGCGATCGGCGAGGAGATCAAGGGGCTCGAGAAAAAGGCCTCCAAACTGCTCACCGATCTCTATGCCAACCTCGATCCGTGGCAGAAGGCCCAGGTGGCGCGCCACCCGGAGCGGCCGCATGCGCTGGATTTCGTGGGCCAGCTGATCACCGAGTTCACGCCGCTGGCGGGCGACCGCAAATTCGCCGAGGACTATGCCGTGGTCGGCGGGCCCGGCCGGTTCCGCGGCCAGGCGGTGATGGTGATCGGCCAGGAAAAAGGCAATGACACCGCCTCGCGGCTCAAGCGCAATTTCGGCATGGCCCGGCCGGAGGGCTACCGCAAGGCGGTGCGGCTCATGGAAATGGCTGACCGCTTCGGCCTTCCCGTCATCAGCTTCATCGACACGGCGGGCGCCTACCCCGGCATCGACGCCGAGGAGCGCGGCCAGGCGGAGGCTATCGCCCGCTCCACCGATTGCTGCCTGTCGCTGGGCGTTCCCAGCGTTTCGGTGGTGGTGGGCGAGGGCGGGTCCGGCGGGGCCATCGCGCTCGCCACCGCCAATGTGGTGCTGATGCTGGAACACGCGATCTACAGCGTGATCTCGCCCGAGGGCGCGGCTTCGATCCTGTGGCGCGACGCCGCCCGCGCCAGGGATGCCGCCGCCGCCATGAAGATCACCGCCCAGGACCTCAAGAAGCTTGGCGTCATTGACGAAATCGTTCCGGAACCCAAGGGCGGCGCGCACCGCGGCGCCAGGGAGGCGATTGCCGCCACCGGCGAGGCCATTGCCCGCGCCCTCAAGGCTTTCGACGGCGTCTCCGGCGAGGTGCTGCGCACCCAGCGCCGCGAGAAGTTCCTGGCGATTGGCCGGAGCCTGTGATCCTGCGGAACGGCCGATAACACTCCTGCCACAACGCTGTCAGCAGCGGTGTGCTTTAGCAATGCGCATAAGCACAACGCGGAGGAGTCTCATCATGATTAGATCGCCGGTAAACCCATGGCCATGGTCCTTGAAGCTGGGCTTTAACCAGGGCGAAGTGCTGGAAGGCGTGCAACGGCAACTGGTCTGTGCGGGCCAGACGGCGGTCGACGCGAATGGCAACCCACAGCACCCCGGTGATATGCGGAAGCAATTCGTGCTCGCGCTTGACAATCTTGAGGCCGTCTTGAGCGCCGCCGGCATGGGCCTTGCCCACATCACCCGCCTCAATGTCTATACGACCGACATGGACGAAGCCTTGAAGCACTTCGATGTTCTGGGCTCGCGGATGGGTCCAGCTGCGGTGGCCCCTCCAATGACGGTTCTCGGCGTCACGCGCCTCGCCATCCCCCCACTGTTGATCGAACTCGAGGCAACGGCCGCAAGTTGATCCACAACGATATTCGGCATAGTGTTTGACTTGTTCAACCATGAAGCTGGCAGGACCTCGTCAAGCGGGCGATTGGGTGGTATTCCGTGTGCGGGTTGCTAATTGTCCGGACCGGATTGGCAGGCAAAGCTTATGCGCCGCGCGGAAAGATTGTTCATGCTGGTCAAGGAATTGCGGGTTCGCGGCGTAAGCCGGGCCTGTGACCTTGCCTCAGCGCTGGAAGTGAGCGTCCGGACGATCTACCGGGATATTGCGCATCTGCAGGGATCGGGTCTGCCGATCGATGGCGAAGCAGGAGTTGGCTACATGCTGCGGCCTGGCTTCGATCTGCCAAACGTCACATTTACAAGTGAACAGGTGGATGCGTTGGCGGTCGGACTGTCATTTGCCGAAAGCCTCGACGATCCGGAACTGGTGGCGGCGGCGCGTGAGGTGCGGGCCAAGATTCAGGCAAGCATGCCCCACCCGGAGGCGCGGAAGCTCACCGATGCGCCCTATTTTTCGCTTCGGCGCAGGACGGGTGCTCCGGCCTATGCGAGCTTGCTCCGGCGGGCGATCCGCAAGCGGCTGATCGTGAAACTCACGTATAGGGACGCGGAAGGGCGGCGCTCCGACCGCCTGGTCCGGCCACTCGCCATCTGGAGCTTCACGGAAGGCTGGATGTTTTCCGGTTGGTGCGAACTGCGATATGGGTTCCGCACCTTCCGGTTCGACCGCATCGCGGAACTGGCTCTGACGGACGAAGTGTTTGCGGACGACGAAGCAAGAGGCCTGCGGGCCTTCATGGAACTTGAGCGATGCGAGCGGCGGGCATCGTGAGGGGTGATTTGTTCTGGACGGCCCGCTTCCTGCCGCAATGACGGTGTTTAAGCTCCATGGAGTTTGAGAGGAAGCCACCATGAACCGTCGTCAACTTCTCGCAGGCCTGTCGGGAACCGCGCTGCTGGGCATTCCGCGCCGGTCGGTCGCGGCGGAACCTAAGCTTCTCACCGTCTCCCGCCGCACGCTCGAGGTCAAGGGCAAGGCGGCCAGCGTCTATGGCATCACCGGGCCGGGCGGCAAGCCGGGCCTCGACCTGCTGCTGGGCGAGCCGTTCCGGGTGCGCCTGGTCAACCAGACGGACGGCGACACCATCGTGCACTGGCACGGGCTCACGCCGCCCTATGGCCAGGACGGCGTCGCCATGCTCGGCGAGGACCCGATCGCCCCCCGCCAGTCCAGGGACTATGAGTTTCCCAACACGCGATCCGGCACCCACTGGATGCATTCGCACCTCGGTTTGCAGGAGCAGCAGATGCTGGCGGCGCCGCTCATCGTGCGCGAGACGGCGGAGCCTCTGTTCGATGAACAGGAGCATGTGGTGCTGCTCCATGACTTCACCTTCCGCAACCCGCAGGACATTCTCGCCGAGCTCATGGCGGGCGGCGGCGCGCATGCCGGCCATGGCATGCAGCACGGCATGATGAACCACTCCGGGATGGGCCATGGCGGCATGAACCATGGCGGCATGAACCATGGCGGCATGGGCAACATGATGGGCGGCATGCTGAACGACGTCGTCTATGACGCTTATCTCGCCAATGACCGCGCGCTCGACGACCCGGAGATCGTCACGGTGGAGAAGGGCGGAACGATCCGCCTGCGCATCATCAACGCCGCCGCCGCCTCCAACATGTGGATCGATCTGGGCGCTCTTGAAGGCGAGCGGATCGCGGTCGACGGCAACGCCATCCATCCCTTCAGGGGCAGCCTGTTCCCGCTGGCCGTCGCCCAGCGGGCGGATGTCCGTTTGACCATGCCGGCGGCGGGCGGCGCGTTTCCGGTGCTGTTCCGGCCGGAGGGTGTGGCGGCGCGCACCGGTATCGTGCTGGCCAGCCCGGGCGCCGCTGTCGCGCGGGTGGCCGAGGAGGGCGAGGCGCCGCCGCCGCTCAATCTTTCGCAGGAACTGCTTTACCGCGCCGTTGCCAAGCTACGCGACGAACCCGTGAACCGCACCGAGATGCTGATGCTCACCGGCGGCGGGCCGGATTACAGCTGGGGCCTCAACGGCAAGCCGATGATGCACGAGACGCTATTCACCGTGCGTGAGGGTGAGCGCATCGCGGTGATGATGCACAACATGACCGGCATGGCCCATCCCATGCATCTGCACGGGCACTACTTCAAGGTGATGGCCATTGGCGGCACGGCGATCGACGGCGCCATCCGCGACGTGGTGCTGGTGCCGCCCATGGAGACGGTGACGGTCGCCTTCGACGCCGACAACCCCGGCTCATGGGCCTTCCACTGCCACCACCTCTACCACATGAACGCCGGCATGATGGGAGCCATCGCCTACACCAGCGCCGCGTAAAAACGGTTTTCGCTCCCGCGTTTGCCAGGCGCCATCATTCGCCGCCCGGAGCAAAACGCCGGTGCTAGATCCGCTCTCCGCTTGCGGCGTCGAACAGGAAGCAGCGGGCAACGTCAAAGGTAAATCCGATGGGTGTTTCGAGGGTCTGGCGGAAACTGCGTGACCCTTTGGCGACCACCATCTGTTCGCCGGCCAGCGCCGAGACCAGCGTCTGGTCTCCCGTCGGTTCGAGTGAGTAGAGCACCGAGTTCAAGTGCCCGTGGCCAGGCTCGGCAACCGAGATGTCTTCCGGCCTGACACCGAGGATGACGTTCTTGCGGCTGCCCTGTCCGATGCCTGGCACGCGGGTTGAGGCGCCGGTGAACGCGCCGTTGTCGAGATCGCCCTTGATCAGGTTCATGGGCGGCGAGCCGATGAAGCCCGCGACAAAGACATTGGCGGGATTGTTGTAGACTTCATCCGGCGTGCCGAGCTGCTGGATCTTGCCCTTGTTCATGATGGCGATCCGGTCGGCCAGCGTCATCGCCTCGATCTGGTCATGGGTCACGTAGACCGTGGTGGTTTCGAGGCGGCGCTGGATGTGCTTCAGCTGCGCGCGCATGGTGAGCCGGAGCTTGGCGTCCAGGTTGGACAAGGGTTCGTCCATCAGGAACACCCGTGGATGGCGCACCACGGCGCGGGCCAGCGCGGCGCGCTGGCGCTGCCCGCCCGAGAGCGCGCGCGGCTTGCGGTCAAGATAGTCTCCGAGCTCGACAATATCCGCCGCCTCGCGCACCATCTTATCGTGCTTGTCCCGGGGAATGCCGCGCATGCGCAACGGGAAACGGATGTTCTCGTATATCGTCATGTTGGGGTAGAGCGCGTAGCTCTGGAACACCATCGCCACGTCCCGGTCGCGGGCGTCGACATCGTTCACTTTCTCGCCATCGATCAGAATGTCGCCGCCGGTGGGATCTTCGAGCCCGGCGATCATCCGCATCGTCGTGGTTTTGCCGCAACCGGAAGGCCCAAGGAACACCATGAATTCCTTGTCGCGAATGTCCAGATCGACCGCATCGACGCCAACCACCGGACCCCAGGCTTTGCTAATGCTCTTCAGGCTGATGGATGCCATGACCGCGCTTGCTCTCCCACACTGTTGCCAATCGCCTGGCTATCCCGGAGGCTCTCGGACGTGCCGCTGCGTGCCCTTGGACCGAAAAACCGCCATCTGTACATGACTTTCACAAAACTGAAACAATTGCAAGATCGAACGCCATATGTTTCGTATTAAATGCGCTCCGGGGTGACCGATTTACGCCACTATGCGTGCCGTAAAGCGCTTCGCAGTCGCCAAAACCACTTTTGCAACTGCGAAGTATTCCAGGATCGCGCAAATAATACTTATTGACTTTGGAGAGGATAAAAGTATCTTATTCCAACTGTCACTCGAGGAGCCCTGCATGGCAGCCTATGACGTTTCGCGCGGCCAACGGCCGATCGGTGCTGCCACGGGACTCGCCGCCGACCTTGCGCGCCGTCTTGATGAGACCGGCCTTCCGATCCGGGTGGGGCTGATCGGCTGCGGCGAAATGGGCACCGACATCGTGACCCAATGCCAGCAAATGACCGGCATCACGGTGGCGGCGATCGCCGAAATCAACGTCGACGCCGCCAGAAAGGCGCTGCGGATCGCCGGCCGCTCCGACGGCGGCCATGCCGTGGCCGGGACGGCGGCCGGTTTCGCCGCCGCGCTCGAGGGTGGCAAGGTGGCGGTCACCCAGGATGCGCAACTGGTCTGCGCTTCGCCCCACATCGACGTGGTGATCGACGCCACCGGCAAGCCCGCCGTCGGCGCGGAAATCGGCCTTGCCGCCATGGAGCATGGCAAGCACCTGGTGATGATGAACGTCGAGGCGGACGTGACCATCGGCGCCTATCTGGCGCGCGAGGCGAAACGGCTCGGGGTCGTCTATACGCTGGGCGCGGGCGACGAGCCGTCCTCCACCATGGAACTCGTCAATTTCGTCACCGGGCTGGGCTACCCGATCGTCGCCGCCGGCAAGGGCAAGAACAATCCGCTCAACATCGACGCGACGCCCGATCACTACATGGAAGAAGCCAGGCGCCGCAACATGAACCCGCGCATGCTGGTGGAGTTCGTCGACGGTTCCAAGACCATGGTCGAAATGGCCGCCGTCGCCAACGCCACGGGCCTTGTGCCTGATTGCCCAGGCATGCACGGCCCCGCCGCAACGCTCGCCGATCTCGACAAGGTGCTCTGCCCGCGCGAAGACGGCGGGGTATTGTCGCGCAAGGGCGTCGTCGACTACTCGGTCGGCAAGGGTGTTGCGCCCGGGGTTTTCGTGATCGCCGAGATGGCGCATCCGCGGGTGCGCGAACGCATGCATGATCTGAAACTGGGGGCCGGGCCCTACTACACCTTCTACCGGCCCTATCATTTGACCAGCCTCGAAGTGCCGCTCTCCTGCGCGCGCGCGGTTCTCTACCGCACGGCGGACATGCAGCCGCTTGACGTACCCTCGGCCGAGGTCTGCGCCGTTGCAAAGCGGGATCTGGCGCCCGGTGACCGGCTGGACGCCATCGGCGAATATGCCTACCGCGCCTGGATCATGACCGTGTCCGGCGCCGAACAGGCGCGCGCCGTGCCTTGCGGCCTTCTCGAGGGCGGCGCCGTCACCAAACCTGTCCGCAAGGGCGAACTCCTCACCTATGGCAACTGCGCCCCGGATGCGTCATCCCGCATCGTGGCGCTGCGCAAGCGCCAGGACGGCATGCTGAAAGGAAACAGCGCGTGAATGCGATCACCGGCATCAAGCCGAATGCGCGGCCCTTCTACCAGAAATATTCCGCCGCGGCCCTGAAGGAGGCGCTGCGCAAGATGTATCTGATCCGCCGCTTCGAGGAAGGGGCGGAAGAAGCCTATATGCGCGGGCTCATTCACGGCACCATGCATCTGTCGATCGGGCAGGAGGCGTCCGCCGTCGGCGCCACCATGGCGCTGCGCAATGGCGACTACATTACCTCAACCCATCGCGGCCACGGCCATTGCATCGGCAAGGGCGCGGACCCCAAGCTGATGTTCGCCGAGTTCTTCGGCAAAGAGGAAGGCTACTGCCGCGGCCGCGGCGGCTCCATGCACATCGCCGACGTGGCGACCGGCAATCTGGGCGCCAACGGCATCGTCGGCGGCGGACTGCCGATCGCGGTGGGCGCCGCACTCGCCATCAAGAAACAAAAACGCGGCGATGTCGCGATGTGCTTCTTCGGCGATGGCGCCTCGAACGAAGGCGCCTTCCACGAGTCGCTCAACATGGCGTCGGTGTGGAAACTGCCGGTGGTATTCGTGTGCGAGAACAACAAATACGGCATGTCGGTGTCGACCGAGCGCTCGATGGCGGTGGCCAATGTCGCCGACCGCGCCGCCGCTTACAACATGCCGGGCGTGATTGCCGACGGCAATTCCATCGCCGATGTCGAAGAGGCCATCGCCATTGCCGTTGAACGCGCCCGCGCCGGCCTGGGGCCGACGCTCGTCGAATGCAAGACCTACCGGACGCGCGGCCACTCCCGCTCCGACCGTAACCGTTACCGCAGCAAGGAAGAGATCGAGGAATGGCAGGGCCGCGACCCCATTCCGCGCTTCGAGGCGGAGCTCACGGCGCATGGCATCGCGACCGAGGCCGATATCGCGGAGATCCGCGCCGCCGCCGAGGCTGAGATCGCGGCGGGCATCGAATTCGCCCGTAACGGCACCGACCCCAATCCGGCGGAGGTGACCCGCGACGTCTATTCGCCGGAGGCGCTCGGATGAGCGCGCGCGAGCTGAGTTACGCCCAGGCCATTCAGGAAGCGCTGGCCCAGGCGATGGATGCCGATCCAAGCGTGTTCCTGATGGGCGAGGACATTGGCGTCTATGGCGGCGCCTTCCAGGTTACCGGCGATCTCGTCCACCGTTATGGCGAAGACCGGGTGATGGACGCGCCGATCTCGGAACTGGGGCAGGCCGGCATCGCCGTTGGCGCCGCTCTGGCGGGCTGCAGGCCGGTGCTGGAGTTCCAGTTCTCGGATTTCGCGACGCTGGCCATGGAGCAGATCGTGAACCAGGCGGCGAAGCTGCGCTTCATGCTGGGCGGCAAGGTGAATGTGCCGCTGGTGATGCGCTTTCCGGCGGGTTCCGGCACCGGCGCCGCCGCCCAGCACTCGCAATCGCTCGATGCCTGGCTCGCCCATGTGCCGGGCCTCAAGGTGGTGCAGCCCGCCACACCCGCCGACGCCAAGGGTCTGCTGCTCGCCGCCATCGACGACCCTGACCCGGTGATGGTGTTCGAGCACAAGCTTCTTTACAAAATGAAAGGCAGCGTGCCCGAAGAGCCTTACCGCCTGCCGATCGGCAAGGCGCATGTGGCGCGCGAGGGCCGGGACGTGACGGTGGTCGCCACCTCGATCATGGTGCACAAGTCGCTTGACGCCGCCGAGGCGCTCGCCGCCGAAGGCATTGACGCCGAAGTGATCGATTTGCGCACCCTGCGCCCCATCGACACCGCAACCATCATCGCCAGCGTGAAAAAGACCACGCGGCTCGTCTGCGTGTACGAAGGCGTCAAGACGCTGGGCATCGGCGCCGAGATCAGCGCCCGCATTGCCGAGAGCGAGGCTTTCGAGTATCTCGATGCGCCGGTCCTGCGGCTGGGCGGGGTGGAAGCTCCCATCCCCTATAGTCCCCAGCTGGAGAAGGCCGCCGTGCCGCAGGTGCCGGACATCATCGAAGCGCTGCGCAATCTGGCCACGGGGCGCGCCTAGCATGGCCGTCGAAGTGATTCTTCCGCGCGTCGACATGGACATGGCGGAAGGCAAGATCAGCAAGTGGCATGTCAGGGACGGCGAGAAGGTCGCCAAGGGCGCATTGCTGTTCGAGATCGAAACCGACAAGGCGGCGATGGAGATCGATTCGCCCGCCGACGGCATTTTGCGCAACATCCTGGTGCATGAAGGCGGCATTGCGCCGGTGGGCTCGGCTGTGGCCTATATCTATGCCGAAGGTGAAACCGCGCGCGCTCCGTCCATGGCCGCGGCAGCCATGCCGCCGCCGCCGAAGGCAGAGGGGCCCGTTGCCAGCGCCGCCAGGGTGGCCGCGCCAGCCCTGAACGGCGAAGCGCCGCGCGCCACGCCTCTTGCCCGCCGCCTGGCGAGGGACGCGGGGGTGGGCCTCGCGGGACTCGCCGGTACAGGTCCACGCGGCCGCGTGACGGCAGCCGATGTGCGCAAGGCCGCGGAGCGCGCCGCCGCTCCCGTGCCGCGGCAGCCGGCCAGTCAATCCGTATACGGACTCTATGCGCCAGGGAGCTTCGCTGTGCTGCCGGCCGATGGCATGCGCCGCACCATCGCGGCGCGGCTCACCGAGTCCAAACAGACGGTTCCGCATTTCTATCTCTCGGTCACTTGCCGGATCGACCGACTCAAGGCGGCGCGCGAACGGCTCAATGGCGCGGCGCCCGCGGATGCCGGCGGAAGGCCGAAGTGGAGGCTCTCGATCAATGATTTCGTGATCAAGGCGATGGGCCTTGCGCTGCAGCAGGTGCCGGAAGCCAATGTCACCTGGGCCGGCGACGCCATCCTGCAACACAAGGCGAGCGACATCGGCGTGGCTGTCGCCGTGGACGGCGGGCTTTTCACGCCAGTCCTGCGCGGCGCCGAGACAAAGACGCTGGCGGCGATCTCCGCCGAAATGAAGGACCTCGCGGCCCGCGCCCGCGCCCGCAAACTGGCGCCCGCCGAATATCAGGGCGGCACGGCCGCCATCTCTAATCTCGGCATGTATGGGATCGAGCAGTTCACGGCCATCATCAACCCGCCGCATGCTTCGATTCTCGCGGTCGGCGCGGCTGTGGAGCGTTTCGTGCCGGTCAACGGCCAGCCGGTTCTGGCAACCGAGATGGCCTGCACGCTCTCCTGCGATCACCGGGCGGTGGACGGCGCCGCCGGCGCCGCCTTGCTGCAGGCGTTCCGCGGCTTTATTGAGGAGCCGCTGCTGATGCTGGCCTGAGCGGGGACAGGCGGCAAAAACGGGGGAGGAATGCGTGCCGCGCTACGACTATGTCTCTATGGGCTTTTATACCTATGACTGCCTGGGCTGGCCATTCACCGAAGTGCCGCCCGGCGGCGGCACCGTGCTGATCGACGAGTTGACGCTCGCCGTGTCGGGGGCCGGCGGCACGGCGGCGATCGCCGCAGCCAGGATGGGTCTGAAAACCCTCGCCGTCGCCGGCGTCGGCGACGATCTGATGGGAGATTGGGTGCTGCAGCGCCTCAAGCATTTCGGCGTCGATACCTCCGGAGTCCAGCGCCGGCCAGGATGGAAAACCTCCTCCTCGATCGTGCTGACCCGCCAGGACGGCTCCCGCCCGGCCCTGCACCGCGGCGGGGCCACGGCGGACTTCTTCGTGACCGAGGACCTGTTTTCACAAACCACGGATACGGCCGTGTTCCATGCCGGCGGCGTCGGCTTGATGGACGCGATGGACAAGGGGCAGAGCGCCAGACTGATGAAGGCCGCCAAGGCGGCCGGCGCCATCACCACCGTTGACGTGTTCGCCGGCAGCCCGAAGGACCTGCCGGCAATCGCTCAGGTCTTGCCTTACACCGATTACTTTATGCCCTCCATCGAAGAGGCGCAGGCGCTGTGCGGCCTTGCGAGCCATGGCGATACCGCGAAATTCTTTCTCGATATGGGGGTCGGCGCCTGCGTGCTGACGCTGGGCGGCGACGGCGCCTATTACCATGACAGGAGCGGCGTGAAATTCCACATTCCAGCCTTCGACATTCACGTCAAATGCACCTGCGGCTGCGGCGACGCGTTCGACGCGGGCTTCGCGGTCGGTCTGGTCAAGGGCTTCGATGCCGAAACCTGCGTGCGCTTCGCTCAGGCGACATCGGCCCTGAACGCCACGGGGCTCGGCTCGCAAGCCGGCGTGGAGAGCTTCGAACATACGCTGGCCTTCATGAAGAACACGAAGACGCGGCGCTGAAGCCCCGCTCAGCCCTTGACGGCGCCCATGGTGAGACCGCGCGACAAGTGGTTCTGAATCAGGATCACCAGCAGCAGCGCGGGGAAGAAGGCGAGGAAGGCGACGAGCGCGATGGCGTTGTAGATGATGCCGTCGGAACCGCCGGAGAAATTGGCCAAGGCCACCGACAGCGGATAGGCGTTCTTGGTGGCGATGATCAGCGTGAACAGATATTCGTTCATCGCGAAAATCGCCGCGATCACCGCCGCGGTGATGATGCCCGGCAAGCACATGGGAATGATGATCGACCAGAGAATGCGGAGGTCCGAGGCGCCGTCGGTGCGCGCCGCGTCCTCAATCTCATGCGGAATGTCGATCATGTAGGAGCGGATGATCCACACCACGATTGACAGGTTCATGGCGGCGTAGACCAGCATCAGCGCCCAGACCGTGTCGAGCAGGCCCAGCGCGCGGAACAGAAAGAAGATCGGGATCGCCACGGCGGCGGGCGCCATCATCTTGGTGGAAAGAATGTAGAAGCCGATATCCTCGCGGCCGCGGTATTGGTAGCGGGCCAGCGAATAGGCGGCGGGGATGCCGAGCACGAGGCAGATCACCACACTTCCAGAGACCGCAATCACCGAATTCATGAAATAGGTCATGATCGGCCATTCGGCCCAGATCTTGGCCCAGGTCTCGATTGAGATGGTGGGGAAGTAGATGGGCTGCGGCGCGATGATTTCGTTGCGCGGCCGCAGGGCGATGGTGGCGAAGAAAATGATGGGCAGCAGGCAGAACAGGCCCCAGACGCCGAGCAGAAGCGTGCGGCCCGCGGAGAATCTGGCGGTCTCTGACATCAATCCCTCCCCGACCTGAAGAAGCGGCGCACGAAGAGCTGCGCCAAAGCGATGGTGAGGATCAGCACGATGACGGACGCGGCGGACGCGTAGCCGAATTCGAAGCTCTTGAAGCCGGTGCGGTAGATGAAATAGCTCAAAGTCTCGGTGTCGCCCGCCGGCGCGCCCTGGGTGATGATGTGCGGCGAGGCGAACATTGTGAGGATGTCGATGCCGCGCAACACCAGCGCGATGGCGATCACCGGCCGCATCATCGGCAGCGAGATCGAGAAGAACACCTGCCGCCAGCGGGCGCCGTCGAGCCGTGCCGCTTCCTCGATCTCCCGGTCCTGGCCCTGGAGAGCGGCGACAAAGATGATGAACAGGAATGGCGTCCATTGCCAGACGTCGGTGACGATGAGCACGCTCCGCGCCGCCCAGGTGGATCCCATGAAGTCGATGTTGGAGTCGGCAAGCCCCACCCGCATGAGGAGATCGCTGATCACCCGGCCATCGTTGAACAAGAGCTTCCACAGGAAAGCCACCGCCGAGGGCATGAACAGCATGGGCAGCAGGAAGATGATGCGCCAGCCCTTGACCAGCGGGTCGCGGTAGACGAGTGCCGCAAGCCCCAGCGCAATGGCGAATTCGATGGTGAGAGTGAGGCCGCCGATAATCAGCGTGTTCGACAGGCTGTGCCAGAAGGCCTCGTCCCGGAACAGGGCGATGTATTGTTCGAAGCCGACATAGTTGAGCTGGAAGCGGCCCGCGTAAAAGCTGCGCCACAAAGCGAAAATGCCGGGGTACAGCGTGATGGCGAGCAGATAGACGACGGCCGGCGCGATCAGCAGGTAAGGAAACGCCTTGCGCATGAAAGGGCTGCGGCGGCGGCGCAGCGCCCGGGCCGGGGCGGCGGAAAGAGCGGCGTCTGTCATGGCTCCTGCTGCAAATCGGAAGCCTCCTCCCCCGGCCAAGGCAAGCCATGGCGCGGGGGAAGAGGCCGGAGGAGTTGGAAATCAGAACGGCAGCGGCTTGCCCTTGCCGATCCACAGGCCGGGCTCGGTGGCCGCGAAGTTCATCGGGTCCTTGCCCTGATAGAAGCCGTTCTTGGACATGATGTCCCTGACCTTCACGACGGCCTCGTCGAGCGCCGCTTTTGGCTGCATCTCGCCGACCACCACCTTGTTGATCAGGAAGCCGATCTCCTGGTCGATCTGGAAGCCCGACGGCACGCGCGGCGCGCACCAGGCAAAATCCAGCGACTCGGACCACACCTTGGCCGGCTGCGAGACCTTGCGCAGCTTTTCGTTGGTCAGCACCGACCGGTAGCCCGGCGCCACGCCATTGGCGTTGGCTTCGTTGATGGCCATGATCGAGGCGGTGGTCAGATAGGCGAGCATCAGGAAGGCCGCCTCCGGCTCCGGCGAGGTTGCCGTGACGCAGGAGGTGGAGCCCGCGATGTTCGGCGGCGCGAAAGTGCCGCCTTCGACGCGCGGGGTGTAGATGGTGAGCACGTCCTCGCCGATCTTGGACTGGTCGGCGCGCGTCGCCTGGGTGCCGGAGTCCTGCCAGGAAATGTTGCAGGCGATCTGGCCGCCGAGCCATGCGGCGCGGTTGGTCGGCCAGTCGGCCGCCGCGATGCCTTCGATGGCGCTCTTGGACAGCGCCACGATGGTCTCGAGCCCCTTCACGCCGGCGTCGCCGTTGAAGATCGGCTCCCAGTTCTGGTCGAACAGCATCATGCCGTATTGCGCGGAGATGTGCTGCCAGGTGTAGGTGGCCCAGAAACCGCGGCCGCACATCATGCCGATGCCGGCCACGCCCGGCTCCGCCTTGTTGAGCTCCGGCGCGATGCGGATCATCTCTTCATAGGACGGAATGGTCTTCACGCGGTCGGCGTCAATGCCAACCTTCTTGAAGATCGAGGGCCGGATGTGAACCTGCTGGATGTCGCAGTCGAAGGGGATGCCCAGTATGCCCTTATCCGCCCAGTGGCCATAGTTGCGCTGATAGGTTTCGTAGAAGTCGTCAAACGGCAGCTTCCACTTCGCGACATATTCATCGAGCGGCTTCAGGAAGCCCTGCGCCGCGAAGTCGCCGAGCCATGGCGAGAAGAACTGGATGGCGTCGAAGCTGGCGTTGCCCGAAAGGAACTCGGCGACCACCTTGTCATACATCGAATCGTCGGGAATGGCGACGAGCTCGATCTTGATGCCGGACAGCTGCGCGAAGGGCTCGATCTGCTCCTGGGCCGATTCGCGGTCAGCGGCGCCGATGGCGAAGCGCACCGTCTTGCCGGCGTGTTCCTTGCGCACGGCTTCCCAGTCAACCGTGCGGATCCAGTCCTTCGTGGGATCCCACAGTTCGTCGTTGTCTCCCAAGCCATATTGGTCGCGGTATTCCTTCTTCACCATATTGCCGACGTTGATCTTGGCCAGCACATCGGCGGGGTTGGGAAGATTCTGCGCATAGGCGCTGCGCACGTTGAACAGCGAAACGCCGCCCGTGCCCGCCGCAAGGGCCGCGCCCGCGGCCGCGGTGGATTTGAGCAGCGACCGGCGCGACATGACGCCCGTCTTGGTAGTCAGCATGAAGTTCCTCCATTGATGCGGCCCTGGGTCTGGAGCTCCCACCTCGCCTCAGGCCGTAGGCGGGCGGAGTTTTTCTGATTGATCCGGACGATGGCAAGTGCGCGGACCCCGGTCCGGTACAGCCGGGAGGAAGGCTTGGTCGAGAGGAGTTGCAACCGCGTCCGCACGTCCGAACCTCCCTTTGTGATGGCTCCCGTTCTGACGCGGGAGTGCCGCAAGCTTCAGAGCTTCAATGATGTACTAAATTATTGTGAAGAGTGCAAATGTTTCGTATTATGGCGGCGCAACAAAGTTTTGCACCGCAATAACATGGCGCGATGACCCATGCGGAGACGGCATCCCCTTGACAAGTTGCTAAATTCAAAAGGCTTTCGGCTTTTCCAGATCAATGCAACAAAACCGCGCCCTTGAACAGTTTAGTATCCTGCTCCAGAATGCCCAATCACCGTGAAGCAGTCTGAGACCATGACGGACAAGCCGCTGACACGCAAATCGCGCCCGCTTTCGCCTGAGCGCGGGGCCGGGCGGATTGCCCGTAACCGGATGCGGATCGCCTGGATGTATTACGTCGAGGGCCTCACGCAGAACGAAATCGCCGACCGGCTGGGGATCGGCCGCGTCACCGTGGTGCGCAACATCAACGAGGCCATCAGGCAGCGCGAGGTCAAGATCTGGATCGAGGGCGAAGTTTCGGAATGCTTCGAACTCGAAGCCCAGCTGAAACAGGCCTTCGGCTTCAAGGAGGCCGTGGTGGTGCCCGAGCCGGTGATGCCGGAGAACGTGACAAAGGCGATCGGGGCGGCGGCGGGCATGCACGTTTCAGACACGCTGGCGGACGACATGACGGTGGGCGTGGGATGGGGCGCCACCCTCTATGAGTCGCTGGCGACACTCGCCCCGCGCGAACTTGAGAATGTGCAGGTCATTTCGCTCCTCGGCGGCATCGTGCAGGCGCGCAAGTTCAACCCGGCGGAGTTCGCCTGGCAGTTCGCGCGCATGATGGGCGCCGATTGCTACCTGTTTCAGGCCCCGGCCGTGGTCGATTCGCCCGAAACCCGCGAGGCGCTGATCGAACGTTGCGGGCTGCGCGATATCTTTCGGCGCGCCGAACGTCTTGACATGGCGCTGCTGAGCGTTGGCACCCTCGCCCCCTCCGCGACCGCGTTCCGCTTCAACCTGATCAGCGATGAGGAACGGGCGTCGCTGTTGAAGATGGGAGCGGTGGGAGACCTGCTGTTCAATTTCTACGACCGCGACGGCCATCTCGTCGGTCATCCGGTCAATCAGCGCGTCATGTCGCTGCCCATTGCCCAGCTCAGAAGCGTTCCGCTGCGCGTCATTGCCTCGGGCGGCAACGACAAGGTGGAAAGCCTGCTGGGGGCCATCCGCCTCATCGGCTGCAACGTGCTGATCACCAACGAGGCCACCGCGCGGGAACTCCTCATCCGCAAAGGCTAGCGCGGCGCAGGAGGAGCCTTGACTTCGTTATTGTCCATTGGATATAACGGGCCCCGCATGATTTTATCGACCCATGGCATGATGAACCGCCGCAACCTGCTTCACGCGCTGGCCGCCGGCCTGGTGGCCACCAGCGCACCGGTGGCCGGGGCCGCCCAGCGGGTCACCGTCTTCGCCGCCGCAAGCCTCAAGAACGCGCTCGACGAGGTCGGCGCCGCCTGGACCTCCGCGACCGGCAAGGAGGCGGCCATGGCCTATGCCGGCAGCGCCGCCCTGGCGCGGCAGATTGAGGCCGGCGCCCCCGCCGATATCTTCATCCCGGCCGATATGGATTGGATGGATTATCTCGAGACCCGCAAGCTGATCGCGCCCGGGAGCGGGAAGAAACTTCTCGGCAACCGGCTGGTGCTGATCCTGCCGGCGGAGAGCGAGGCACGGGTCAGCATTGCGCCCGGCTTTGATCTTGCCGGGGTTCTGGGCGGCGGCAAGCTGGCCATGGGCCATGTCAAATCGGTCCCCGCCGGAAAATATGGACAGGCGGCGCTGGAGAGCCTTGGCGTGTGGCACAAGGTGGAAGCCAATGTGGCGCAGGCGGAGAATGTACGCGCCGCGCTGAAGCTGGTGGCCACCGGCGAGGCGGCGGCCGGGATCGTCTATGAGACCGACGCCCTGGCTGAACCCAAGGTCAGGGTGGCCGGCGTGTTTCCGGCCTCCAGCCACCCCGAGATCGTCTATCCGGCGGCGCTGACCGCGGCATCGCGGAATCCGGATGCCCCGCAATTTCTCGCCTTTCTGCAATCCGCCGCCGCACGGGACATTTTTGCCAAACACGGCTTTCCGGTTATTTCCAGCCAGAACTGATCTTGACTTTAATCCTAATATGTGCCATTAGTCCGCCACGCCTTCCGGAGGCGGCTGATTGACATTGTGAAAAATTTCCCGGGGGCCGGATGCCGGGCGGAGCTTGCGCCGGGGGGGCCATGAAAAATGCCCGGAACCGGTCCGGGCATGATGGGCGTTGGAAGCCGGGGCCGGCCCTCAGGCGGCGATCGACTTCGAAAGGCTGGCGAAGGACTTGGTGAAGGTTTCCTGCACCGGCTTCAGCGATTCCTTGGCCAGCGCCACGGACAGCTCGTTGAGCTCGCCCGCCTGGCGCTGCATGGCCTCGGCCTGCGCCTTGAAGAAATCCTGGTGCAGCGCCATGGCCGCGGCGGGATCGCTGAGCGAGAAGCACTTGCGCACGAAGGCGAAGCCGGAATTGACGTTGGCCTGGGCGAATTCCATCGCCTTCAGCTGAATGTCGGTCATGCGGTTCTTGCAGGCATTTGCCGCGGCATCCATCATCTGCACATTGCCATGCGCCAGTTCGCTCGCCTTCTCGAAGGCGGCCTGGGCGTCATCGACGGTCTTCTGCGCGAAATTGGCCACCTGATCGGCAACCTGCCCGGTCACTTTCTCGGCCTTGGCGGAATTCATCTGGGCTTTCGCCTTCTTCATCGGCATCGCTGATCTCCTGTTGTGGCGGTCAACCGCCCATACTGGCGGCTATAACCCGGATTATTGTGCATCGCAACATAAATATTGCGGTGCGCTACCCGGCACGGGAGAGATGGACGCCCGGCCCCGAATTCGTTTATTTTCTTGGTTAAGTCTTGGTAAAGTCATCGCGGATTGAGAGGCACGCATTTGGCTGACGCGGCAACACCGACGCTTGAGGATCTGCGGAACGTTCCGGAGGCGGCCTGGCTGTGGGACGGGGCGCAGGCCCGTATCGTGTGGGCAAATGCGGCGGGCATTGCGTTTTTCGGCGGCGCCTCGCTGTTTGACCTGATCGACCGGCCCTTCGATTTCCAGGAACCCGGCGTCGAGGAGATCCTGCGCTTGTCTCGCAGCCTGCAGCGCGGCCAGGTGGAGAGCGTGCAATTGCATTTCCCGTCGGCCGGGGTTTCCGCGCCGCTGGCCTGCCGCTGCATGGTCCACGCGCTCGCCGATGGCCGGCCGGGGATACTGGCCGTCGCCCGCCATTCGACAGCCGACGAGACCGGCCGGGTGGCCGCCGACATCGCCGCCGCCTTCGATCTCCTGCCCTCCGCCGCCCTGCTGGTCGGCCGCGACGGCAGCCTGCGCCACGTCAACGCCGCCGCGCTGGTGATGCTGGATGCCGGCCATCGCGCCAGCCTCGCGGCGCTCACCGGGGATGCGGGTTTCACGGAACAACTGCTCGCCCGGATCGAAGCGGCGGGCACTGCCGTCGTCAACAGGCAGCTGAGCGCGCGGCTCGGCATGCGCGATATCCGGATCACGGCGCGGCGGCTCGGCCTCAAGACGGAGGATTCATCCTTCGCGCTCGTGCTGCTCGACGATGTCACGGAACGCCGGGCGCTGGAGCGCAAGCTGGCCGGCGCCACGCCCGCGGCAGACCCGGTTCCCGCCACGCCGAAAGCCGAAAGCGCGGCCAAGCCGGGCGCGCTGTCCGAGGCCGATGCCGCCACCTTCGAGAAGATCGGCAAGACCCTGAAGGATGACATCCGGCAGGCCGCGCCGCCGCCTGAAGCTCCGCCGGCTCCGCCAGCCCCGCCGCCGCGGCGCAAGCTGCCGCGCATTCCCGATCAGGTGCGCCTGCCGCTCGAGAACCGCGCCGAGGCGGTGCTGGTCGCCAAGGACGGCGAATTGCTGTTCGCCAATCCCGCCGCCGCCCGCTTCTTCGCCTATGAAACCGGCGAGGACGTGATCAACGATGCCGCGCTCGCCGATCGTTTCGGCCAGCTGGGCCAGGCGCTGCCGGAATGCGAGATCACCGCCATGAACGGCCACGCGGTGGAAGCCAGCGTGCTGATGACCGTCATCCCCTGGCTCGGCGGACCGGCCCGGCAATTCGTGCTGCAAAAGACCGGCAAGCCAAGGGCTGACCGGGCGGAGCTGAGGCTTGCGCCAGCCCCGCCCCGGGACCCCAGCGAAGCGCAAGCGAAGGACGCCGCGCCGCCACCCACGCCGGAACCGGCGGCGCCGCCGCGGCCGAGCGCCACGGTGATTCCGATGCCGCAGCGCCAGCAGCCCTCCGACAGCGACGAGGAGCTGCGGGCCATTCTCGACACCGCGGCGGACGGCATCATCACCCTCGATCACGAGGCCCGCATCCATACTTTCAGCGCCGGGGCGGAGGCGATCTTCGGCTACCGGATCGCCGAGGTGGCGGGCCGGCCGTTCATCGACCTGCTGGCGCCGCACAGCCGGGGCACCGTGCGGGATTATCTCGCGGCGCTGCAGGGCTCGGGCCTCGCGTCGGTGTTCAACGACGGCCGCGAGGTGACCGCGGAAGTGCGCCAGGGCGGCACGGTGCCGCTGTTTCTCACCATTGGCAGGCTGCAGGCGCCGCGCGCGCAGGCGGCCTTCTGCGCGGTGGTGCGCGACATCACCCAGTGGAAAAAGACCGAGGCCGAGCTGCGCGAGGCGAAGGAGCGCGCCGAAGCGACGAGCCGCCAGAAATCGGAATTCCTGGCCAGCGTCAGCCATGAGCTGCGAACCCCCCTCAACGCCATCATGGGGTTCTCGGAGGTGATGCGGCTCGGCCGCTTCGGCGAGATCGGCAACGAGAAATACCGCGGCTATGTGCAGGACATCCACGCCAGCGGCGCGCACCTCCTGTCGCTGATCAACGACCTGCTCGATCTCTCGAAGGTGGAAGCCGGCAAGCTCGAGCTCAATTTCACCGCCGTCAATCTGGGCGAGGTCGCCGATTATGCGCTGCGCATGCTGCAGGAGCAGGCGGCGGCGGCGCGCGTGGTGCTGCGCAAGTCGCTGCCGTCCGATCTTCCCAATGTGGTGGCTGATCTGCGCGCCATGCGCCAGGTGATGATCAATCTCGTCTCCAACGCCATCAAGTTCACCAATCCCGGCGGCCAGGTCATCATCTCGGCCCAGCTGACGGAGACGGGCGAGCTCAAACTGCGGATCAGGGACAGCGGCATCGGCATGGATGAAGAGCAGTTGCGCGGCGCCCTCGAACCCTTCGGCCGGATCGCCACCGAAGGCCGTGACGCGCAGGGCACGGGCCTCGGCCTGCCGCTGACCAAGGCGCTGGTCGAGGCCAACCGCGCCAGCCTCATGCTGTCGAGCGAGCCGAACAAGGGCACGCTCGCCGAGATCACTTTCCCCACGCCGCGCGTTCTGGCGGACTAGCAAGCCGATGTCCGCTTCCGTCACCGGCGCCCGGTTCCAGGGCCCGCCGCGCACCCTGGGCGACCGGCTGCTGAGCCTCGCGGCGCTGATCACCGGGCTGGCGCTGGCGATGCCGGTGCTGACCATCATCCTGCTGGCGCTCACCCCCACCGAGAATGTCTGGCCGCATCTGATCAGCACCGTGCTGCCCGGCTATGTGCTGCGCACCTTGCTGCTGATGGCGGGCGTGGGGCTCATCACCTTCGTGGTTGGAACCGCGGTGGCCTGGCTCGTCACCATGTGCCGGTTTCCGCTGCGGCCGCTGTTCCTCTGGGCCTCGCTGCTGCCACTCGCCATGCCGGGCTATATCGTGGCCTACGCCTATGTCGATTTCCTCAGCTATGCCGGGCCGCTTCAGACCTGGCTGCGCGGCGTGTTCGGCTGGACCAGCCCCGGCGATTACTGGTTTCCGGAAATCCGCTCGCTGGGCGGCGCGGTGTTCGTTCTGTCGATGGTGCTCTATCCTTACGTCTTCCTCACCGCGCGGGCGAGCTTCATCCGCCAGCCGGCCACCCAGCTTGAGGTGGCGCGCGCGCTCGGCCGCACGCCATGGGGTGCTTTCCGCGCCGTGGCGCTGCCGCTGGCCCGGCCCGGCATCGCGGTGGGGGTATCGCTGGCGCTGATGGAATGCCTGAACGACATCGGCGCCGCCGGCTTCTTCGGGGTGAGAACCCTCACCCTCGGCGTCTATACGACCTGGCTTTCCCAAGGCAATCTCGGCGGCGCGGCGCAGATCTCCGCGGTGATGCTGCTGTTCATCTTTCTCCTTGTATGGTTCGAGCGCACGGCGCGGCGCAAACAGTCCTTCGTGCTGCCGGCCCAGCGCCCGCGCCAGCCGGACCGCATCCGCCTCAATGGCTGGCAACGGGTACTCGCGGTGGTGGTCTGCGCGCTGCCGGTCATCATCGGTTTCGTGGCGCCGGCGCTGATCCTTCTGAGCTTCGCCGCCTCGCGCCTCGAAGATGCGCTGTCCGTGGCCTATCTGCGCGCCGTCTATCACTCGCTTCTGCTGGCCAGCCTGGCGGCGGCGGCGGCGGTGGCGCTGGGGCTGGTGCTGGGCTACGCCAACCGCGCCATGCGCAAGGGCTTCACCCGCAAGGTGATCAGGCTTGCATCCTTGGGCTATGCCATTCCCGGCACGGTGCTGGGCATCGGCGTGCTGATTCCGCTCGCCGGCTTCGACAACGCGCTCGACAGTTTCCTGCGGGCGTATTTCGGCATCTCGACCGGGCTTCTGCTGTCAGGCTCGATCGCCGCCATCATCTTCGCCTATGTGGTGCGCTTCCTCGCGGTGTCGTTCGGCGCCATCGAGACCGGGCTTCAGAAAGTAACGCCCAATGTGGCCGCCGCCGCCCGCACGCTTGGCCGCGGCCCGATCAGCGCCTTCTTCGAGGTTCACTTGCCACTGTTGCGCCCGGCCCTGGTGTCGGCGGCGCTTCTCGTGTTCGTTGACTGCATGAAGGAGCTTCCGGCCACGCTGATCCTGCGGCCCTTCGATTTCGAAACGCTGGCCACCAGCGTGTTCCTGCTGGCCTCGCTCGATCAGCTGGAGGAAAGCGCGCTTCCCGCCCTCACCATCGTCGCCGTGGGCCTCTTGCCGGTGATCCTCCTGTCACGCACGCTGCACGAGCCGCATATCACGTCCTGAGTTCGCCGAGGCCGCGGTAAAGCTCAAGCGCTTCCGGATTGGCCAGCGCCTCCTTGTTTTTCACGTCGCGTCCATGCACCACGTCGCGCACCGCAAGCTCGGTGATCTTGCCGGACTTGGTGCGCGGAATATCGGCCACCGCCACGATCTTGGCCGGCACATGGCGCGGCGAGGCGCCGTCGCGGATCTGCTTTCTGATCCTGGCGACCAGAGCATCGTCAAGCGCAACGCCGGGCCGCAGCCTGACGAACAGCACCACCCGCACATCATTGTCCCAGTCCTGGCCGATGGCGAGCGCCTCGATCACCTCCGGCACCTGCTCGACCTGGGCGTAGATCTCGGCGGTGCCGATCCGCACGCCGCCGGGGTTGAGCGTCGCATCCGACCGGCCGTGGATGATCATGCCGCCATGCGCGGTGACCTCCGCGAAATCGCCATGGCACCAGATATTGGCAAAGCGCGCGAAATAGGCAGTGTGGTATTTGGCGCCGTCAGGATCGTTCCAGAACATGACCGGCATCGACGGAAACGGCCTGACGCAGACGAGCTCGCCTTTTTCTCCGTGCACGGACTTTCCGGATTCATCGTACACATCCACCGCCATGCCCAGCATCGGGCCCTGGATTTCGCCGCGCCACACCGGGGAGAGCGGATTGCCGCCCACAAAGCAGCCGCAGATGTCGGTGCCGCCGGAGATCGAGGCGAGCTGCATGTCGGGCTTGATGCCGGAATAAACGAAATCGAAACTCTCGGCGCTGAGCGGCGAGCCGGTGGAGAGCATGCTGCGCAAGGCGCTCAGCCGGTGCGTCTCGCGTGGCTTGAGCCCGCTCTTCTTCACCGCGTCGATGTATTTGGCGGACGTGCCGAAGATGGTCATGTGCTCGGCGTCGGCATAATCGAACAGCGCGCGCTCCGACGGGTGGAAGGGCGAGCCGTCATAGAGCAGCAGCGTGGCGCCGGCCGCGAGGCCAGACACCAGCCAGTTCCACATCATCCAGCCGCAGGTGGAGAAATAGAACAACCGGTCGCCGGGCTTGGTGTCGGTGTTCAGCACATGCTCGCAGAGATGCTTGAGCAGAATGCCACCCGCGCCATGCACGATGCATTTGGGAATGCCCGTGGTGCCCGAGGAATAGAGGATATAGAGCGGGTGATCGACCGGCAGCTGGGCGAAGGCGATGGGCGAGGCGTCATGCCCGGCCATGAAGCCGGCGAGGGTCTCGCCGTTCCGGAGCCCCGCCGCCACCTGCTGCGCCTCGCCGATATAGTCGATGACGAGGCAGCGCTCGACGCTGGCAAGCGCGGCCAGCACCGCGGCGGTCTTCTCGCCGGTCCGGATGGTTTTGCCGGCATAGTAATAGCCGTCGCAGGCGATCAGGATTCTGGGCGCGATCTGGCCAAAACGGTCAAGGATGCCGCGTTCGCCGAAATCCGGCGAACAGCTGGACCAGATGGCGCCCAGCGAGGCCGCCGCCAGAAAACAGATGATGGCCTCCGGCATGTTGGGCACGATGGCGCAGATGCGGTCGCCAGGCCTGACGCCGGCGGCCGCGAAGGCCCGGCTCAGCCGCGCCACCGCCTGGTTGAGTTCAGCCCAGCTCATGCGGCGGGAGACCTTGTCCTCGCCGCGGAACACCAGCGCCTCGCCATCATCGGCGCGCCGCAACAGGTTTTCGGCATAGTTCAGCCGGGCCTCGGGAAAGAACTTGGCGCCAGGCATCCGGCCGCCGTCGGCGAGCACGCGCGCGCCGCGGCTTTCGGCCTTCACCGCGCAGAAATCCCATAGCGCCGTCCAGAAGGCCTCCGGCTGGTCCACGGAGAAGGCAAGTACCTCCGCAAAACTCCGAAAGCCGAGGGGCGCCATGAAATGGCTGAGGTTCGATGCGGCGATGCGGGCGGCATCGGGGGTCCACAACGGGCGATCGGTCATGGTAGGCACTCCAGACAGGGCGGAGATTCGGGGTCTAGTCATGTCACAGAAGAGCCGCAAGTCCCGCCCAGAGGTGGCCTGATTTCTGGAGTTTCCGATGCGAGATCGATGGCTGATTGCGGGCGGCGGCGCCGTCGCCCTGTTGCTGGCGGGATTGCTGGCCTATGTCACCGTTTTCCCGCATTGGGCGGCGGCGGCGCTTGGCGAACTGGCGCGCCAGCATCTGGGACGCAGCTTCGAAGCCGGCGGCACGCATCTCGATTTTTCGCCACTGGCGATCCGCATCGACCATCCCAGGCTTTCGGCCGGCGGCGAGGCGGGTGAAAGCCTGGTGTCCGCGACGTCGCTCATCATACCCGTCACCTTCAATCAGCTGCTGTCGCGTCAGCCCGGCCTTTCCACCCTCACGCTCGAGGAGGCCGAGATCGCGCTGCTGATCGACGAGCGCGGCGAGGCGAGCTGGGACTTTGCCGGCGCGGCCGTGGCGGGGCCGGCGAAAATTCTGCTGGAGCGGGCGACGGTCCGCTTTTTCGATGCGCGCAACGGCCAGTCGCTGTCGCTGGCCGCCGTCACCGGCCTGCTCGAATTGAGAGCCGATGGCGGGCTTGCCTTCAACGGCAGCGCGGTGATCAATTCGCAGCTGGTGCGGATCGATGCCGATCTGAAGTCGCTCTCCCGGGTCAATGGCGATGGCTCACCGCTCGATGTTGTTCTCAGCGCCGATGTCGGGGCGGCGAGTTTCAGCGGCCGGCTGTCAACGGACCGGGCCCTGAGTCTCGCGGGCCCCGTCAGCCTCAGCGGCACGGCCTCGCCCGAGCTGATGCGCTTTTTGGGTCTGCCGGCCACCGCGGCCGCCGGTGGTTCCGTGCCACTCGCCATTGATGCCGGGCTGGACAGCGCCGGCCGCGCCTATGCCTTGCGCAAGGCGGTTCTCACGCTGGGTCAGTTCCGCGGCGCGGGCGATATCACGCTTGATCTGCGCGATGAGCGTCCCATGCTGCAGGTCAACCTCAAGTCCAGCGCCTTGTCGCTCGAATCTCTGATCCCGGCGTCCGGCGCGGCAGCCGGCGAATGGGGACGGCAGCCGATTTCCTTTGGCGTGCTGAACGGCTTTGATGCCGAAATCGCGCTGCTGGCCGAGAAGCTGAGCTACCGGGGCTTCACCGCAACCGGCGCGCAGCTGGCCTTGAGCCTCAAGGATGGCAATCTCAGCACCTTCGGCGTCGCGCAGCCGGCTGGCGGTGGCGCGGTGCGGTTCACATTCGATGCCGCATCCGTCACCCTGCCGCCGCGGCTTTCGCTCAGCATCGCGGCGGAGAATGTCAGTGCGCAGCCCTTGCTTGCGGCCCTGACCGGGATCGGTGAGATCAGCGGCAGCGGCAGCTTCTCCGCCGAGCTCAGCGCCGAGGGCACGACGCAGGAAGAAATGATCGGCACGCTCAGGGGGAAGGCCAGGCTGGCGCTCGCCGATGGCGCGATCGCGAAGATCGACCTGCCGGGACTGTTTGCCGCCGTGCGCGAGAAGATCCTGGATGGCTGGCCCGATGCCGCCGGCGCCGCCGCATTCAAGAGCCTGTCGGCGGAGGTGGCGATCGCCGATGGCGAAGCCGGGATCAAGACGCTCAACATGGTGAGCGCGGAACGGGATGTCTCGGTCACCGGCGCGGTAGACCTGCTGCGCCGCGCGCTGGGCGTGTCGGTCGTCGCCTTCCAGGGCAATGAACCGGTACTGCCGGTGCCGGTGGTCATCGACGGCTTCTGGAACAAGCCGCGCATCTACCCCGATGTGCTGGACATCCTGAAAGACCCCGCCGCCGGTTTCGCCCGGCTCAAGGAGCTCTCCCCCGCGCCGGGCAATTGAACCTGAAGCGGAAGGAGGGCATGTTGCAGCCATGATCCGCGTTCAGCAGGAAGTCTTCGACCCCGGCCGCGAACTGGCCGCGCTCACCAGTGGCCGCACCGACATCGGCGGCACGGTGATGTTCCTCGGCAGCGTGCGGGAGTTCTCGGGCGGCGGCAGCATCACCGCCATGACGCTCGAACATTATCCCGGCATGACCGAGAAGGCGCTGGCCGACATCGAGCAGGAGGCCTTGCGGCGCTGGCCCATCGACGCCTCGCTGATCATCCACCGCTATGGACGGCTGGAGCCCGGCGAGGACATCGTGCTGGTGATCACCGCCTCGGCGCACCGTGAGGCCGCCTTCGCGGCCTGCCACTTCCTGATCGACTGGCTCAAGACCAAGGCACCGTTCTGGAAGCTTGAGGAGAGTGGAAACGGGGCCAGCTGGGTGGCCGCCAGGGACAGCGACGACCAGGCCGCCGCCCGCTGGGAGGCGGGCAAGGACCAGCGATGATGACCTGATCCGGCGATCATCGGGACAGCCTGGCGCCCTTCCGGGTTTTCGAGTCCGCTTGAAATCGCCGCCGAGTGCGGCTAGGAACGCGCTCGGAAGTTGCCGCCTTAGCTCAGTTGGTTAGAGCACTAGATTGTGGATCTAGGGGTCCCCCGTTCGAGCCGGGGAGGCGGTACCATCCCTCAATTACGCCGTGAGCCCGCCCGCCGTTTCGATGAAGGCGATCACCTGATCGAGGCCTTTCTGGCGCAGCATGTCGGTGAAAAGATAGGGCCGCCCGCCGCGCACCTGCCGGGTGTCGCGCTCCATGACATCGAGATCGGCCATCACATGCGGCGCGAGATCGGCCTTGTTGATGATCAGCAGGTCCGAGCGGGTGATGGCGGGGCCGCCCTTGCGCGGAATCTTTTCGCCCTGGCAGACCGAAATCACATAGAGCGAAATGTCGGCAAGGTCCGGCGAGAAGGTGGCGGCCAGATTGTCGCCGCCTGACTCGATGAAGATGATGTCAAGGCCGGGATGGCGCTTCACCATCTCATCGACCGCCGCCAGATTGATCGAGGCGTCTTCGCGGATCGCGGTGTGCGGGCAGCCGCCGGTTTCCACGCCCATGATGCGGTCCTCGGGCAGCGCCTGCAGGCGGTTGAGGATCAGCGCGTCCTCACGCGTGTAGATATCGTTGGTGATGGCGGCGACCGAGTATTTCTCCCGCATCGCCTTGCACAGCTTCTCGGTGAGCGTGGTCTTGCCGGACCCGACCGGGCCGCCGATGCCCACCCGCAGGGGGCCATGGGATGACGCTTTACTCATGAGCGGAACACGCGGCTGTGCTGGGTTTCGTGGCGCATCGCGGCGATATCCGCCGCGATGGTGATGGCGCCGAGATCGGCGAGGCTGGCGCTTAACGCCCGCGAGGCGACCGACGCAATGACCGGGGCAAGATCACGCAGGGTTTCGAGCCCCGCCGTCTGGCCGATGGGCACCAGCCGCACCGCCACCGAAACGAGTGCGGCGGAAAAACCCTGGAGATAGGCGAGAAGGGCCTGATCCCTGCCGATCGCCATCGCCGCGCAGGCGGCACCGGCGGCGACCGGATAAGCGATCTCGTCATCATCCAGCGGTGGCGCGGCAAATACCCCGGCGGCGATGCGGAAGGCGCGGCCCAGTTGCGTGGTCTCGAGGTGGCGCTCGCGCGACACGGCCAGCGCCAGCGCCAGCTCATTGAGCTCCGATGGCGTCTCTTCCCAGCAGCGCGCGAACAGCACGGCGTCATTCCAGCCGGAGCCGCGCGTGAGCAGGTCTTCGATCCAGCTCTTGAGTGCCGCGCCGTCCTTCACCGCGCCAGACTCGATCGCCCATTCGAGCCCGTGCGAATAGGCAAAGGCGCCCACCGGAAAGGCTGGCGACATCCAGGTCAGGAGCAGCAGAAGCTGGCCAGGCTCAGTGCGCATGGCTGTGATAGGCGCCATGCTGCGGCGAGAAAGGTTCAACGACATCGCGCAACGTGGCCCCCAGCGTTTCCAGCATGGCGCGGATCACCGGGTCGCGCCGCAGCAGGATGCGGCCATCGCAGATCTGGGCCGGCAGATGCCGGTTGCCGATGTGCCAGGCGAGTTCCGTGAGGTGACGCGGGCTTGCGGCCTTCACTTCCATGAGCTCTTCCTGGGCCGCCACCACCTGCGCCACGCGGCCATCCTCGAGGACCAGCCGGTCGCCATGTTCGAGATGTGCCGGTTTCTCGAAGTCGACGAGAATGTCCTCGCCGCCGGCGAGCGTGATGCGCTTGCGCCGGATGTGGCGCTGGTCGGCGTCGAGCGTCACCAGGTCGAAAGGTTCGTCACCGGGAGCCGCGGCGCGGCGGAACGAGGTGGCGCGCCTGGTCATCAGAACAGGAAATAGCGCTGCGCCATGGGCAGCACGCTGGCCGGTTCGCAGGTGAGGAGTTCGCCGTCGGCGCGCACTTCATAGGTTTCCGGATTGACCTCGATCGCCGGCGTGGCGCTGTTGTGGATCATCGAGGCCTTGGAGATGCCGCCCCGCGTGTTCTCCACCGCGACCAGCTTCTTGGCGACACCAAGCCTGGCCTTGAGTCCGTGATCGAGCGCGGCGCGGCTCACGAAAGTGACGGCGGAATTCTCCATCAGCTTGCCGAAGCTGGCGAACATCGGCCGGTAGTGCACGGGTTGCGGCGTCGGGATCGAGGCGTTGGGATCGCCCATCGGCGCCGCGGCGATCGAGCCGCCGAGCAGCACCATCTCCGGCTTGATGCCGAAGAAGGCGGGGTTCCACAGAACCAGGTCGGCGCGCTTTCCTACTTCGATCGAGCCCAGCTCATGGCCGATGCCCTGGGCGATGGCCGGGTTGATGGTGTATTTGGCGACATAGCGCTTGACCCGCGCGTTGTCCGCCCGGCCATCGCCGGGCAGGCTGCCGCGCTGCACTTTCATCTTATGCGCGGTCTGCCAGCAGCGGATGATGACTTCGCCGACCCGGCCCATGGCCTGGCTGTCCGACGACATCATCGAGATGGCGCCGAGGTCGTGGAGGATGTCCTCCGCCGCGATGGTTTCCTTGCGGATGCGGCTTTCGGCGAAGGCGATATCCTCCGGGATGCGCGGCGACAGGTGATGGCAGACCATCAGCATGTCGAGGTGTTCGGCCACGGTGTTCTTCGTATAGGGCCTGGTCGGGTTGGTGGACGACGGCAGCACGTTTGAAAGCCCCGCCACCTTGATGATGTCCGGCGCGTGGCCGCCGCCCGCGCCTTCGGTGTGGAAAGTATGGATGGTGCGGCCCTTGAAGGCGGCGACGGTCTTCTCGACGAAGCCCGATTCGTTCAGCGTGTCGGTGTGGATCGCCACCTGCACGTCAAAGCGGTCAGCGACGCTCAGGCAGTTGTCGATGGCGGCCGGCGTGGTGCCCCAGTCCTCATGCAGCTTGAGGCCGCAGGCCCCGGCGAGGATCATTTCCTCGAGCGGGGCGGGAAGCGCGGCATTGCCCTTGCCCATGAAGCCGAGGTTCATGGGGAAGGAATCCGCCGCCTCGATCATCCGCATGGTGTGCCAGGCGCCGGTGCAGGTGGTGGCCAGCGTGCCATGCGCGGGGCCGGTGCCGCCGCCCATCATGGTGGTGACGCCGGAATAGAGCGCCTCCTCGATCTGCTGTGGCGCGATGAAGTGGATATGCGTGTCAACGCCGCCCGCCGTGAGAATGCGGCCCTCCCCGGCGATGATCTCGGTCGAGGGCCCGATGATCAGGGTGACGCCTGGCTGGGTGTCCGGGTTCCCGGCCTTTCCAATCGCCGCGATCCGTCCGTCCTTGAGGCCGACATCGGCCTTGTAGATGCCGGTGTGATCGACGATCAGCGCATTGGTGATGACGGTGTCGAGCGCCCCTTCGGCGCGGGTCGCCTGCGACTGGCCCATGCCGTCGCGGATCACCTTGCCGCCGCCGAACTTCACCTCCTCGCCATAGACGGTGAAGTCCTTCTCGACCTCGACGAACAATTCGGTGTCGGCGAGCCGCACCCGGTCGCCCACGGTGGGGCCATACATGGTGGCGTAGGCGGCGCGGGAGATGGTGGCCATGTCAAAGCTCTCCCATGATCTTCTGCTGGAAGCCGAAGATGCGGCGCCTGCCGCCAAACGGCACCAGCCGCACCTCGCGGCGCTGGCCCGGCTCGAAGCGCACAGCGGTGCCAGCGGCAATGTCGAGCCGCATGCCGCGCGCCTCGTCGCGCGCGAAGGCGAGGGCTTCGTTGGTTTCGAAGAAATGATAGTGCGAGCCCACCTGGATCGGCCGGTCGCCGGTATTGGCGACGATCAGCGTTACCGTGGGGGCGCCCTTGTTGAGGTCGATGTCGCCATCCTGTGTAATGATTTCGCCGGGTATCATGCGGGGCTCCTAGCGGATCGGCTGGAGGACGGTGACGAGCTTGGTGCCATCCGGGAAGGTGGCCTCGACCTGCACCTCATGGATGATGTCGGCGATGCCGTCCATCACCTGGGCGCGGCTCACCACATGCGCCGCGCTCTCCATCAGGTCGGCGACGCTGCGGCCATCGCGCGCGCCTTCGACCACATAGTCGGTGATCAGCGCCACGGCTTCCGGATGGTTGAGCTTCACGCCGCGCTCCAGCCGGCGCCGCGCCACCATCGCCGCCATGCTGACCAGCAGCTTGTCTTTCTCACGCGGGGTGAGCTGCATGATTCTTCCTCACAATGACCAAGTCCTGGGCAAGGCTTCGGGCTCCGCCAGCACGGTGAGTGCCGGAACAAGGGCCTTGCGCAGGTCGAACCCGTCTCTTCCTACTAGCCTTGCAACGATCTTGCCAGACCAGGCGCTGGCAGATCCATGGCCGGCGATTGCAGCCCGCAAGCGGTCAAGGCGGCCGTCGGCATCGGGCGCCACCGCGAGGACCGTGGCGAAGGCGCGGGCCGCGCCGAGTGTCGCCGCGCTGGCGGGCGGCGCGCCATCAATCGCGATATCGTCCGCGAACACGAGGCGCCCGCCCTGGCGGATGCGCCAGCGGTCATGAAGCCTGACCTGCCGCACCGTTTCGCCCATCGCCTCGCGGCCCAGGATGACCGATTCCACGGCGAGCAGCCACGCCTCCGGGTCGAGATCGGCGTCGATCCGCCGGGACAGCCGCGCGCCATCGAACAGGATCGTTTCCTGCGGCAGCCACAGGAGGCGCGCGCCCGCCCCTGCCGACAGCCTGACCGCCACCCCGGCATCGGGCCCCAGGGACCGGTAGACGCGTTCAGCGGCCTGCGAGGTGACGGTGAGCCGCGCGTTCTCCTCGGCGGTGATGTCGAAGGAAAAGCGGTCGCCGCCGGCGAGCCCGCCGCCGGTGTTGATGAGGATCGCCTCATGGCCGCGGCCCGGAAGCCGGACTTTGGCGGCATGCGCCTCGCGGTGCCGCCTCAGCCCGCCGGCGCCCATGGCGAGGATGATGCTCCCCTCGGCGCGCTGGTGGCGTAGCGGCTCCGCCGTCATGCAAGCCCGGAGAGCTTCTCCGGACGCGGCCCGCCATAGGCCCAGTCGAGGAGTTCGACGGTATGAAGGATGGGGATTTCGGTTCCGGCCCCGATCTGCGTGATGCAGCCGATGTTGCCGGTGGCGATGGCCTGCGGACTGAGCGATTCAATGTTCGCCACCTTGCGCTCGCGCAGCCGCATGGCGATCTCCGGCTGGAGAATATTGTAGGTGCCCGCCGAGCCGCAGCAGAGATGGCCTTCCGGCACCTCCTGCACCGTGAAGCCGGCGCGGCGCAGGAGCTTCATGGGTTCCTGTTTGATCTTCTGGCCGTGCTGCATGGAGCAGGCGGAATGATAGGCCAGCCGCAGGCCGCCTTTGGCCGCGGGCAGATCGAGGCCGCTCAGGAATTCGGTGACGTCCTTCGCCTTGGCGCTGATCGCTTTCGCCTTTTCCGCATAGGCCGGATCGAGGCGCAGCATGTGGCCATAATCCTTGATGGTGGTGCCGCAGCCCGAGGCAGTGATGACGACGGCGTCGACATCCGCCTTGGTCCACTGATCGACCGAGCGGCGGGCGCGGTCCAGCGCATCATGTTCCTTGCCCATGTGGTGCGTGAGCGAGCCGCAGCAGCTCTCCTCGCCCGCCACCACCACGTCGAAACCAAGCCGCGTCAACAGCCTGATGGTTGCGGCGTTGATGCCGGGGTCGAGGACGCTCTGCACGCAGCCCATGAGCAGCGCCACGCGGCCCTTGCCGGCGCCCTCGGCGGCATAGGTTCCGGGCTGGCCGAACGCCTCCGGCGCGGGCAGCGGCTTCGGCACCAGGCCCAGCAGCGCGGCGATCCGCTTCAGCCCCAGGGCCTGCGCCACGGGCGCCAGCGGCGAGGCGAGCCTCGCGGCAATCAGCGACAGCCGGAACAGGCCGGGCCTCGGCATGGTGAAGGCCAGCACATTGCGCAGCAGCCGCTCGAACAGCGGCCGCCGGTAGGTTTCCTCCACATGGGCGCGGGCTTCGTCGATCAGGTGCATGTAATTGACGCCGGACGGGCAGGTGGTCATGCAGGACAGGCACGAGAGGCAGCGGTCGAGATGCTTCACCGTCCCGGCGGTGGCGGGCGCGCCGCTCTCCAGCATGTTCTTGATCAGATAGATGCGGCCGCGCGGGCTGTCGAGCTCATCGCCCAGCAGCACATAGGTGGGGCAGGTGGCGGTGCAGAAGCCGCAATGCACGCATTTGCGCAGAATGGTGTTGGCCTCGGCGATGCGCGGCGTTGCGAGCTGTTCGGCGGTGAAGGCGGTCTGCATCAGAACTCCCGGTACATGCGGCCAGGATTGAGGATATGGCGCGGGTCGAAAGACTCCTTCACCCGCTGGCTGAGGGCGGCAAGCGCCGCCGCCTGCGGTTCGAACACCGGCACCGCGGCGCGGACGGCCTGCGGCGCGCGGATCAGCGTGGCGTGGCCGCCGCTCATGGCGCTGCGAATGGCGCTGGCCGATGCGTCATCCGCGGGCGGCACTTCGAGCCAGATGAGCCCGCCCGCCCAGTCGAAGACATAGCGGATGTCCAGTTGCTCCATGAGGCGGCGGATGATGCCGGGCGCCTCGGACGGCGCCACCGACAGCCGCCACAGCGGATGGGCGGGGCGGTTCACGAACAGCGTGCCATCGCGGATCGCCCGCCATTTGGCGGCGGAGCTCCGTTCGGCCATTACCTCGACGGGGCGTTTCAGCGCCATGGCCAGCTGGTCACGCCGGTAGGCGACGGAGGGCGCAATGCCTTCGAGCCGCAGGTAGACCGCCTCGCCTGGAATGAAGGCCGCCGCCGACACCTCGCAGGAGGATTGCATGGCGAGGCTCATGAGATGCACCGCTTGCGTATCATCAAGCCCGGTCAACACCACGGTTTCCTCGGTCTCGGGGGCGGGCAGCACTTTCAGGATCACCGCCGTCATGGCGGCGAGCGTGCCGTAGGCGCCGGTGAGGAGCTTTGGCAGATCATAGCCGGTGACGTTCTTCACCACCCGCGCGCCGGCCTTGAAAGCGCTGCCGCCGCCGGTGACGCCGCGCAGGCCGAGGATATGGTCACGCAGCGCGCCGGCCTTGATGCGGCGGGGCCCTGAAAGATTGCAGGCGACGAGCCCGCCCACCGTGCCGCTGTGCGGGGCTCCCAGCAGCGCCGACCAGTCGGGCGGCTCGAAGGCCAGCTGCTGGCGGCGCGCCGCCAGCAGGTCCTCGATGTCGGCAAGCCTGGTGCCCGCGCGGGCCTCGAGGATCAGCTCCTCCGGCTCATAGGCGATGACGCCGGAAAAGCCTGAAAGATCGAGCGTGGCGGCCGTCTGCACCGGCCGCCCGAGGCCGCGCCGGGTGCCGGCGCCGATCACCTCAAAGGGCGCCGCGGCGGAGGCGATGATCTCCGCCAGCTCGCTCTCCGAGGAGGGTTTCACGGCGCCAGACATCAGAATCTCGGAATCTCTGCAAACGGCAATTGCCCGCCGCGCACATGCATGCGGCCAAGCTCGGCGCAGCGGTGCAGGACCGGGAACACCTTGCCGGGATTGAGCAGGCCTTGCGCATCGAAGGCGCATTTGACGCGCATCTGCTGGGCGAGATCGGCCTCCGAGAATATCTCCGGCATCAGGTCGCGCTTTTCGATGCCGACCCCGTGCTCGCCGGTCAGCACGCCGCCCACCTTGACGCAGAGGCGCAGGATATCGGCGCCGAAAAGCTCGGCGCGTTCCAGTTCATCGGGGTCGTTGGCATCATAGAGAATGAGCGGGTGCAGATTGCCGTCGCCGGCGTGGAACACATTGGCGACGCGCAGGCGGTGGCGGACGGAAAGCTCCGCCATGCCTTTCAGCACGTCCGGCAGGCGCTTTCGCGGAATGGTGCCGTCCATGCAGAGATAGTCCGGCGAAATGCGCCCCACGGCAGGAAAGGCGGCCTTGCGCCCGGCCCAGAACAACAGCCGCTCCTCTTCCGAGGCCGAGACCCGGAGCGTCATGGAGCGGTTGGCCCGGGCGATGTCGCTGACCCGGGCGATCAGGTGATCGACCTCGACCTGCGGCCCGTCCAGTTCGACGATCAGCAGGGCTTCGACATCGAGCGGGTAGCCGGCCCTGACGAAATCCTCGGCGGCGCGGATCGCCGGGCGGTCCATCATCTCCATGCCGCCCGGAATGATGCCGGCTGAGATGATGTCGGCCACGCATTGCCCGGCATCCTCGCTCGACGGAAAGCCCACCAGCACGGCGCGCGCCGTTTCGGGCTTCTGCAGGATGCGGACGGTGACTTCGGTGACCACGCCGAGGAGGCCCTCCGAACCGGTCATCACACCGAGGAGATCATAGCCGCCGCTGTCCAGATGCTTGCCGCCGAGCCGGATCACCTCGCCGGAAATCAGCACCATTTCGATGCCCAGCACATTGTTGGCGGTGAGGCCATATTTCAGGCAGTGCACGCCGCCGGAATTCTCCGCCACATTGCCGCCGATGGTGCAGGCAATTTGACTGGAGGGATCGGGCGCGTAATAGAGCGCGTGATGCTCCACCGCTTTAGTGATCGCAAGGTTGGTGACGCCCGGCTCAACCACGGCACAAAGATTGTCGAGGTCGATCTCTTTGACCCGGTTGAGCCGCGTGGTGACCAACAACACGCCATCGGCAAGAGGCAAGGCGCCGCCCGATAACGACGTACCCGCACCGCGTGGTACGACCTTGAGATTCATGGCTTGGCAAAGCCGCATCACCGCTTGAATTTCTTCAACCGATCCCGGCAGCACCGCCACCAACGGCCGCTGGCGATACGCGGTTAAAGCATCGCTGTCATAGACCGCCAAGGCGGCGCCGTCGACCACATGCTCGCCGCCGCAGAT
>NZ_JBJTER010000029.1:0-4665 GCF_046093005.1 Aestuariivirga sp.
CACAAAAACACAAGAAGCGGACATTTGATGTGCTACCAAAACCGGACAAGTTAATTAGCTATCGACAGGGGGTGGCCTGCAGCAAGTGGTCGGTACTTCGCAGGTCGGACAGCAGTTACCTATCTTAGGGGTGGTCCATGATAATTTCCGAGATCGTCATGTAGTTTACGGCGGTCGAGATAATGCCTGCTATGAGACCAAGAAGAATCACGGCGGTGACAAGCCCCACATCCACTGTGCCGACGACGCGTTGCCAGACAATCGCCCCAGCTACCAGAGCGCCAAAGGCGAAGAGTCCATGCTTCAGAACCAGCCAAAAGGTCGTGGGGAAGAAGGGCTTCTTAGGACCCTTGAGCGTCCAATGAGCAACCGCTGTCAGAACCATTGCGAGCGACACGGCAAGCGGCACGGCTGATCCGAGTACGGTCGGCGTTCCTGCGCTGATGCTGTCAACCGATAGAGGAATGACATCGTTACCACGCAGAAGCCAAGCCTGGATGGCACCGTTGATTACGGCGTTCATGACGCCTGACAGCAGTGCTCCCTTGACGAGTTCCTGTTGGCTCGGACTGCGCTTTTCGGTGGAGGTCATCGGTGTCTCCGTTGAGGTGTCCGCTTCGCTATCAGCGCGAAGGCGCCATAATATCGTCCAGACTTGGGAACAGCGTTGTCCTGCAGCGGTCAAGCCCTCCTAATCGATTCTGATAGTTGGTCCGGGCAATCGCAAGCTGCGTCTCGCGCTCCAGCACTTCGCTATCAGGCAGTCCGCCACGTTCATTAAGCTGGCGCGCTCGCTCAAGTGATTTTTCGGCAAATGCGACCCAGGCCTGATGTGCGACAACTTCGTCCGGTCCCTTGTCGCACCCTGCATCCCATCCTCGACGGAAGACGGCATAAAGAGTCTCGACCGTGATTTCTCCGCCCGCGAAGTGCTCTGCTATTTTGGTCATGGCCTCATACTCTGCGCTCAGATACAAAAGGTTCTTCTCGGCGACGATCAATTGCTTGCGGTTCCAAGCATCCTTGAGCTGCGACACCTGAAGATCCAGCTGCGAAATGGCGCTCTTGGCGTAGAGCTCTTCGTTGCGCTGGAGCATCGACTTGTCGCGTTCAAGCTCTGCCGTCAACGTGTCCAATTGGATCCGTGCCATCATGACTTGATAGCCAAAGGATCGACCGCTGTCGGTGAAATAGAGCTGCAAGACCTGATCGTTGGTCGCCGCCGTCCCCTGAGCCCCAGCGCTGACCGGAAGGGCAAAGATCAAGGCGGACAGAGCGAGCTCCAGTAAGGTGCTTCTCACGTCGTCATTCCTTTCACAATGGTCCGGGACAGGGGCTCTGTTCCGGTCGGAGCAGTGTCGCTACTTGTACGTCCGTGATCAATGACCGAACAGGCGCACCACACCGCCACCGCCATGGACATTGATGATCTGGCCGCTCACCCATCCGCTTGCGGGCGAACACAGCCACAGCATGGCGTTGGCGATGTCCTCGGCCTTGCCGGGGCGGCCCGTGAGATTGTCCGGGTGCTTCAACTTCTCCTGCATGGCGGCATCGATGCCAGCATCGGCATAGCCCTCGGTCATCACCGTGCCGATCAGCACCGAGTTGACGCGCACCTTCTTGGCCAGCATGTGAGCGATCGACACCATCATCTGGTTCAGCGCTGCCTTGGCCGTGCCATAGGCCAGGATGTCATAGGCAGGCGTGGCGGATGAGAAGGAACCTGAATTGGTGATCGTGGCGTTCTTCGCCTTCTCGAGATGGGGCAGGCAGGCCATGCTCATGCGGTAGGCGCTGATGGTGTTGAGCTTGTAGGACTTGATGAAATCCTCCTCGGTGATTGCGGTTGGATCCTCGTGTCGACCACCCCAACCCACGTTGTTGACCAGTGTCGAGATGCCGCCGAAGGCCCTTACCGTCTCCGCCACCAATGCGTTGATGTCATCGAGAGACGTGACATCGCACTTGATGCCGCGGCAATCATTGCCAGTCTCTTTCTCAATGGCTGCCGCAGTTTCCTTCGCCTTATCACCGTTGAGGTCGGCAATCATAACCTTGGCGCCCGCACCCGACAGTGTGCGGGCGATCCCGGCGCCGATATTCTGTGCGCCGCCTGTGATGATCACGTTGTGGCCCGCCATGCGGAAGTCCGCGAAAGCATCATAAGTCATAACATCTCCTGTCTGGTCTGTTTCTCGGCCAACTGTGATGAAAGAACCCTAGTCGAAATCTGACGGGACACTTCGCCGCCAGAAATTACGAATGACGATATCAGTCGAGTTCCTGCACGCCGCCGCCTGACACAGTCAGAACCTGTCCACTCACCCAGCTCGACGCGGGGGAGCACAAGAAGAGGGCTGCGTTTGCGATGTCGTCCGCCTCGCCCAACCTCCCGAGTGGGGTGTGCTTCAACATTGCCTTCTCGCGCTCGGGCGTCAGAACCTTGGCGAGTGCGTCGGTCTTGATGGCGCCGGGTGCAATGCAGTTGACGCGAATACCCATGGGCCCCAGATCAAAGGCGATGTTGCGTGTCAGATGGTTCACCGCTGCCTTCGACGAACTGTAGGACGCCATATTGATATTCTTGTTCTCGCCGGCCATCGAGGAGATGTTGAGTACAGCACCACCCCCTGCGGCCTTCATGTGAGGTGCCGCAAGCTGCGTCAACCGGAATAACGCAAAGACGTTTAGCTGGTAGGCCCATTCGAAATCGCTCATCGGCATGTCGAAGGGCTTAGGCCCGCCACCACCGGCGTTATTAACAAGGATCGTCAGCTTGCCGAAAGTCTTGATCGCGGCATCGACAGCCGCTGCCAGCTGCTCTTCCTTGGTGACATTGCACTCGAGCCCGATGGCCTTGCCGCCCTGCCTCTTGATCTCATCGGCGACTGCCTGAGCCCCATCCTGTTTTAGGTCCGTGACGATCACTGAAGCGCCAGCTCGGGCGAAAAGCATCGAAATAGCTCGTCCAATGCCTGCTGCCGCGCCGGTCACCATCGCAACATTTCCCGTGAGCGCAAATCTATCCGCCACAGTCATTAGCAACCCCTGTTGGCCTAGTGGTTTTCACCTAGACTAAATCATGGCGAATGGGGGCTGTAAAGAGGCTTACGTGAACGTGATGCATCGGGGCAAGGTGCAAGTAATTGAAAATACAACATTATGCGATCAGGTGACGTGGCCTGCATGGTTGCAAGTTGGATTCTTTGCTCACCGGTGGCTTTCTAAGCAGCGCTTTGCTCTACTTTATCAGTACCACTATCCGGTCGCCCTGGTGCTCCCTGGCGATCTGCTCCCACGCCTTCTTGTCCACATTGCGATAAATGACGGCCTTGGTGACAGGGAGCCCCCGCAGCTCCTTCAGCAACTCGGAATTTGAACGGACTACCTGTGTTTCAATCAGCATCGATGGGCCTCCATGGCGGTTTATTGTTCTGTTACAGATACTTATCTGACAGCGAGAACGCCCATTGCAGTGCCAGTGGGTGCCATGGGACGAAAGGCCCATGCCCCGGAGGCTCGATATAATAGCTGGTTAGACAACCAAACTTGATCTTAGGGCAAGTGGCGTTCAGATCGTTTCAGACGGAGGCTGCCATTGGCCTGCTGCCGGTTCCGTGGACACCGAGTTAAGGTGTTTAATGGAACTGGAGGTGTCCAATGGAGAGACGGAAGTTCAGCCGCGAGTTCAAGCTTGAGGCAGTAAACCTGGCCCGAGAGGCTGAAGCTGTAGCTGTCAGGCTGACCGCTCCACTGCCAGTCCGTGTATGACGACATGAGAATATCGGGAACGGCATACAATGAGGTGCGGGTCTTGATGTCGCCGCCTGGAGAAAATGCGAGTCCGCCCAGATACATCGGCTCGTTACTGTCGACCCCGGCGGCCTCCGCGAAATTCTCGAACTTGTCCGAGCCGCGTGTCTTGGTGGCCGTCAGGAATGCCGCGTAATAGGAGAAAATGCCGACGTCGCCGCCAAGCGAGGCCCCTTCATAGGTGATCGGCGCCATGCGGTTGTCATGCGGGTTGATTTCCGGCTGGTCCACCAGCTGGCGGCCCAGCGTCAGAAGCTGACCGTCATAACGAAGCGCGGCATAGGCCTGGCCCAGAACCGAGAAGCCCTCCTGATCCGGCAACAGCAGAAGCGAGCCGGGGCGGTCTTCCGGCGCCCAGAGTGGCTGCGAGGTGTAGGCCACCGCGCCGAACCGGAGCATGTCGCCGATCCAGCCCGTCTGATAACCAACCCAGCCGCCGGTCGCCCAGGCGGCGGGATCGTCGCCCTCATTGTTGGACCGGTCGAAGAGGTAGCTCCGCAGATGCAGGGTCAGGGCCGCATCGTCAAACAAGGCGGCTCGTATCGCATCCTGCTTCGTGATCGCGGGGCCGGCGGCGGAAGTCATGCCTGTGGCGGCGAAGGTGACTGTTCCCGCGATCAGCAGGCACAGCGCGCCGCCACAGATCCTCGACATGGCCGCGACAGGTGTGGAGTCAAGGCGCAGACTGTTCCGCCGGTTGATCATGCCGCCATCTGTACGCCGCAGGACACTGCCGGCATGTCCGTGAGAAAGCCTCGGCTGGGGTGGCGCCAGACCGTAGACGATGCCTCACCTTTTCCCCACCGGGAACAGCAGCGCGAAACCGAACCGCGCGCCCCAGCCCTCCGG
>NZ_JBJTER010000030.1:0-4340 GCF_046093005.1 Aestuariivirga sp.
GCCAGCGTCTTGTCGAGCGCGGCGCGCTCGGCTTCCACCTCGCCGCCGATGCGGGCGCGGGTTTCGGCGGCGATCGTCTGCGCGCCGGCCCGGGCGTCGGCCAGTGATTTTTCATAGGCGGCAATCGCCGCCTCGGTTTCGTTCTTCAGCGCCGAGGCCTTCGAGAGATCGGCTTCGAGGGCCTTGTGCCGGCGCTCCAGCACCGCCGCCATGCGCGGCAGCGCCACCCGGCTCATCAGCAGATAAAGCAGGCCGAAGAACACCACGAGCCAGAAGATCTGCGACGGATAGGTGGTGGTATCCATCGGCGGGAAGGCGCCGGTGTGGCCGCCATCATGGCCGGTACTCTCCGTCGTCTGGCCGGTTTCGCCCGTGGTGGCGGGCGTCTCGGTGGTGGCTTCGGCGACGGCGAATGTCGATTGCGACATGTCTTGAGCCTCAACTCGCGAAGCCGCGGCGGGCTATGCGCCCGCCAGGCTCCGCTGCGATTGCCGGGATGACGATCAGGTGAACAGCAGCAGCAGCGCCACGACCAGCGAGAAGATGCCGAGGCCTTCCGCCAGCGCCGCGCCGATCAGCGCGTTGGTGAACTGGGCGCTAGCCGCCGCCGGATTGCGCAGCGCGCCGGCGAGATAGTTGCCGAAGATGTGGCCCACGCCGATGCCGGCGCCGCCCATGCCGATACAGGCGATACCGGCGCCGATCATCTTTGCTGCTTCTGGTTCCATGTCAGTCTCCTCGCGTTTTGGGACGTGTTGGGTTGAAGGTTGGGTGTCAGTGATGGGTGTGCAGCGCGTCGTTCAAATAGACGCAGGTGAGAATGGCGAAGACGAAGGCCTGGAGGAACGCCACCAGGAATTCGAGCGCGGTGAGCGCCACGGCCATGCCCAGCGGCGCCACCGACCCGATGATGCCGCCGATGCCGAGCGCGCCGAGGCTCACCACGAAGCCCGAGAACACCTTGAGCACGATGTGGCCCGCCAGCATGTTGCCGAACAGGCGGAGCCCCAGGCTCACCGGCCGCGACAGGAAGGAAATGATCTCAATCAGCGAGATGAAGGGCAGGATCACCATCGGCACGCCGCTCGGCACGAACAGCTTGAACCAGCCGAGCCCATGCTTGGCGATGCCGACCACGACGACGAGGCCAACCACGAAGACGGCCAGCGATGCGGTGACCACCACATGGCTGGTGACCGTGAAGAAATAGGGGAACATGCCCAGCATGTTGGCGACGAGCACGAAGGAGAACAGCGAGAACACCAGGGGGAAGAATGGTTTTCCCTCAGGCCCCAGCACGTTCTTCACCATGTTGTGGACGAATTCGTACCACACCTCGCCCAGCGTCTGCAGGCGGCCCGGCACCAGGGCGCCGCGGCCCGCCGCGGCCAGCAGGATGCCCGTCACCGTCGCCACCGCGATCCCCATGAACAGGGCCGAGTTGGTGAAGGAGATTTCAAGCCCGCCGACGTGGAAAGGCCCGGCGAGGTCCTTGATCTGAAACTGGTGGATCGGATCGTTGGCCACGATCAGTCCTCTTCTTCATCGTCTGGAGCCGCTTTGGGCGGCGGGTTTGCGTCGAGCCGTTCCTTGGCCGGTGGCGCCCTGTTGGCCGACCGGGCCATGTTCAGGATGCCGGCCCCAAAACCAAGGAGCAGGAAGAAAATCATGCCGAAAGGCGCCGTGCCGAACAACCAGTCGATCCCGTAGCCGATAAGGCCACCAACCAGCGTTCCCGCCACGAACTCGCTCGCAAGCCGGTAGCCCTTGGCATAGCCAGCGGCCCCCTCCATGCTTGCGGACGGTCTTGCTTGTTCCGCATGCTCAGACCGCTCGGCCGCAATGCGGCCGGACAGATCCTTGAGACGTGCGGAAAGCTCGCCCAGCTCAGGGCGGGAAGCCTTGTCCGGCAGCCGGTCGTCGCGCGGTTTAGTCATAAGACAGACCTTCAGGCAAACGGCGTACGGACTCTGAAGAGTTCCCCTCCCAAAGCGCGCGCAACATAGTTGCGGGTCATAGCCCTGTCAAGCGATGGATTTCCGTCATAAAATATTGAAATATCGATGTTTTTATTGTTCCAGCCGATATGCGGCGATTCGCGCGCCGGGCCGCGGCCACGCCGATAAACGGGTCATGCCATGGCCTGACCATGGCATCCTCTTTCTGGCCGCCGCGCCACAGCTACGGCAGAATACCCGCGGCCGTCAGATGGCCGCGCAAGGCCTCCGGCGAGGTGAAGTGATGGGCACGCATGCCCACCGCCTCCGCCCCGGCCACATTCCTGGGGCTGTCGTCGATGAACAGGCAGGAACCGGCCGCAAGCCCGTTGCGCTCCAGCAGCAACCGGTAGATGGCGGGATCGGGCTTCACCAGCCGCTCGTCGCCCGAAACCACGATATCGCGAAACCGCTCCAGGAAGGAAAACCGCCCGCGGGTTTCACGGAACTTGTCCTGGTGCCAGTTGGTGATGGCGTAGAGCGGGGTTCCCTGCGCCTCCAGCTCATCGAGAATCGCCACCGTCCCGGTGATCGGGCCGAGGATGGTTTCCGCCCAGCGCCGGTCATAGGCCGCGATTGCATCCGCGTGTTGCGGGTAGCGCTGGGTGGCCTCGGCGATGGCATCACGGAAGCTTCGCCCGCGGTCCTGCTCGAGGTTCCACTCCGGCGTGCAGACATGGCCGAGGAACCACGCGACCTCGTCCTCGCTGGCGAAGATCTTGCGGTAGAGAACGCGCGGATCCCAGCCGATCAGCACATTGCCGATATCGAAGACGACATTCATGCCGCCGGTCACGCCGACTTGGCGAGCGCCATGCTTTCCGCCTGCTGCAGATCGACCGAGACGAGCTGCGACACGCCGCGCTCCAGCATGGTGACGCCGAACAGACGGTGCATGCGCGCCATGGTCAGCGCGTGGTGGGTGATGATCATGAAGCGGGTCTCGGTGCGCTCCAGCATCGCGTCGAGCAGGTTGCAGAAGCGCTCGACATTATGCTCGTCGAGCGGCGCGTCGACTTCGTCGAGCACGCAGATCGGCGAGGGGTTGGTGAGGAACACCGCAAAGATCAGCGACATGGCGGTAAGCGTCTGCTCGCCACCCGACAGCAGCGACAGCGTGGTCGGCTTCTTGCCCGGCGGGTTGGCGATGATTTCGAGGCCGGCTTCCAGCGGGTCTTCCGACTCGATCAGATGCAGTTCCGCCTTGCCGCCGCCGAACAGGGTGGTGAACAGCTCGCCGAATTTCTGGTTGACGGTGCCGAAGGCGTCGAGCAGGCGCTGGCGGCCCTCGCGGTTGAGGCTGGCAATGCCGCCGCGCAGCTTGTTGATGGCCTGGATCAGGTCATCGCGCTCCTTCACCAGCCCGTCGAGCTGGCGGGCCACCTCGGTGGCCTCTTGCTCGGCGCGCAGATTGACGCCGCCAAGACGCTCGCGGTCGTCACGCAGGCCGTTGAGCTTCCGCTCGATCTCGGCGGTATCCATGATCTCGCCATCCGCCAGTCCGGCGGCGGCCATCGCCTCTTCCGGCTTGCAGTGCAAGACGTCAGCGATTCGCTGTTCGGAGGCCTCGAGCCGCGCGCTGCTGGCCTCCAGCCGGGCGCCGAGCCTGGCGTGCTCCTCGCGCGCCGCGGAGAGCAGTTCCTGGACGGCGCGCAAGTCCTGGTCAGCCTGGCGCACCTCGTTTTCGGCGGCCTGCAAGGCATCCGCCGCCGCCTTCCGCGCCGTCTCGGCCTCGGCCAGCATGTTCATCAGCTTGAGCCGCCGGTCGGCGAATTGCTGCGGCAGTGCCGAAAGCCCGGCGAGCTCGGAGCGGGCATCCCCGGCGCGCGCCGTGAGCTGGGCGATCTGCTCATTGGCGCGGGCGGCGCGGGCCGTCCACTGGCTGGTCTCATTGGCGATGGCGGCGATGCGGCCGGTGCGCGCCCTGGCCTCGCGCTCCAGCCCGTCATGGGTGGCGCGTGCCTCCGCATAGGCGGCGCGGTCGCGGTTCACGGATTCGCGCAGGGCGTTGAGGTCCGTCTGCAAGCCTTCGAGTGCTGGCAGGCCGGCGGACTCGGCCACCGCCTCGGCGTGGCGGCCGCGGGCTTCCTCAAGCGCCGCGGCGATGCGGCGCTGCGCTTCGTCAAGCGCGCTGGTCTGGGCGAGGCGCTCGGCGGTCTGGCGTTCATGGGTGGCCAGCGCCCGGCGCGCCACCTCGGCGGCAGAGAGCGCGGCCCGATGGTTCTCCCGCCGCTCGCGCTCGAGCCGCACCGCGGCGTCGACGGCGGCGCGCGCCGGGGATGCCCGCTCCGAGCTCGCCGGGCTTTCGGCACTGCCGCAGCAAGTCGCCGACCGGCGGCTCAA
>NZ_JBJTER010000031.1:0-62259 GCF_046093005.1 Aestuariivirga sp.
ACGGAAAACCTGTTCTCGGTGACGCCGCGGATCGAGATGGGCGGGCAGTGGGAGACGGAGGACGGCCTGATCTTCCGCCCGATGCTGCAACTCGGCGCCACCTTCTATGGCGACTCGCAGTTCAGCCTGTCGTCGCAGTTCGTGGATACGCCGGAAGAACCATCCGTCTTCGTCACCAAGACGGAACTTGACCCCGTGACTTTCGATATCTCGGCGGGGATTGATGTGTTCAACGCCGAAGGCAACTCGCTGCGGGTCTACTATGACGGCAGCTTCGGCGAGACATCCCAGAGCCACGGCGGCGGCCTGCGGCTGCGCATCGGGTTCTGAGCGAAGCGGGCGTTCCGGCTCGGGCCAAGCTCGCTCGGAAATGCCCCGTCAGCGTCCGCCCACCAGAAATGTTCGCGGCAGCTTGGCTGCTGAATGGGTAGATGTGGCGGATTGGCCACATTCCGCGGGGTAAGAACCAATTTATCCGAAAATACAACTTTAACGGGTTGTTTGATGCCTGACGTTATGGTAGGAACCTCTCAAAAATAAAGCCGGCAAGCATGGAAATGCAGAGCCGGCGGGTTGTTGACGGGGAAGGTGATGAGAATAGGTCAACGCGCTGGCGCTTGTCAGCGTGAGGGTGTGGTTGTGCCAACGCAGACCACCCGGTCAGCATTGTTCGCCTCGGCTGCATTGGGCGCGCTCGTACTGATGTCGCCGAGCCCCGCCGGTGCGCAGGCCGTGCCGCCATTCACATCGTCCCCCTGCAGCGTTTCAGGAGCCAGCCCTAGCAAGACCGTCACCTGCACCGGCAATGTCGCGGCCGGCGTTCGCATCGACAACGACGCCGACACCGCCTTTACCGGCTACACCACACTGAAGGTTCTTGATCTCACCCAGAACATCACCGGTTTTGTCAGCATCTTATCACCGACATCCGCCACTGTCGATGTAGACGCCGGCGACAAAAAGATCACGGCAACCGGAGACGCCATTCGGGCCGCCGCCAATACGGGCATGGCCACTGTTGTCAGTAACGTAACCAACGGCATTACTGCAACCGGGTCGGGCATCTCGGCTACCAGCCAGCAGAGTTCCGTCTCGGTGACCAGCACCGGCAACATCGCCGCAGGCTCCGGTCTAAGTTCAATTGCGATCGAAGCCCGCGGCCGGCAGACCACAAGCTCCGTCACAGTCAACAGCACGGGGGCGCTGTCTGCCGGCAACGGCATGTCGGTGCGGGGAAATTCTGTTTATATCCGCAGCGCGGGCAGCATTACGGCGACGGCTTCGCAAGGCATTTTCGCCGACGGAAACAACGGCGAGGTGAAGGTCTTCAGCGATGGGCCCATCAGTGCCGTTCTTCATGGCATCCGTGCAACCAGCAACTCGGGAGACATTGTCGTTGGAACCACAGGTAACATCGAGTCGGTCCGAAGCGCCGGTATCTTCACGCTAGCGACGGGCGGCGGCGATATCAAGATCACAGCCGATGCCGGCACCATAACGTCCGACAGGGCCGGAATCTATGCCAACACCAACCCGTTCGGTGTGGGAAACATCGAAATCTCCGGCAGCGTCAACATTCTCGCGCAGGGCCAGGATGTGCCCCAGGTGCGATACGCCGCCAATGGCATCACCGCCTATACGGGCGGATCGGCAGATATCTCGATCGACGTCACCGGAGACATTGAATCGGTTTACGCGCGCGGGATCTACGCTTTCTCATACGCCGGCGCCGAAATCAAGATTACGACCGGGGGAGACGTTTCCGGAGCAGAACAAGGCATCTTTGCCTATAGCACCAACAATGCCGCCCTGACAATCGATTCCAGCGGTGGCAGTGTCACATCGCTTCAAGATAGCGCAATCTACGCCCGTAACAGAGGGTCCAACACCGTCAGCGTATTGGGCAGCGCGAATGTTTATGCAGACAGCGCCACGAATACCGCGGCCCATGGTGTTTACGCGGCATCGGATTTCGGTGACGTCACTGTCGACCTGACAGGCACCATCGAATCCATCGCCGCCCGCGGAATCTATGCAAAGTCCTTTTTCGGCGCGGCGCTGGTCTCGGTGAAGACCGGGGGCGATGTGACGGCAAGGCGGGAAGCTATCTTCGCCTATAACCCTGGCGGCGAGGTGAAGGTGGCCGCCACGGCAGGCAGCGTGACGTCGTCCGAAAAGTCGGCGGTGGTGGCGGTGGGCGCGGGCAATCTCGATGTCACGGCAGGCGGCGTGATCACGGGCGCTGCCGGCTTCGCGGGTGTGGAGTTTGGCGACGGGATGCTGAACGGGTCCGCGAACAGTCTTGCCGTCCTTGCCGGCGGTGTGGTCAAGAATGCGGGCGGACTTGCTGACCTCGCCATCCGCGGCGAGTCAGGCAGCGAGACGGTGACCAATGCCGGCACGGTGATCGGGAGCGTCAACCTGGGCGCCGGCGCTGACAGCTTCCTGAATGAGCAGACCGGCCTGTTCATTACCGGCAACACGGTGGTGCTTGGCGACGGCGAGACGCTCACCAATGCGGGAAAGCTGACTGTCGGTGGCGATGCGAAGCTGTTCACCACCGCTGTTACGGGCGATGTGACCCAGACGGCGGATGGCGTGTTTTTCGTCGATTTCCAGCCTGATTTCAACCAAGGTCAGCGCCAGTCGGATGTCATGGTGGTATCCGGAGACGCCAATCTCTCCGGAACCGTCCTGGCCCGCCAGTGGAACTCGACGGTGGTCAACACCAACCAGCAGTTTGTGATTCTGGAGACAACAGGCGGGGTGCTGACCGACGATGGTCTTTCTCTGGTCCTGGAGAACGAGACCCTGAATCCAGGCTTCACGGCGTCATTGGAGGTCTTTGGCGGGACGCAGTTGGTGCTCCGTTTCTCGGCGGTTGGCGTTTACTGGGATGGCGGGACGGGTGCACCGCCCGACGGCACGGTGGACGGCGGCCCAGGCACCTGGAACACAACCAATGAAAACTGGACCATATCGGACGGGCTCTCCAACAACCCATGGCCGCAGAGCGGCACGGCGATCTTCTGGGGCGACAACGGCGGCGATGTCAGCGTGGTGGGGCAGCAGATCGTCGACGGACTGACCTTCAAAACCGGTGGATATGTCCTGCAGGAAGGAGCAAACGGCGGCCTTCTGCTCAATCCCTCCGGGGACGACGCATTTATCACGGTGGAGGCGGGTCTTACAGCGGAGATCGCCACCGATCTGTCGGATGGCCCGCGTACGGTGGGCGTTGTCAAGGATGGCGCGGGCAGGCTGATCCTGTCGGTTGCCAATGACTTTGAAGGCGGCGTGCTGCTGAATCAGGGCACGCTGGGGGTTGGCGACAATCAGGCGCTGGGCGCGGGCGCGCTGACCATGGCGGACGGCACAACGCTGCAAGCGGCGGCGGCCGGGATGACGCTCGGCAACACGGTCACCGTCAATGGCGTATCAACGGTCGATACGCAGGCCTTTACCCTGACGCTGGACGGTGAGGTGAGTGGTTCGGGCACGCTCAAGAAGACTGGCAGCGGCACGCTCGATCTGATGGCCGCCAATGATTTTGCAGGCGGCGTGAACCTGACCGACGGCATGCTGGGCGCCGGCCACAACACGGCGCTGGGCATGGGTACGCTCACCATGGCGGGTGGCACGACGCTGCGGTCGATGGCCGCTGGCCTGACGCTCGGCAACACGGTGATCATGAACGGCGTGTCAACAATCGATACGCAGGCCTTTACCCTGACCCTGGATGACGTGGTCAGCGGCACGGGCTCACTCAAGAAGATTGGCGGCGGCACGCTCAATCTGATGGCCGCCAATGAGTTTGGCGGCGGCGTGAACCTGAACGAGGGCACGCTGGGGGCCGGCAGTAACACGGCGCTGGGCACGGGCGGGCTTGCCATGGCGGATACCACCATGCTGCGGGCGATGATTGCCGATCTGACGCTCGGGAACAGCATCGCCGTGAGCGGCACAGGCGCCATCGATACACAGGCTTTCACCATGACGCTGGCCGGCACGGTGAGCGGCACGGGCTCGCTCGACAAGACTGGCGATGGTACCCTCATCCTCGAAGACGGAACCAGCCTTGCGGCGTGGGATGTGCGGGCGGGCACGCTGGATAACCGCGATGTGCTGACCGCCTCCACAGCCATGTATATGTCAGGTGCGAATACCTCGCTTCTGAACAGGGCCGGGGCTTCGGTGGAGGTGAATAGCGGCAATGGCACCCTGCTTGGCGGCGCAGGCACGCAGAGCATCGACAATGCGGGCGCGATGACCACCGCCGTGGCGCTGGGCGGCGATAATGACAATTACATCCTGCGGGCCACGGGTGAGCAGACGGGCGCTGTCGCGGGCGACAGCGGGATCGACTTCCTGCAGATCGAGACGGCGGCTGCCGCCACCCGGACGCTGACGCAGTCGTCCTTCACGGGCTTCGAGACGGTTGAGTTGAACCGCGAAGCGGGCTCGGCCGGTACGATCCGGCTCGCGGCGGCCAGCGATCCGGCGAGCCAGGCGACGCTGGACACCGGCGGCGGGGCTGGCACGTCTGTCACGCTGAACCAGGGTGAACTGAACCTGTCTGAGGCCGCGTCCAGCGTGCGGGCGGAAGACGTGATCATCGCCAATGGCGCTCTGCTCTCCGGCATCGGATCACTCTTCAACGGCGCGGCGGGTCTGACCACCAATGCCGGAACGATCTCGCCTGGCAATTCTTCCACGCCAGGCCTGATCCCCGGCAGCGGATCAATCGGGCAGATCAACGTCGCGGGGCCTGTCACGCAGACGGCGGACGGCGTGTTCTTCGTCGATTTCAGGCCTGACAGTGTCGCGGCGAACCGGTCGTCAGATGTGCTGGTGCTCGACGGCAAGGCCAACCTGAAAGGCACGGTGGTGGCCAGCCAGTGGGCCGGAACGGTGGTTGATGCCGAACAGGAATTTGTAATCCTGGAGACCACGGGCGGAGTGACCGCCAAGGGCCTCGCGCTTATCATCGCGCCAACGCCCGGCTATACGGCATCCTTGGCCGTCGTCGGCAAGGACCTGGTGCTCAGGTTCACGGCGGAGCAGCCGACGCCCCCGGTAACCCCGTCCGAGATCGTCCCCGACTGGGCGGTTGCGGCGGCGTTGAGCGCTCTCAACTTTTCCGACACGCTGATTGGCTGCCCGCGCTCATCCGGCGCCTATGCGGCAATCGCCGAAGGCCAATGCCTGTGGATGGACAGCGGCGGCGGCTACCTCGATGCCAATGCCGCCAACGGCAACCCCGGCTGGGACCAGACAACCTGGTGGATCGGCGGCGGCGGGCAGGTGGCGCTTTCGGATGAGTTCCGGCTCGGCCTCGGCGTCCGCTACGAGAACAGCAATCTGGACCAGGGCGACGATGCCACCACGTCAGGACCGCTTTGGAATGCCGGCGCGTCGCTCACCTATACCGCTGGGCCGGTTTTGCTGGCGGCCGCGGCGTCAGCGGGCACGGGCTCGCTCGATTCGCGCCGCGACACCAGCAGCGGCACAGCCAAAGCGGATCATGACATCGGCTATGTGCATGGCAAGCTGCGGGCCGGTTACCTGTTTGAGTATGGATGGTGGTACCTCAAGCCACTTATCGATCTTGACGCAACGTGGATGACGTATGGCGATTTCTCAGAGGAGGGCGGCGCGGACGGCGCCGTCAGGGCGGAGGGAGAAGAGAAGGCCGTACTCTCGGCCTTGCCACGGCTTGAGATCGGCGGCGATGTTGCGCTGGATAATGGCGTTGTTCTGCGGCCGTTTCTGCGGGCAGGCGCCACGGTGTTCGGGGACACCGGTTTCGACCTTGCCTGGCGCTATGCTGCGGGTCCGGCGGATGTGGCCGCCTATGAGGCACGCTCGGAACTGGACCAGGTCATGGCGGATGTGTCCGCCGGGATTGACGTCTTCGCCGCCAACGGCGTTTCGGGCCGGATCTACTATGACGGCAGTTTCGGGGAGACGATCCAGAGCCATGCCGGGGGCCTGACCGCGCGGCTGGAATTCTGATCACCGCGCGGTGACGCCAGCTCGCGGGACGCCCCGGCAGGCGGAGCCTGATTTTTCTGTGCGGGACGTCGATCGCGCTTGGGGTTCCGGGCTGGAGGCTGCTTCATCCCGTGCAAGGCATCCCGCTGGTTTTTCCGTTCACGCTCGAGCACGAGGCCGCTCACGAGACGGCTTTCGCCTCGCTCATCACCGTTGGACAGACATCCGGAGCGGGGGCCGCGAACTGTCCGCTGTAAAGCCCGAAACCATCAGGAGCCGGTTCTGACATGTCCCGGGTGTTCCATATCGGATTGCCGCATGCCGCCTGATCGCCGCGCTCGCATCCGGCGCGTCGAAGAAAGAATATGTTCCTGTGGGTGCGCGTCAATGGGCTGTCTGTGAGGCGCGCCTCATGGTGCCGGTGTATGCCGCGATGGCAGCAAGCCTGTGGTGGACATCCGCAGTCCTGAGGCTCTGGCTCGTGCCAGCGCTGCCGGGCCTCGATCCGCGTCCGCTCCATTTGCGGACGATGCCCTTGTTATGGCCGCCGCGGGCCTCGTCCTCGAACCATATCCCGGCGGGTGTTTTCCCGCGAAAATCAGCCAGATGGGCACTCAGCGTTGGCGGGAAGTTCTTTTTAACGCCGCGATGGTTTCACCGTCCTGCCCGGGCGTGGCGCGGACCGGTGCTGACATGCGAGATCCCCAGCTTTTTCAAGAGTGTTCCGGCACGCCGCCAGCGACATGAGCCGCCGGCTGTGATTGTTGTCCCGAGTTTGCTTCGCCAAACGGCGAAGTTCACGTGCCGAAAAGTCCGTCCGCAAGGGCACTGCTGATGTCATGGCGCGAATCCTCGCCGCGCCAGATGAATCAGAATCCTAAATCCACGGGAACCCCTGCCGTGAGTCAGACCCGCGAGCCCCAGGTGTTACACCATGCCGCCGCCGCCGCGGCGCAGGTTCAATTGCCGAGTCGTTGCGCCCCGCTCGTTCGGACGGGGCCCGCCTGTGGCCCGGGCGATCCGCCGGGTTGTTTGCACAATGGCTGGTTCATCACTATAGTCGCCGCAACGTTGCCAATCTTCGGACAAACACGCAACGTTCGATCACAAAGGAGGACACTATGAGGATGTTGAAGACCGCTGTGCTTGCCGCTTCGCTCCTGGCTCTGGGTTCTGCCGCCCAGGCGCAGGACAAGCCGCTCTATGGCGTTCTGATGAAGACCCTGGCCAACCCCTTCTGGGGCGCCATGGAGCAGGGCGTCAAGGCGGGAGCCGAAGCTGCCGGCGTCGAATACTATCTCCAGGCCGTGGAGAGCGATCAGGCGGCGGAGCCGCAGCTCAACACCTGCAACACCATGCTGGAGCGCAAGCCCGCGGTGATGATCACGGCGGCGATCAACTCCACCATCCTGCTGCCGTGCCTGAAGCGCGCCAATGAGATGAACATCCCGGTCGTCGATCTTGACAACAATCTCGATCCGGCCGTCACCAAGGACGCGGGCGTGAACATCGCCTTTCATATCGGCTCCGACAACATGGCGGCCGGGGCGCAGGGCGCGGAGTATCTGGTGAGCAAGGTCGGCAAGGACGCCAAGGGCCCGGTTCTGGTGATCGAAGGCCTGTCCGGCAACATCACCGGCAAGAAGCGGGCTGACGGCTTTGCCAACAAGCTCAAGGAACTGGCCCCGGGGCTTGAGGTCGTGGCTTCGCTTCCCGGCGACTGGGACCGCGGCAAGGCCGCCAACATCACCAATGACATCCTGACCAAGCACCCGGACCTGGTGGCGATCTTCGCCGCCAATGACGGCATGGCGCTGGGCGCCGTCGAAACCGTGTTCGCGGCCGGCAAGGGCGAACAGGTAACAATCATCGGCGTGGACGGCAACTCCGACGCCGTGAAGTCGATCAAGGAGGGCCGCCTCACCGCCTCGGTGGCGCAGCTGCCTTACCTGGTTGGCAAGCAGGCCGTCGAGAACGTCAAGAAGGTGGTCGAAGGCGGTAAGGTCGATCAGGTGGTCTTCGTGCCGACGCTCGTTCTCACCAAGCAGGTGATCGAGGACGGCAAGGAGCCGATGCTCGAGTTCGTGAAGTAATCAGGCCGGAAGCCGGTCCGCCATTCCCGGGAAACCGGAATGGCGGATCGCTGTTCATGCAATTGACCCTCCGCGCTGGACCGGCCTGATGACGCGTGAAGCCACGGCCAATGCCGCCACGACCTGGCGCAGGCTGCAGTTCTTTTTCGATACGCGGCTGCATGTGCGGCTCGAATCGATCATCGTGCTGCTGGCGCTGTGCGTGGCGATGTCGGTGCTGTCGCCTTTCTTCCTGTCGGTCAGCAATATTCTCAATATTCTGCTCGCCACATCGACCATCGGGGTGCTGGCCATCGGCGCAACGCTCATCCTGAGCTCGAATGGCCTCGATCTGTCGCTCGGTTCGGTGCTGGGGTTCTCGGGCGTTGTCGGCGCCTATCTGGTCGTGGTCCTCGGCATGCCCTGGCCCTTCGCCATCATTGGCGCCCTGGCGGCCGGAACGCTGGCGGGCGCCGTCAACGGCTTCCTCGTCACCCACACCCGCATTCCGGCCTTCATCGTCACGCTCGGCATGCTGGGGATCGCGCGCGGCTTCGCGCTGATCATCGCGCCCAATGGCGGCGCCATCTATGGTTTGCCCGCGCCCGTCGTGTTCCTCGGCCAGGGCCGTCCATTCGGCATTCCGGCGCCGGTCATCATTCTGCTGCTCACCGCCATCGTCGCGCATTACCTGCTGGCCTACACGCGCTTCGGCCGCCATACGCTGGCGCTGGGCGACAACGAAGCCGCGGCGCGCGCCACCGGCATTCCCGTTGAGCGGCTACGCTGGAAGCTATACGCGATCTCGGGTTTCATGGCCGGTCTCGCGGGCCTCATCTTCATGGCGCGCGTTAACGCGGGCGACCCCACGGCGGGCCTCAACTATGAGCTTACCGCCATCACGGCGGCGATCATCGGCGGCACCTCGCTGTTCGGCGGCAAGGGCTCGATCCTCGGCACCATGGTGGGCGCGCTGATCATGGGCGTTCTGCAGAATGGTCTCAATCTGCTGGCGGTTCCATCCTTCTGGCAACAGGTCGCGATCGGCGTCGTGCTGATCCTCGCCGTGTACATCGACCAGCTGCAGACCGGGAAGGAAAAGAAAGCGTGAGTCTGCTCGCGGTCAAGGGCATCACCAAACGCTTCGGCGCGGTCGAGGTGCTGCGGGGCGTGGATTTCGCGGTCGAGGCCGGCACCGTTGTCGGCCTGGTCGGCGACAATGGCGCCGGCAAATCGACGCTGATGAAGACGATCACCGGCATCTATTCCATCGATGGCGGAGCCATCAGCTTCGGCGGCCAGGACATCACCGGGCTGCCGCCGGGGGCGCGGCGCGCCATCGGCATAGAAATGATCTATCAGGATCTGGCGCTCGCCAAGCAGCAAGACGTGGCCAGCAACATCTTCCTGGGACGCGAACCGCTGAAGCGGCCATTCGGCTTCCTGCCGCCGGTCATCGATAAGGACCGGATGGACGCCGATGCGCGGAAAATGATCGGCAGGCTGGGGGCCCGCATTCCCTCGATCCACAGGCCCGTCGGTCTGTTCTCGGGCGGCCAGCAGCAGACGGTGGCCATCGCCCGCGCGCTCACCTTCAACCCGCGGCTCGTGATCATGGACGAGCCCACGGCGGCTCTCGCGGTGCGCGAGGTGGAAAGTGTACTCAAGCTGATCCGCCAGCTCCGTGACGAGGGGATCGCCGTCATCCTGATCTCGCATCGCCTCAATGACGTGATGGAAGTGACCGACCGCATCGCGGTGCTCCGCCAGGGGCGGATGGAAGCGGATCTCGTGACCGCGAACACCAAGATGCGCGAAGTCGTCGAATACATCGTGGGCGCCCACTAGAGCTCTGGAGAAATGATATGGGAAATGTTCTGATCGGCATGCATGCGAGCCTATGGGCCGCCGAATGGACCAGGCAAGCGGCTGAACTCGCCATCCCCGAGGCCGCCGAACACGGCCTTCAATGCATCGAATTCCCGCTGCTCGCGCCGGAAGGCGTCGATGCGCCGCATTCACGCAAGCTGTTCGAGAAATATGGCATTGAGCCCACCGCGTCACTCTGCCTGCCGGGAGACAAGATGGCGGCGGAAAAACCGGAAGCCGCCGAAGCCTTCGTCAAGAAGGCACTCGACAAGGCCGCCGAAGTGGGATGCCGGTTCCTGGGCGGCGTCACTTTCGGGGCGCTGGGGTACCGCTCGGGCAGGCCGCCCGAAAAGCGCGAATACGACAACATCGTGAAGGCGCTGAAACCGGCGGCCCAGCATGCGCGCAAGCTGGGCATCACGCTCGGCATCGAACCCTGCAACAGATATGAGACGCATCTCCTCAACACCTCGGACCAGGCGCTCGCCCTGCTTGAGATGATCGGCGAACCGAATGTGACGATTCACTTCGACACCTACCACATGAATATCGAGGAAAAGGGGATCGGCCACGGCCTGCGCGCGGCGGCCGGGAAATGCGCGTATATCCATATGTCCGAGAGCGACCGCGGCGTGCCTGGCACCGGAACGGTGGACTGGAACGATGTCTGCCGGGCTCTGGCTGAAACGGGCTTCAAGGGCCACCTCGTGGTCGAGAGCTTCGTCACCCTCCCGCCGGAGATCGCCGCTGCGCTCTCCGTTTGGCGCCCCGTAGCGCGGGACCGGCATGAGGTGCTGGCCAAGGGCGTGCCCTTCCTCAAAGGCCTTGCCAGGGTTCACGGACTGGTTGACTGATCCACACAGCGCCAGCCCCGGTGGAGATCCCGGGCCGGCATGACGGTTGGAGTAAGCAATAGGAGCCGGTCAGTGTTTGGGCCCATGCCGTGCGGAGCAGGTCCGTGATACGCCACGGCGGAGGCCGGTCGTGACTGTCAATGCCGGTCAGGGCCGACGGCGTCTGGAGAGCCTGTCTCAGGCGCTGCCGGAAAGATGCCAGGCATGACGATGAAGCCGGGAATGCGTTTGACGCGGTCCGTCCAGCGGCGGATGGCGGGATAGTCCTGACGCGAGATGCCGCCCTCTTCGCTCAGCATCACATAGGGAAAACAGGCGATGTCGGCGATCGTCGGATGGCCGCCTTCAACGAGCCAGCCATTACCCTGCCGCTCTCCGAACCAGAGGTGCTCATCAAGTATTTCAAATAACCGGTGGGCGCCGGCGCGGGCCGCGTCCACGTCGAGATCGTAGAACAATCCGTCATGCAGCCGCGCCGCCGAGGCCGTCGCGGTGATGCCGTCGGCGAAGGCCAGCCACATGGCAATCTTGCCGAGTGCCGCCGCATCGCCGGCGGGATACCATTTTTGCGATCGGTCATAACGCGCGGCCAGATAGACGAGGATGGCCTGCGCATCGCGCAGCACCAGGCCGTCATCGTCGATGACCGGGAGTTGGCCCAGCGGATTGATCTTCAGGAAATCTTTGCTCTTGTGTTCGCGTCCCGGATAGAAATCGACGGTTCTGATGTCCGGCGCAATCCCGAGGATATTCAGGAACAGCCGCACCTTATAGCAATTGCCGGAGAGTTCGTAGTCGTAAAGGGTGATCACGGGCGGTTCTCCAGCCTGTCACGCAGAGCCTTGAACCGGCCATTGAGATCTTTCAGCCGGGCAAAAGCCGCATCCGCTGATACGCCGCGGGCAATGCCGCGCAGGATCGATCTGTCCTGGTTCTGCGGTTGCGCAAAGGCCACCAGGCCGCCGCCATCGAGCTCAATGGCGCAGGCGCCGGCCTGCCTTCCACCCTCCGCGCGGAGCGCGGCGATGACCGTTTCCGCTGAAGCTTTCACCGGGATACCGCGCAGGACCAGCCCTTGCTCCGCAAGTCCCGGAATCTCCGGCAGGTCGCCTTCGCCCTCAAGCCGCGACCACACCAAGCCATAGCGTTCGGCGGCCGGAAATGTCCTGTTGCAGATGAGACGGGCCGGGGCATTTTCCGGATGGGCAGGGATATAGGTGCAGTTCGAGGTCCGCGAGCTGTAGAGCCAGCCGTGATACTGGCATTTGAGCGACTGGCCGAGATTGAGGCCGATGCTGAGCCGCACGCCGCGGTGCAGGCAGCGGTTCTCCCAGACATTCACGTAGCCGTCGTCGGCCCGCCAGACGGCCAGTTCCTGGCCCAGCAATTCGCCGTGATAGACGTGGCGCGGCGGAAGATCGGCGCTGGCCGCGATGGGATACCACTGATCGGCGGAAGCGGTGAACATGCCGGCGCTCATCCCTGTGGCACGGTGCCATAGGTGTAGCCGTGCTCAGCCAGCCAGCGGCGGTAGGCGATCGAAGCCTTGTCGGCGCGCACCGGCATCTCGGCGCGCGGATCAAGCGGCAGGCGCTTCGGGATCTGGTTTTCGAGGATCGGCTTGTCCTGGGCGAAAATCTTCTGCTGAAAGGCCTTGATCGCCGTGTCGCTGCTCTCATGGTCGATCATGCTCATCAGCATGTTGGCGGCCACATGTTCCTCGTCGATGGGCTGCAGGAAGATGCAGATCACGTCATGCCGGCCGGGGGCGGGCGGGCTCGATTTATAGAGAATGGCGCAATAGGGATGCGGCACCCGGTAGGTGTATTCCACTTCCATGCCGCCCTTCGCGGTGGCGGCCGCCATCGGCTGGAAGAAACGGCAGCGGGTCGCGATGATCTCGTCATTGTCGTGGGAGATTTCCACCTGATAGTCCTTCACCTCGGGATGGCTTTCAACGCCAAGGTAGTTGGTGTGCACGAAGGGAAAGTGGCCCATGTCGAGGAAGTTTTCGACGGCCCGCGGCGCTGACACATGCACGCGGAACGTCGCGGCGTTCATGTTGCGGCGGTCCGGCTCGTCATATTCCGGGATGGCGAACAGGCTTGGGCCCGGCTGGCCCAGCGAGGTCCACAGATAGCCAAAGTCGCGGCGCACGGGCAGGGGATTGCTGACCCCGGCGGTGTCGAGCGCCGCGCCGTCCACGAGGCCAGCGGCCGGCCGCCAGGCGAGCGGCCTGCCGTCCGCGGCAACCGCGATCGCCACATCCTCACCCATGAGCCGGGTCAGCCGCACCGTGCCGCGCGGCATCTCGTCAAGCGCGCCCACGACGTGCCAGAGATCGCTGACCCGTTCCGCCCCCGCAAGCTGCTCCCGCATCACGACCTCCGGCTAGCCGTCCTGTTGAATACTAGAGCGGTGGCCATTGTTGTCCATGACGTTTTGCGCCATCCTGCGCGCAGGCTTTGGAGAGAGTGGCATGCCGCAGGACGTGCAGCAGGCTGGCGCGACGCTGCTGGAACTCAACGGCATCAGCAAGCGCTACCCCTCGGTTGCCGCCAATGACGATGTATCGATCTCTTTCCGCAGCGGCCACATACACGCCATTCTTGGTGAAAACGGCGCCGGCAAATCAACACTGATGAAGATCATTTTCGGGGTCACGCCGCCCGATTCCGGCACCATAATATGGAAAGGCCGGAAGGTGGCGCCGCGCGGCCCGGCGCAAGCCCGCGCGCTCGGCATCGGCATGGTCTTCCAGCACTTCTCGCTGTTCGAGACCATGACGGTTGCCGAGAACATGAGCTTCGCGGCGCCGCGTCGCGGACTGGCGGACCGTATCCGGGAGATCGGCGCCGGCCTTGACCTGGCGGTTGACCCGGACGCGCCCGTCCATGGCCTGTCGGTGGGGGAGCGCCAGCGGGTTGAGATCATCCGCTGCCTGTTGCAGGACCCCGAACTCATCATTCTTGACGAGCCCACGGCCGTTCTGCCGCCGTCCGGCATACCGAAACTGTTCAAGACGCTCCGCCGCCTGGCGGACAGCGGCCGCGCGATCATCTTCATCTCTCACAAGCTGGAGGAAATCCGCCAGCTCTGCCACACCGCGACGGTCTTGCGGGCCGGAAAGGTCGTGGCCACCGTCGATCCGGCCTCAACCCCGGAAAGCGAACTGGCGCGGCTGATGATCGGCACGGCGATACCGGCGCCGCGGCGCATGGCGCATCAGGCCGGGTCAAGCCCCGCCCTCACCGTCGATGGCCTGAGCCTCGAATCCTCCGACCCCTTCGGCATGGCGCTGCGGCAGGTTTCGCTGACCGTGGCGCCGGGCGAGGTGGTGGGCATTGCCGGCGTCTCTGGCAATGGCCAGGCCGAACTCATCAAGGCGATTTCCGGCGAGACGCCGCTGGCCGCTTCAAGCCGCGAGCGCATCACCCTCAACGGCCAACCGGTGGCAAACACCCATGCCGGCGCGCGGCGCAAGCAGGGCCTGGCCTTCGTGCCCGAGGACCGGCTTGGCCGCGGCGCCGTGCCAGCCATGCCGCTGGCAGCCAAGGCGATGGTAACGGCGCCGGCGGATGCGATGGCCCGCCACGGCTTCATCGACTTCCCGGCGGTCAAGGCGCGGGCAGGCACTGTCATCCGGGATTTCGACGTGCGCTGCGGTGGCCCGGATGCGCTGGCCGGCAGCCTTTCCGGCGGCAATCTGCAGAAATTCATCGTCGGCCGCGAAGTCTTGCTGGCGCCGCGGGTGCTTCTCGTGGCGCAACCCACATGGGGCGTCGATGTCGGGGCCAGCGCCGCCATCCGCCAGAAGCTCATCGATCTCGCAGCCAATGGCGCGGCCGTTCTGGTGGTTTCGGATGATCTCGATGAACTGCTCGAAGTTGCCGACCGCATCCAGGTGATGTTCCGGGGCGCGCTCTCCGCGTCCTTCCGGCGGCCCTTTGACCGGAACGCGATCGGACTGGCCATGGCTGGGGCGGCTTCCATCGCGCCCGCTGTTGCGGAAGCGGCCGCACATGCTTGATGTCAGGGTTGAACCGCGCAGCGAGAGGGCGCCGGCCATGGCCTTCGTGGTGCCGCTGCTGGCTGTCGCCCTGACGCTGGTGTTCGGCACGGCTCTGCTTGCGGCAATCGGCAAGTCGCCTTCGGCGGTGATCTATTCCTTCTTCATCCAGCCGCTGTCGAGCCTCAACGGCATTGGCGAAATCCTGCTGAAGGCAGGGCCGCTCATTCTCATCGCCCAGGGCCTGGCGATCGGCTATCGCGCCAATGTGTGGAACATCGGCGCCGAAGGCCAGCTGACCATTGGCGCCATCGCCGGCGGAACCGTTGCGATCCTCAACGAAACATCAAGCTCACCCCTGTTGCTTCCGGCCATGATGCTGGCCGGCGCCGTGGCCGGTGCGCTGTGGGCGGGCATTGCCGCGTTTCTGCGGGTACGGTTTTCGGCCAGCGAGATCCTCACAAGCTTCATGCTGTCGAGCGTCGCCATCCAGCTCTTGTACTATCTGGTCACCGGTCCGCTGCGCGATCCGATGGGCATGAATTTCCCGCAGTCGATCGTGTTCGGCGATGCCGCCTTGTTCGGAACGCTCATTCCGGGCACCCGCGCCAACACCTCGCTTCTTGTGGGGCTCGCCGCCACGCTGCTCGCCTGGCTGTTCATGAGCCGCACCATGCAGGGCTTCCGGCTTGTGGTGGGCGGTCTGGCGCCCGATGCGGCCCGCTATGCCGGTTATTCTGCGGCGCGTTCGATCTGGCTCAGCCTGCTCATCGGCGGCGCCTGCGCGGGCCTTGCCGGCGTGGGCGAAGTGGCGGGGCCGCTCGGCATGCTGCAGAGAAACCTCTCGCCCGGCTATGGCTACGCCGCGATCATCGTGGCGTTTCTCGGCGGCCTGCACCCGGTGGGCATCGTGATGGCCGCCCTGCTGATGGCGCTGCTCTATGTCGGCGGCGATTTCGCGGTGGTCTCGGCGGGGGTGCCCAACGCTTCGGCCACCATCCTGCAGGGCATGCTGCTGGTGTTCTACCTGGCGGCGGCACTTCTCTTCACCCACCGCATCACGTGGCGGAAGGCGCTGCCGACATGAGCGCCGATATCCTGGTGTTCATCGTTGGCGGCATGCTGGCGGCCGCGACCGGCATGCTGTTCGCGGCGCTGGGCGAGATGGTCGTGGAGCGTGCGGGCGTGCTCAACCTCTCGGTGGAAGGCATGATGGCGACAGGGGCCGCTGCCGCCTTTGGCGTGGCGTTGACTTCGGGCTCGCATCTTGCCGGATTTGCCGGAGGCGCCCTGGCGGGGGCAGCGGTGTCGGCGATCTTCGCGGTGCTGGTCCTGTTCTTCTACGCCAACCAGGTTGCGGCAGGTCTGGCGACGGGCATTCTCGGGCTCGGCATTTCGGCCTTTGTCGGCAAGCCCTTCGAGGGCATGACCATCGCCAAGCTGCCGAAGCTCGATGCGCCGGGATTGTCGGACATCCCGATCCTTGGCCCGATCCTGTTCCGCCATGACGTGATGGTCTACCTCGCAATCCTTCTGGTGTTCATCCTGGCCTATGTATTCCGCGGTACACAGCTGGGACTGCTGATACGGGCGGTGGGCGAAAACCCGAAGATCGCCGCGGCAAATGGCTTGCCGGTGCGCACGATCCGCTTTCTCTGCATCTTGTTCGGCGGCGCCATGGCCGGCATTGGCGGCGCCTATCTGTCCATCGCCTACACGGCGATCTGGGCTGAGGGCCTGATTGCCGGAAGAGGCTGGATCGCCGTGGCGCTGGTCGTGTTCGGAACCTGGCTGCCCTTCCGCATCGCGCTTGGGGCCTATGTGTTCGGCGGCGTCACCCTGCTGGAACTGTCATTGCAGAGCCTCGGGGTCCGGGTTCCCTCTCAGTTGCTCTCGGCCTCGCCCTATCTTGTGACGATCGTTCTTTTGGCGTCTATTTCACGCAACCAGTACCGCCTGCGGCTCAGCCGGCCAATGGCGCTGGGCCAGATCTACAGACCCGACACCTGAAACCTGAAAGGAAACCTTCCATGACCACCAGAAGACAATTGCTTGCCGCCGGCGCATCGGCGTTTGCTATCACCGTCACCATCGGCGGCGTCCATGCGGCGGATAAGTTCAAGCTCGGTTTCATCTACCCCTCGCCGGTCGGCGACGTGGGCTGGGCCCATGAACTCGACGAGGGGCGCCGCAAGGTGGCGGAGAAGTTCGGCGACCAGGTGGAAATCGTCACCGCCGAAAACATACCGGAAGGCCCCGATGCCGCCCGCACCATGAACCAGATGATCGCCGATGGCGCCAAATTCCTGATGATCGGCTCCTTCGGCTACATGAATGACGGCGTGAAGCTCGCCAAGGAGCATCCGGAAGTTTCCTTCATCAACGCCAGCGGCTACAAGCTGGCGCCCAATTTCGGCAACTTCCAGACGCGCAACTATGAAACCGCCTACATCGCCGGCCTGGCGGCTGGCTATGTGACGCAGTCCAGGGTGCTTGGCGTGGTCGCCGCCTATCCCATCCCGGAGGTGATCGGCATTATCAATGCCTTCACGCTGGGCGCCCAGAAGACCAATCCGGATGTGACGGTCAAGGTCGTGTGGCTGAACTCATGGTTCGACCCCAACAAGAGCCAGGAAGCGGCGCGCTCGCTGGTTGCCGCACAGGCGGACGTGCTGTTCTCGCTCTATCAGGACACGCCCGAAGTGGTGGCGCTCGCCGACGAGCTCGGCGTCTACTCGATCAGCACCTCGTCCGACATGTCGAAGCACGCGCCCAAGAAATATCTGATGGGCATGGGCATCGACTGGGCCCCGCATTTCATCGACATGGTCGGCCAGGCCATGGCCGGCAACTTCAAGGGCGCCTCCTATTGGGGCGGCATGAAGGATGGTGCGGTTCGTGTCGCGTCGCTGACACCCAACCTGACGCCGGAGCAGAAGAAGGTCACCGATGACGCGGTTGCCGCCATCACCGCCGGGACGTTCCACCCGCTGACCGGGCCGGTCGTGGACCAGGACGGTAACGAGAAACTTGCAGCGGGCGTGGTGATATCCGACGGCGACATGGCCAGCATCAACTGGCTGGTCAAGGGCGTCGAAACCCGCATTCCGCAATAGGCCTGGAAGGGGACGGTCCCGTCATGGCGGCCGTCCCCTCATCTGCCATGAGCTTCCGCAACCGGGTTCTGCAAGCGAGCTTCTTTCACGCGCCGGCGCCCGGCGTCACCGAAGCTCGTGAAGGGGCACTGCTCGGCATCGGCGACACGGGGGTCATCGAGGCCGTGATTTCCGCGGATGACCCCGGCTTTGCGCCTAGCCGCGAGGCCGCCGCGCGGGCAGGGGTCCTGGTGACGCTGCCGCCCGGCTGCTGGCTGTTGCCTGGGTTTGTCGATCTCCACATCCATGCGCCGCAATACCCGCAGCTGGGCGCCGCGCTCGACGTTCCACTGGAAAACTGGCTGCACAAATACACTTTTCCGCTTGAAGCCCGTTATGCCGACCTTGACTTCGCCGCCAGGGCCTATGGCCAGCTGATCGACGATTTGCCAGCCAATGGAACCACCACCGCGGTGATGTTCGCCACCATTCATGATGAGGCAACGCGGCTTCTGGCCGGCCTTGCCATGGACAAGGGCATCCGCGCCTATGTCGGAAAGGTGGTGATGGACGATCCCGTTGCCTGCCCCGGTTACTACCGGGATGCCTCGCCCGCGCAGGCCGAGGCCGGGACCCGTGACCTGATCAATTTCATCCGGCATGATCCTAGGAACGTGGAGGGCCGGGTCAAGCCGGTGATCACGCCGCGCTTCATTCCCAGTTGCAGCGATGATGTGCTCGCGCGGCTTGGCGCGCTTGCCCGCGAGACCCAGTGCCACGTTCAGACGCATTGTTCGGAAAGCGATTGGGAACACCGCCACGTGCTGGAACGCCATGGCTGCAGCGATGCCGAGAGCCTTGACAGATTCGGCCTTTTGACCCGGCGCACCGTGCTGGCTCATGCCAACCATCTCTCGGCGGCCGACATGGACCTCATCAAGGCGCGCGGCGCCGGCATCGCGCATTGCCCGTTGTCCAACGCCTATTTCGCCAATGCCGTGTTTCCCCTGCGGGCCGCCCTGGAGAAGGGCCTCCGGCTGGGGCTCGGCAGCGATATTGCGGGCGGACCAAGCGCCTCGATCTTTGACGGCATGCGCATGGCGGTGGCCGCCTCGCGCATGCTGGAGGACGGCGTCGACGCCCGAAGGCCGCCGGGCGACCGCGGCGCTCCGCAATCGCGCATCAGCTGGCGGGAAGCGTTCCATCTCGCCACGGCGGGTGGCGCCGATGTGCTGGAACAGAACTCCGGCCGTTTCGCCGTGGGTCAAAGCTTTGATGCCATCGTCATCGACACCGCAGCCCGGGATGGAACAGTGCGGCTGATCGAGCCTGACCTCGCGCCTGACGAGATCCTGGCGCGCATCCTGTACACCGCCTCGAAACCCAACATTGCGCTGACAATCGTGGCGGGCGAGACGGTCAACCGGCATGTCAGCGGGCGCGATCTGGCGGCACAGCTGGTTTCACAGGCTGGCTGAGAAGCCGCGCCCGGGGCCGTCGAGCCTGTCGATCTCACCGCCAGGTTCCTCCCCGCTGGCGCGCCGCACGGCTGTCACCGCATAGCCTGAGAGAGACAAACCTATCTTAGAGCGTTTTGAGTTTAGCCTGAACCATCATCTTAAGCTCGGCGTCACCCCGGCGAAGGCCGGGGTCCAGCTTTGACACCAGGAAGCTGGATGCCGGCCTTCGCCGGCATGACGGCTTCAAAGACCGATATGATTCTGTTGGAGGGTTTTGAGTTTAGCCTGAACCATCATCCTAAGCTCGGCGTCAGCCCGGCGAAGGCCGGGGTCCAGCTTTGACACCAGGAAGCTGGATGCCGGCCTGCGCCGGCATGACGGCTTCAAAGACCGATATGATTCTGTTGGAGCGTTTTGAGTTTAGCCTGAACCATCATCCTAAGCTCGGCGTCACCCCGGCGAAGGCCGGGGTCCAGCTTTGACACCAGGAAGCTGAATGCCAGCCTGCGCCGGCATGACGGCGGAAAAAATACAGGCCGGTTCAGTAAAAGCAGAAAGCAGCCTAAGGCTTCTTCTCAACCCATTCGAGGAAGGCCTCGAGCCAGCGCGCCAGGTAGCGCCGGGTCTCGGCGTCTGTGAGGTTGCCGGCCGCGTCGAATTTCTCTTCGTTGTTGGTGATGAACACTTCGGGCCGCGGCATGACGATGGCCTGCAGCGCCTGCAGATTCTGGCGCAGGTGATATTGCGCGCGCGCCGTGCCGGCGAACTGGCCGCCGCCCGCGCCGATGATGCCCACGCGCTTCCAGCGGAACGGCGAGCCGCCGCGCGACAGCCAGTCATTGGCGTTCTTCAGCACGCCCGGCATGGAGAAATTATATTCCGGGCAGGCGATTATGATGCCATCGGCGGCGCGAAGCTTCGCATCGAGGGCCGCCACGGCTGAGGGCTTGCCGTTGGCCGCCTCGTCATCCTCGTTGAACAGCGGAATGCCCGCGAGGCTTGCGGCGTCCATGCTCACATGCGCCGGCGCCAGCTCGGCGATGGCGCGCAGCAGCCCGGTGTTGGTGGAGGCTTTGCGGAGCGATCCGCTGTATCCCACGAGCCTGGTCATGCGGCGCCCTTCAACTCCTGAAATGCGGCAAGCGCGGCATCCCGCGCCTTGCCATGGTCGACGATGGGATTGGGATAGTTGCGCCCGAGTTCGACATCGGCGGCGGCGAGCACCAGGCGGGGCGCCTCCCAGGGCCGGTGGATGAACTCATCGGGCAGACGCGCCAGTTCCGGCACCCATTTGCGCACATAGGCGCCTTGCGGATCGAACTTCATGCCCTGCAGCACCGGGTTGAAGATACGGAAATAGGGCGCCGCGTCAGCGCCGCAGCCCGCCACCCATTGCCAGCTGGCGGCATTGTTGCCGATGTCGGCATCGACCAGCGTGTCCCAGAACCAGCGCTCGCCCTCCTGCCAGGGGATCAGCAGATCCTTGATCAGAAACGAGGCGGCGATCATGCGCACCCGGTTGTGCATGATCCCGGTGGCCCATAATTCGCGCATGCCGGCATCGACGATCGGATAGCCGGTTTGGCCGCGCTGCCAGGCCTTGAGGCCGGCCGGATCGTCGCGCCAGGGAAAGCCGCGGAATTCACGCCGGAACGGTTCGGCGGGCAGGCTGGGCCAGTGATGGAGCAGGTGATAGGAGAATTCCCGCCACAGCACCTCTTTCAGGAATTTCTCGGCTGTCTTGTCGAGCTTTCCGCCAGCCGCCAGCTGTGCTCTGCGCACCGCGTGCCAGGCCTGGGCCGGGCTGATCTCGCCGAAATGCAGATGTGGCGAGAGCCTTGAGGTGACGTCGCGGTCGGGCCGGTCCCGCTCATCGGCGTAGTCCGCGAGGCCGGTCCTGATGAAATCCTTGAGGCGGGCCGCCGCGCCATCCTCGCCCGGGGTCCAAAGGTCCGGGAAGGTCTTGGCCCAGTCAGGCTTGTTGGGCAACAGGCCCCAGTCTTCCAGCCGGTCGCTTTTAACTGCGCCGGTGAAGGCCGTGAAGCGCGGCACGGGCTTCAGGGGCTTCGGCTCGCCTGCCGCGAAACAGGCTTTCGAGAACGGCGTGTAGACCCGGTAGGGCTCGCCCGAGCCGTTGCGGATCGCCTCCGGCTCATGCAGCAGGAAGCCGCCATAGCGATGACAAGAGGCCCCCGCCGCTTCGCAAGCGGCCTTCACATTGCGCTCAAGCGCGCCGGCCCAGGGCGCATAGTCCCGCGCGAAATGCACCGATGCGGCCCCGGTCTCGGCGAGCAGGGCGGCGATTTCCCGGTCCGCCGGCCCGCGCCGCAGCACCAGCGGCACGCGCCCGCGCAAAGATGAAAGGCTGTGGTGCAGCCACCAGCGCCCGGCGCCGCCGCTGCGCCATGCGCCCGGCGTTTCATCGTCGAGGACATAGAGGAAGATCACCGGACCCTGTGCCCCGGCAGCGGTGAGCGCGGCATTGTCGGTGAGGCGCAGGTCCTGGCGGAGCCAATAGATCGCGGGTGAAGTCATGTCTGCCTTACGCTGAGGCCCGGCGGTGGATCAGCGCCAATGGCTTGACTTGCTTGCCGCCGCGGCCCTATATGCGCGCCATCTCCGGCGGGGTAGCTCAGTTGGTTAGAGCACGGGAATCATAATCCTGGGGTCGGGGGTTCAACTCCCTCCCCCGCTACCAAAACCGCCCGCCGTCAGTCAGCCGAGATGGTGGTGACCGCGAAATCCTTGCTCAGCCGGAAATCATAGACCTTGCCGTCGGCGCATTTGCCGTCATCCACCTCATAGATGCCGCTGTCTTCCTTCTCGACATCCTCGGCCTTGCCGGCGGCGCAACCCCAGGCCTTCAGTGCTGCCTCGATCTTCGCCATTTCATCGGCCGAGGGAGCGGAGTCGGCCATCGCCACCGGCGCGAAAAAGAGGAGTGCCGCGAGGGCAGGTGTCAGGGAACGGATCATGGCAAGGGCCTCCTGTAAGATTGCAGAATGAGATTAGTCCCCGGCCGCCGCGCCCGCAACCGTCTCGTCAAGAGGCCCGGCGGCCGTGACGGGCTTGCAAGCTTCGAAAACTTGGCTACAGTAAGCATCAAGCCGGTGCCAATCCGGTTCCGGAAGATAAGTTGTTTTTTGTACCCAAAGGGAGGAAGTCCAATGAAGATCATGAAGGCGGCCGCCATGGCCGTCGTCTCTGCTGTTGCCTTGGCCGGGGTTTCGGCAACGGCCAGCGCCGGCGAGTTTGACGGCGTCACCGTCAACATTCTCACGCGTCCGGGCCCGGTCATCGCCGGCCCGCTGAAGGAACGCGGCGCTGATTTCGAGAAGCTGACGGGCGCCAAGATCGTCGTCAACGAAGTGCCATTCGCGGAAATCTTCCCGAAGATCCAGAATGACTGGACGACGGGCACCAACTCCATCGACATGGGCGTGTTCGCCGCCGGCTGGGGCGTCGAGCTCGACGCGGCGGGCCTCCTGGAGGACCTCGACCCGCATGTCGCCAAGGACACCAAGATCGAGATGGCTGACATCGCGCCCTATTTCCGCGAGTTCGGCCAGAAGATCGGCGGCAAGACCAAGCTCCTCATGGTCGATGGCGACTTCCAGATGGTCTATTACCGCACCGATGTGCTGGAAAAGGCCGGCCTGCAGCCGCCCAAGACCTGGCAGGACTACATCGACATCGCCGCCAAGATCCATGGCCAGGACATGAATGGCGACGGCGAGGCGGACTACGGCTCTTGCATCTTCAAGAAGCGCAACGCCCAGTCCTATTTCGCCATCCAGACGATCGCCTCGTCACTGGTGCAGACCCAGGGAACGGCGCAGGGCTTCCATTTCGACAACGCCACGATGAAGCCGCTGATCAACAACGAAGCCTGGAAGAAGGCCTTCGAGATCTACAAGGAAACCGGCAAGTATGGTCCGCCGGAAGAGTTGAACATGGACATCGGCGATACCCGCGCGGTGTTCAAGGCTGGCCGTTGCGGCCTGCTCATCGAGTGGGGCGATCCGGGCACGCTGCAGCTCGATGCCGACGCCGAGAAGGTCAAGGGCAAGATCTACGCCGTCTCGGCGGTGGGATCGAAGGAAGTGCTGGACCGCGCCACGGGCAAGCTCGTGCCGGTGACCAAGGAGAACGCGCCGAACTCGATTGACGGCATCAACTACGCGCCGTTCGCCGCCTTCGGTGGCTGGGCCGGCGCCATCAACGCCAAGGCGGACGAGAAGAAGAAGGCCGCAGCCTATGCCTTCCTCTCCTACATGAACCAGCCGGCGCAGTCGAACGTGGACGTGACCATCGGGTCCACCGGCTACAACCCCTACCGCCTGTCGCAGCTCGCCAGCACCGATCTGTGGGTGAAGGCCGGCATGCCGAAGGAGCTCGCCGAGAACTATCTCGGCGCCATCAACGGCGCGCTGAACAACCCCAACATGGCGTCTGACATGAAGATCCCCGGCGCCCAGCAGTACACCGGCGTCGTGCTCGACACCGAACTCGCCCGCTATCTGGCCGGCGAAATCACCGTGGACGAGGCCCTCGCCAACATCGAAGAGGGCTGGGAAAAGATCACGGAAGACTTCGGCCGCGACGAGCAGATCAAGGCTCAGGCCCTGGCGCTCGGCCTCTAAGCGCCAGCAATGCCATCTGCTGAAACGACATACCAGCCGGGGAATTCCCCGGCTGGCCCGTTTGGGGCCGGCAGCTGGAGCGAATGGGTTGACCGCCATTCGCGCACCTTCTTCATCGCGCCCGCTGTCATCCTCATTCTGATCTTCGCGATCTTTCCCACCTTCTATTCCATTGTCTTCGCGCTGAGCCGGGTGAAATTCACCGCCAACGGCCTCAGGTTCCGTTTCGTCTGGTTCGACAATTTCCTCGCCCAGTTCTCCGGCAACGAGCAGGCGCATTTCCTCGGCAAGCTCGCCAATGTCAGCCTGCTGGGCTGGGCGTTTTCCTTCGTGGCGCTGGCGCTGGCGCTGTGGTGGCTGTACCGGTCCTGGCGCAAGGGCGCATCGTGGATCGGCATGGCGGGCCGGCTGATTTCGGCGGCCATGTTCGTGTTCCTCGGCTTTATCCTCGGCGCCACGCTGCTCTCTGGCAATCCCTGGGGCACGCTGATGACCACGCTGTTCTATGTGGTGGTCGGCTGCACCGTGCAGTTCGTGATCGGCACCGGGCTTGCCTTTCTTTGCTCGCAGCCGATCTCGGGCAAAAATTTCTTCCGGGTGCTGTTCTTCATCCCGCTGATGATCACGCCCCTGGGCGTCGGCTATGCCTTCAAGATGGTGCTGGACATCACCAAGGGCCCGCTGCAGCCATTATGGGACGCCATCGGGCTGCGCGACTGGGCCTGGTCGACGGATGCCTGGGCCGCCCGCTGGTTCGTGATCCTGGGCGATTCCTGGCAGTGGATTCCCTTCATCTTCATCGTCATGCTGGCCGCACTCGAGAACGTCTCGCGCGACCAGGTCGAGGCCGCGCAAGTCGATGGCGCGTCGGGCGTGCAGATCTTCCGCGACATCACCTGGCCGCAGATCGTGCCGGTGGCCGTGACCGTCATCCTGATCCGCATGATCGAGGCCTTCAAGATCGTCGATCTGCCCAATATCATGACCTCCGGCGGCCCCGGCATTGCCACCGAGTCGATGACGCTGCATTCCTATTTCCTCTGGCGGGCGAATGACATGGGCTCCTCCGCCGCGGTGGCCTATCTGTTGCTCATCCTCACCGTCGTGGTCTGCGCCTCGTTCTTCAACTATGTGGTGCTCGGTCAGTTGAGGAAGGCCAAATGAGCGCTTCGTCCCTCAAGTTTGAAGAATCCGGCCGCAGTCTCATGGAGAGGCTGTTCGAGCCGCCATCGGTTGGCAAGATGTCGCCGGTTGCGAAAATCGTCGCCTACGGCCTGCTCGCCTTCTGGTCGCTGTTCGTGATTTTCCCGATCTACTGGGTGGTGATCACCGCCTTCAAGGACGCCGCTGCCGTCAACCAGGGGCCGTTCTATATTCCTTTCGTTGATTTCCAACCCAATCTCGATGCCTGGCGCGTGCATCTCACGGCGGATGCCAATTGCGATCTCTATTCGGTGGGCCGGCAAGTCGTGCTGCTTTTTTACAACGCCTTCGCCTTCCTGGTGTCGCCGTTGATTGCTCTCAGTCCGATGGAGCCGCAAATCTGCAAGACCTACCTCGCCTTCACCAACTCGCTGGTGATCGGCGTCGCCTCGACGGCGCTCTGCGTGGCGGTGGGCAGCATGGCGGCCTATGCGCTGGCGCGCGTGCAATACAAGCCGAAATTCGGCAACGTCATCGTCTTCATCCTGCTGGCGCTCGCCATGATCGCCGCCACAAGCTATGCCGGCATTCCGTGGTATGTGAGCGCCGCCGTGGCGCTGGCGCTGTTCTTCTTGCTGGCCCGCGCCTTCGGCAAGCGTTTCAAGTCCACGCTCGGCAACGGCGACATTCTGTTCTGGATCATCTCGCAGCGCATCCTGCCGCCCATCGTGGTGATCATCCCCATCTACATGATGTTCCAGGCGGTGGGGCTTCTCGACTCGCATCTGGCGCTGATCATCGTCTATGCGGTGGCCAACCTCCCGATCGTGGTGTGGCTGATGCATGATTTCTTTGCCAGCCTGCCGATCGAACTGGAGGAATCGGCCCAGCTCGATGGCTCCAGCCGCTTTGGCATCTTCTGGGAGATCGTGCTGCCATTGACCCGGCCGGGCCTGGCCGCCACGACGCTGCTCACGCTGATCCTGAACTGGAACGAATATCTCTTCGCCGTCTTCCTTTCCACGTCCAGGGCGCAGACCATGCCGATCATGGTGGCCGCCAAGAACGCCGGCGAAAAAGGCATCCTGTGGTGGGAAATGTGCGCCGTTATCGTCATCATGATCATTCCGGTTATCATCATGGCCATCATCCTGCAGCGCTTCATTGCCCGGGGTGTGCTGCTGGGCGCGGTCAAGGGTTAGGGAAGAGGGGGCAGGGGTTCGGCAATGGCTTCATCGGCAGGCGTACCCGTCACGTTCGACCGCATCGCGAAATCCTTCGGGCCGGTGCGGGTTCTGGAGGAGCTCTCGCTGCAAGTGGCGCCCGGCGAGTTTCTGGTGCTGCTCGGGGCGTCCGGCCCCGGCAAGACCACGGCGCTGCGTATCCTTGCGGGGCTCGAGACGGCCTCGTCCGGCCGCATCCTGATCGGCGACCGCGACGTCACCGAGGTACTGCCCAAATATCGTGACGTCTCGATGGTGTTCCAGTCTTACGCGCTTTACCCGCACAAGACGGTGGCGGAAAACATCGGCTTTCCGCTCAAGGTGCGCAAGGTGCCGAAGGACCAGCAGGACACAGCCATTCGCGAGGCGGCGGCCCAGGTGCAGATCGACCAGCTGCTGGACCGCTATCCGCGCCAGCTTTCCGGCGGGCAGCGGCAGCGCGTGGCGCTGGCGCGCGCCATGGTGCGGCGGCCCTCGGTGTTCCTGATGGATGAGCCGCTTTCCAACCTGGACGCCAAGCTGCGCGGCCATATGCGGGCTGAACTCAAGCACATGCAGTCGGAGCTTGGCACAACCACCATCTATGTGACGCATGACCAGATCGAGGCGATGACGCTGGCGCACCGCGTGGCGATCCTCGAAAAGGGCGTCTTGCAGCAGCTGGATACGCCTGCGAAAATCTACAATGATCCCGCCAACCTGTTCGTGGCGCAATTCATCGGCTCGCCGCCCATGAACGTGGTCCACGGCGCGCTTGACGGATCCCGGTTCCAGACCCGCGGCGGCGGTGTGGATGTTCCGGTGGCGGGGCGCATTGCCAAAGCCATTCTCGGGGCAAGGCCGGAGGATTGCGCCGTCACCGCCACCGGCCAGGGCCATTTGAGCGCCGAAATCTATGCAGTCGAACTGATCGGCGACCACACGCTGGTTACCGTGAAGGCTGGCCAGGACATGCTCACCGTGAAGGCGTCAAAGGATTTTGCCGGCGCCACGGGTGAGGCGGTCGGGGTTTCCTTCACCAGGGACCGGCTGTTTGTGTTCGATGCCGAAAGCGGCGCGCGCATCCGCTGATCCCTCCCCGCGAGGAGGATAAAACTTGAGATTGATTTCAGCTCAACTTGTGCCGCTCTGGAGCATCGGCTGATCAATTGAACGCAGGTGTTCCAGACAGCAAACTCTCATCATCGCCCGCTTGACCCGGCAATCCTGTTCGTGGCGGTGGCAGGAGGACGCCCGGATCAGATCTTGGCATGATGAGCATTACGCGGCTTGATACTCACAAGAATGACTGCCCGGTGCCCCAATGGCGCGGGCGGTGAAGCGCGGCCGCCGTTCTTCCCGTCATGTCTCCCATGCCTTCTGCCGCTCCGTCAGCGGGACAGGACAATGGAAGCGCCATGAAGAGGCATTCTGCTCTGACCGTCAGGCGATTCCCGGCCGGCATTGCAACGAAAACTGAGGAGACACTGCAACGGCAATCATGACCTGGAAATGACGCAGGCTGCTTCAGCGCGGCAGGGTGGTCTCGCCCATCAGATACTCGTCCACGGCGCGGGCTGCCTGGCGGCCCTCGCGGATCGCCCACACCACCAGCGACTGGCCGCGGCGCATGTCGCCCGCCGAGAACACCTTCGGCGTTGAGGTCTTGTAGTTCGCGACATTGGCCTCGACATTGCCGCGGCCGTCGAGCTTGACGCCCAGCGCCTTGAGCATGCCGTCATGCACCGGATGGACGAAGCCCATGGCCAGCAGCACCAGATCGGCCTTGATCTCGAAATCGCTGCCCGGCACTTCCTTCATGGCGGCATCGACCTTCACGCAGTGAAGCTTTTTCACTTCGCCATTTTCGCCGGAGAACGCCTTGGTCATCACCGAGAAATCGCGTTCCGCGCCTTCCATGTGCGAGGACGACGTGCGCAGCTTGAGCGGCCAGTTCGGCCAGGTGAGAAGCTTGTTTTCCGTCTCGGGCGGCTTTGGCATCACTTCGAGCTGGGTCACCGAGAGCGCGCCCTGGCGAACCGAGGTTCCAATGCAGTCGGAGCCCGTGTCGCCGCCGCCGATCACCACCACGTGCTTCTCCGCCGCCAGAACCGGGCGGTTGTCGAGTGGCGGCTCCTTGGAAACGCGGCGGTTCTGCTGCGGCAGGAAGTCCATGGCGAAGTGAATGCCGGCGAGGTCGCGGCCCGGGATCGGCAGGTCGCGCGGCTTCTCGGAGCCTCCCGCCAGCACCACTGCGTCGAAACTGTCGGCGATCTGCCGGGCATCCTGGGTGACGCCGATGTTGACGCCGTAGTGGAAGGTAACGCCTTCCGCCTCCATCACCGCGAGGCGGCGGTCGATCAGGTGCTTTTGCATCTTGAAATCGGGGATGCCGTAGCGAAGGAGGCCGCCGGCCTTGCCGTTCTTCTCGAACACATGCACGTTGTGGCCGGCGCGCGCCAGCTGCTGGGCGGCGGCAAGGCCAGCCGGGCCGGAGCCGATCACCGCCACTTTCTTGCCGGTCTTGCCGCGGTAGGACTCGGGCTTGATCCAGCCGTTCTCCCAGGCCTTGTCGACGATCGCGCATTCGATGGTCTTGATGGTGACCGGCGTATCCTCGAGGTTCAGCGTGCAGGAGGCCTCGCAGGGCGCGGGGCAAACGCGGCCCGTGAATTCCGGAAAATTATTGGTCGAATGGAGATTGCGCGAGGCCTCCTCCCAGTCGCCGAGATAGACGAGGTCGTTCCAGTCCGGGATCTGGTTGTTCACCGGGCAGCCGTTGTGGCAATAGGGAATGCCGCAATTCATGCAGCGCGCCGCCTGGCTCTTCACGCTTTCTTCGGAAAGCGGAATCACGAATTCCTTGTAATTGCGCACACGGTCAGCGGCCGGGGTGTATTTCCGGTCCTGCCGCTCGATCTCGAGGAAACCCGTTACCTTGCCCATCTCACGCACTCCTCTTGACGCCGATCGTCATGCCGTCGCTGTGCTTCTGCGCGGCTTCCAGCTCCTGAAGCGCGCGGGCATATTCCACCGGCATCACCTTCACGAATTTCGGCAGGAAGCTGGCCCAGTTGTCAAGGATCGTCCGGGCGCGCGATGAGCCCGTGTAGCGCAGGTGCCGCGACAACAGCTCCCACACGCGCTCGGCGTCGCGCCGGTCCATGTGCGAGGTGACGTCGACCAGACCATGGTTGTGCAGGTCGCCCGCCGCGTGGTGCAGCTTCTCGCGGGTCGCCTCCTCGGCCGGAACCGGCTGCAGGTCGACCATGGCCAGGTTGCAGCGCTTGGCGAAATCGCCGCCCTCGTCCAGCACATAGGCAACGCCGCCGGACATGCCGGCCGCGAAGTTGCGCCCGGTCTCGCCGATCACCAGCACGCAGCCGCCGGTCATGTATTCGCAGCCATGGTCGCCAACGCCTTCGACCACCGCCACGGCGCCGGAATTCCTGACCGCGAAACGCTCGCCCGCCACGCCGCGGAAATAGCACTCGCCGGTGATCGCGCCATAGAGCACGGTGTTGCCGACGATAATCGAGCGCTCGGGCACGAAGCCGATCTTGTCATGCGGGCGCACGATGAGCTTGCCGCCCGACAGGCCCTTGCCGGCATAGTCATTGGCCTCGCCGGTGAGCTCAAGGGTGACGCCGCGCGCCGCCCAGGCCCCGAAGCTCTGGCCGGCGATGCCGCGGAGCTTCACCATAATGGTGTCTTCGGGAAGCCCGGCATGGCCATAGCGCTTGGCCACCTCGCCGGACAGCATGGCGCCCGCCGTGCGGTCATAGTTGTGGATCTCCGTCTCGATCCTCACAGCTTCCCCGCGCGCCAGCGCCGGCTCGGCGGCGGCGATCAGCTTGCGGTCGAGCACGCGATCGATGCCGTGGTCCTGCGCCGTCACCTTGCGGGTGGGGACCGGGCCCACCACATCGGGCTTGGCGAAGATACGGCTGAAATCGAGGCCGCGCGCCTTCCAGTGGGCAATCGCCATTGACTGGTCGAGCCACTGCGTCTCGCCGATGAGTTCGTCGAAGTTCTTGAGCCCCATGGCCGCCAGCTGCTCGCGCACTTCCTCGGCGACGAAGAAGAAATAATTGATCACATGCTCGGGCTCGCCCTTGAAGCGCTTGCGGAGCTCGGGGTCCTGGGTGGCCACACCCACCGGGCAAGTGTTCAGATGGCACTTCCGCATCATGATGCAGCCGGCCGCGATCAGCGGCGCGGTGGCAAAGCCGATCTCGTCGGCGCCGAGCAAGGCCGCGATCACCCCGTCGCTCCCCGTGCGGATGCCGCCGTCGGCCTGCACCGCGATGCGCCCGCGCAGGTCATTGGCAACCAGCGTCTGCTGGGTTTCGGCAAGGCCGATCTCCCAGGGCAGGCCCGCATGCTTGATCGAGGTCAGCGGCGATGCGCCGGTGCCGCCCTCATAGCCCGAGATCGTCACGTGGTCGGCATGTGCCTTGGACACGCCCGCCGCCACGGTGCCCACACCCACTTCGGAGACGAGCTTCACCGAAACCTGGCCGGCCGGATTGACGTTCTTCAGGTCGAAGATCAGCTGCGCCAGGTCCTCGATCGAATAGATGTCATGGTGCGGCGGCGGCGAGATCAGGCCCACGCCCGGCGTCGAATGGCGCACCTTGGCGATGGTGGCGTCAACCTTGTGGCCGGGAAGCTGGCCGCCCTCGCCGGGCTTTGCCCCCTGCGCCATCTTGATCTGCATCATGTCGGAGTTGACGAGATACTCCGCCGTTACCCCGAAGCGGCCCGACGCCACCTGCTTGATGGCCGAACGCATCGAATCGCCGTTGGGCAGCGGCTTGAAGCGGTCCGCTTCCTCGCCGCCCTCGCCGGTGTTGGACTTGCCGCCGATGCGGTTCATGGCGATCGCCAGCGTGGTGTGCGCCTCGCGGCTGATCGAGCCGAAGGACATGGCGCCCGTTGCGAAGCGCTTGACGATGGCGGCAGCGGGCTCCACCTCGCTCACATCGATGGGCTTGCGCCCCATCTCCTCGGCTGACCTGATGCGGAACAGGCCGCGCATGGTCTTCAGCCGCTCGGACTGCTCGTTCACCAGCCTGGCGAAGGCCTGATACTTGTCCCTGGCGTTGCCGCGCACCGCGTGCTGGAGGTTGGTGATGGTCTCGGCGTTCCACACATGCGCCTCGCCGCGGATGCGCTGGGCATAATCGCCGCCCACGTCGAGCGCGGCGCGGAACACGGGGTTTTCGCCGAAGGCATCCTCATGGCGGCGGAACGCCTCCTCGGCGATTTCGAGCAGCCCCACGCCCTCGATCTGCGAAGAGGTGCCGGTGAAATACTTGCTTACGAAATCGGAGGAAAGCCCGACCGCGTCAAAGATCTGCGCGCCGCAATAGGACTGGTAGGTGGAGATGCCCATCTTGGACATCACCTTGAGAATGCCCTTGTCGATGGCCTTGATGTAGCGCTTCTGCGCCTCGTAGGCGGTGATCTTCTCCTCGAGCGTCGGCAGCATGTCTTCCAGCGTCTCGAAGGCGAGATAGGGGTTGATGGCCTCGGCGCCATAGCCGGCCAGCACGCAGAACTGATGCACTTCGCGGGCCTCGCCGGTTTCGACGACAAGTCCCACCGAGGTGCGCAGGCCCTTGCGGATCAGGTGGTGATGGGTGGCCGAGGTGGCGAGCAGCGACGGGATCGGCACCCGCTCGGCGGAAACCGCGCGGTCCGACAGGATGATGATGTTGTAGCCGTCCTTCACCGCGCGTTCGGCGAGAGCGCACACCGAATCGAGAGCGGCTTCCATGTATTGGTGTCCGTTGGCCACATCATAGGTGATGTCGATGGTGGCGGTGCGGAATGGATTGTCGGCCACCGCGCCGATGGTGCGGATGCGCTCGAGGTCGTCATTGGTGAGGATGGGCTGCGCCACCTCGAGCCGCATATGCGCCGAGGTGCCCTTGAGATCGAGCAGGTTGGGCCGGGGCCCGATGAACGACACGAGCGACATCACCAGCTCCTCGCGGATCGGGTCGATGGGCGGGTTCGTCACCTGCGCGAAGTTCTGCTTGAAATAGGTGTCGAGCAGCTTGGGCCGGTCGGACAGCGCCGAGATCGGCGCGTCATTGCCCATCGATCCCACAGCCTCCTGTCCGGTCTGGGCCATCGGCGCCATCAGGATCTTGAGGTCTTCCTGGGTGTAGCCGAAGGCCTGCTGGCGGTCGAGCAGGGCCACGGTGGACCTGGCGCGCCTGGTCTTTGGGGCGGGCAGGTCCTTGAGCACGATCTGGGTGCGCTTCAGCCAGTCCTTGTAGGGGTGGGCGGCAGCGAGTTCCCTCTTCAACTCCTCGTCGGCGATGATGCGCTTTTGCTCGAGGTCGATCAGCAGCATCTTGCCGGGCTGCAGCCGCCACTTGTGGGTAATGTTCTCCTCGGCGAACTGCAGGCAGCCCATTTCGGAGGCGAGCAGGATGCGGCCATCCGCGCTGGTCAGGTAGCGCGAGGGGCGCAAGCCGTTGCGGTCCAGCGTGGCGCCGATCATGCGGCCGTCGGTGAACACCATGGCGGCGGGGCCGTCCCACGGCTCCATCAGCGCGGCGTGGTATTCGTAGAAGGCGCGGCGGTCCTCGTCCATCAGCGGGTTGCCCGCCCAGGCCTCGGGGATCAGCATCATCATGGCATGCGGCAGCGAATAGCCGCCCATGGTCAGGAATTCGAGCGCGTTGTCGAAGCAGGCGGTGTCCGACTGGCCTTCATAGGAAATCGGCCACAGCTTGGAGAGGTCCTCGCCCAGAATGTCGGAGCGCATGTTGGCCTGGCGCGCCGCCATCCAGTTATAGTTGCCGCGCACCGTGTTGATCTCGCCGTTGTGGCAGACGAAGCGGTAGGGGTGGGCGAGCGGCCAGCTGGGAAAGGTGTTGGTGGAGAAGCGCTGGTGCACCATGGCGAAGGCGGATTGAAGCCGCTCGTCCTCCAGGTCGCGGTAATAGGCGCCGAGGTCCTTGCCCAGGACGAGGCCCTTGTAGACGAGGGTGCGCGCCGAAACCGACACCGGGTAATAGGTCCTGGCGCGCTGGCCAAGCACATCGAGCACGCGGTTCGAGACCACCTTGCGGCAGACGAACAGCTTGCGCTCGAAATGCGCCTCGTCGCGGATGGTGGGCCCGCGCCCGATGAACACCTGGCGGTGTACGGGCTCCGTGCCCTTCACCGAATATCCGAGTACGGAGGAATCGACCGGAACGTCGCGCCAGCCCAGAACCTTGAGGCCTTCCTCGCGGGTGGTTTCCCACCAGATGCGCTCGATGTCCTGGCGGTAGACGGGCTCGCGCGGCATGAACAGCTGGCCGACGCCATAATGGCCAGGGCCGGGAAGCTCGAAGCCAAGGCGCGCGGCCTCTTCCACGAAGAAATCATGCGGGATCTGCAGCAACAGGCCGGCGCCGTCGCCAGCCTTGGGGTCGGCGCCCACCGCGCCGCGGTGCTCGAGGTTCTTGAGGATCGACAGGCCATCGGCAATCATGCGATGGCTCTTGCGGTTGTGGATGTCGGCGATCAGCCCGATGCCGCAGGCATCGTGCTCGTTGCGCGGGTCGTAAAGCCCATGCGCCTCGGGAAGTCCTTCAGGCCGGTACTGGATGGTCATGGCCGATACTCCTTGCGTCTTCCTCAACCCTTGTCGCCGCACCGGCTTCCGCTGCCGGAGGCCGGTATTGCCGTTCTTATATGATGCGCGGGGTGCCGATCTGGCCGGGCTGGGCAGCCTTGGCTCGGCTGCCGGACCGGTTCAGGCGATCGAACTCCCGGGCATCCTGCCCTTTGAGCCCTTCGCCCGTTAGGTGCGTTTGCGGCGCGCCGCCGGGGGCAGGCATGCGGCGGCGCCGGCCGTTTTGGCCGTTGCGCTCAGGGTCTTGGTGGCCGTATTCCGGGTCATCCGGGAGTCCACATACCTTGTTAATCGCCGCGAAAGGACAGTGTCCCTGTCCTATCTGCTTATGGCAGATTGAGCGTTACAGTGCAAGAAGGGAATCAGCCAGAGTCCTTTTGGCATATTGATTTGTCCCGTATTTGGGATGTTATTTCAAATATGGAACAAGTGACGGTTGAACGCCGTATTGCTGAACAGATCCGGGCCTTGCGCGGCGAACGGCAGTGGCCGCTGGAGGAACTGGCCCGCCGGAGCGGGGTCAGCCGCGCCAGCCTGTCGCGTATCGAGAACGGCGAGGTCAGCCCCACCGCTGCCGTGCTGTGCCGGGTCTGCGCTGCCTTTGGCCTCACCCTGTCGCGGCTCATGATCCTGGTGGAGGAGGGCTTCACGCCGCTCATCCGCCGCGATGAACAGATGGCCTGGACAGACCCCGAGACCGGTTATCATCGCCTTGCCGTCTCGCCACCCGCGCCGGGCCTTGCCGGAGAAGTTATCGAAGTCGACCTCAATCCCGGAACCCGCATCGCCTATGACCGCCCGCCGCGCCCCGGCCTCGACCATCATCTGGTGATGCGCGATGGCGCCTTGATGCTGACCGTGGACGGTATTCGCCATCGCCTCTCGCGAGGCGATTGCCTGCGCTACCGGTTGCATGGCGAAAGCCTGTTCGAGACGCCGGCGGAATCCGGCGCCAGATATCTTCTGTTCATGGTGTGACATGGAGATCATCCGCGGCGATCTGACAGACCGGCGCATCGTGGCGCTGCTGCGCCATCATTACGACAAATGCCATGAGGTGACCCCGCCGGGCAGCTGCCATGTGTTCAGCCTCGATAAGCTCGCAGCGCCCGGCATTGATTTCTGGGCGGCATGGGAGGGCGAGACGCTGCTGGGTATTGGCGCCATGAAACCGCTTGACGGCACGCATGGCGAAGTGAAGTCCATGCACACCGCGGAAAGCGCGCGCCGCCGCGGCGTGGGCGGCGCGATCCTGCGCCATATCATCGCAACATCGCGGACGCGGGGCCTCAGGCGCCTGAGTCTTGAAACTGGCTCCTTCGCTTACTTTGCGCCCGCGGTGGCGCTTTACAAGGCGCATGGTTTTACCGAATGCGGGCCGTTTGGCGGCTACCGCCCCGATCCCTACAGCCTGTTCCTGACGCGCGGCATTGCCGCCTGAGGCCGGAACGGTTGTATCGGCGGGACGGCGCTGCTAAGTAATGGCGATGGACAAACCACCCGCGAATGCGCCTGAAGGCAAGGCCGGTCCGGTTTCGGCGCGCATCCGCGCGCGCATCGAGGCGGCCAAGAAGCGCTATCACGCCAACGACAACATCGCGGCCTTCATCGAGCCGGGCGAGATGGACGCGTTGCTTGAAGAGGTGGCGGGCAAGATGAAGGGCGTGCTCGAAAGCCTGGTCATCGATGTCGAGCATGATCACAACACCCCGGACACCGCCCGGCGGGTGGCCAAGATGTATCTGAACGAGGTGTTCCGCGGCCGCTATGTGGCGCCGCCGCCGGTTACCGAATTTCCCAATGCCGAATATCTGAACGAGCTGATGATCGTCGGCCCGATCACCGTGCGCAGCGCCTGCAGCCACCATTTCTGCCCGATCATGGGCCGGCTGTGGATCGGCCTGTTGCCGAACGAGCATTCCAACCTGATCGGACTCTCGAAATATGCGCGCCTCGCCGAATGGATCATGTCGCGGCCCCAGATTCAGGAGGAAGCCATCGCCCAGGTGGCCGATCTGCTGATGAGCAAGGTGGCGCCCGACGGGCTCGCCGTGGTCATGGAGGCGGATCACTTCTGCATGCACTGGCGCGGCGTCAAGGACACCGGCGCCAAGATGGTGAACAGCGTGATGCGCGGCGCTTTCCTCAAGAACCCGTCGCTGCGCCGCGAATTCCTCTCGCTTGTCAATTTGAAGGACTGATTACCAGCATGATGGTCCGCTGTGTCTACGCAAGCCGCGCTGCCTCGAACCTCTCCAACGCGATGATCGAGGACATTCTCGAAAGCTCACGGATCAACAATCCGGCGCGCGGCATCACCGGCATTCTCTGCCACAGTGGCGATGTCTTCATCCAGGTGCTGGAAGGCAGCCGCGACGAGGTCTGCGATCTCTATAATTCCATCGTGCGGGACCAGCGCCATGCCAATGTGCGGCTTCTGGTGTTCGAGGAAATCCGCGAGCGCAAGTTCTCGAACTGGACGATGGGCCGCGTCGATCTTTCCAAGGTCAACCCCGGCCTGCTGCTCAAATACCATGTGCGCGCCGAGCTCGACCCCTTCGCCAGTTCCGGCGCGGCCACCATGGCGCTGCTCGACGAACTCGTGGACAGTGCGGCGGTGCACACAAGGCTTGGCTGAGCCTCAAACCGCCTTCATCCACGACAGACCGTCCAGCGTTCCGCCCGCCGGGCGGTATTCGCAGCCTACGAAACCCTCATAACCGATCTCGTCGAGATGGCGGAAAATCCGCGCGTCATCGAGTTCGCCCGTTCCCGGCTCGTGGCGGTTTGGCACCGAGGATGTCTGCACATGGCCGATCAGCGGCAGCAGAGCTTCGAGGCTCCGCAGCACATCGCCATGCAGGATCTGGCGGTGGTAGATGTCGTATTGCAGCCTGAGGTTCGGAAGGCCCAGGGTGCGGATGAGTTCCGCGGCGTAGCCGAAGTCGTTCAGGAAATAGCCCGGCATATCACGACCGTTGATCGGCTCGATCAGAATGTCGATGCCGCGCGGCGCGGTAACGGCGCAGGCGTGGCGGATGGCGTTGACATAGGCTTCGCGGGCCTTCGGGTCGGCCCGCTCGCCGTGCCCGCTCATCAGATGCAGGCGCTTGACGGCGCAGGCCTCGGCATAGGGCAGGGCGGTTTGCAGCCCCGCCTGGAACGCCGCCTCTCGCCCGGGGACGGCAGCCAGCCCGCGCTCACCCGCCTCCCAGTTGCCGGGCGGCAGGTTGAACAGCGCCAGCGCAAGCTTCGCATCCTCAAGCCGCCGGGCGATCTCGTCTGGCGCATGGGCATAGGGAAACAGGATTTCGACGGCCTGGAAGCCGTGGTCGGCGGCGGCCGCGAAACGGTCAAGCAGGCTCCATTCGGTGAACATCATCGACAGGTTGGCGGCGAATTTCGGCATGGCGCCCTCGCGGGACCGATCACAATCATGGTCCAGCGCGCAGTGCCCTGGCCAGAAGAATACGGCTTCCATCAATGAAAGCCCCCCGGGGCAACAAGACCCGGGGGACGTTAGATGTCGTCAGTCGAAATCGCAGAAACCGGCCTGAAGTAACGGCGCCGGCCCCCGCTGCGGCGTTGATCAGCCTTTCGGGCGGTTGCGGATCATGAACACGTCGAAGGTGAGTTCCGCCACCTGGTTCCACAGATTGGCTTCGTTTCGGAACGCGAACTGGCTTTCCAGGATCTTCTTGAACTCCGGGTTCTCAGCCGAGATCTTCGCATAGAGGGCGTTCGCCGCCTCATAGGCCTTGGCCATCACGTCATCCGGATAGGGGCGAAGCTGGGCGCCGCCGCCGATCAGCGATTTCAGGGCCTGCGGGTTGCGGGCGTCATACTTCGCCAGCATCGACAGGTTGGCGGTGGCGGCCGCCGCCGACACGATGGCCTGGTAATTCTTCGGCAACTCGTTCCACTTGGCGAGGTTGATCATGAAGTTGAGCGCCGGGCCGCCTTCCCAGAAGCCGGGGTAGTAATAGAACTGGGCCACCTTGTTGAGGCCGAGCTTCTGGTCGTCATAAGGCCCCACCCATTCGGCCGCGTCGATGGCGCCGCGCTCCAGCGAGGGATAGATCTCGCCGCCCGGAATCTGCTGCGGCACCACGCCGAGCGCCTCCATCACCTTGCCGCCCATGCCGCCGATGCGCATCTTGACGCCCTGCAGGTCAGCGACACTGTGGATTTCCTTGCGCCACCAGCCGCCCATCTGGACGCCGGTGTTGCCGCCCGGCAGCATGTGCAGGTTCTGGCTGTGGTAGAACTCGTTCATCATGTCGATGCCGCCGCCATGGTAGAACCAGGCGTTCATGCCGCGGGCATTGAGGCTGAAGGGCACGGCGGTGCCCAGCGCATAGACCGGGTTCTTGCCCCAATAATAATAGCTCGCCGTGTGCGTCATCTCGACGGTGCCGGCGGCAACCGTGTCGGCGGCTTCCGGCATCGGCACGATTTCGCCCGCCGCGAAGACCTGGATCTGGAAATTGCCGTCGGTGGCCTCAGCCACGGTCTTGGAGAATTCCTCGGCGGCGCCATAAATGGTGTCCAGCGCCTTGGGAAAGCCGGAGGTGAGCCGCCAGCTGAGCTTGGGCGACGATTGCGCGATGGCCGGGGCGGCAAGCGCCGCGGCAGCGACCGTGCCGGTGGCGGCGGCGGTCAGAAGATTACGTCTTTTCATGTCAGTCCTCCCATTTTGCAAGTTATTGGCGGGATACGGCCCGGCCCGGATTACGGATTAATGGACGGGGTTTCTATGGTGGGCAGCTGGATCTGGTCAAGCTGCTGCTGCACGTCGGCGACGTTCAGGACCGCTTCGGGCGCGATCCAGTAATCGACGATGGCCGGGAAGGTGATGATCAGCGCCACCAGGATGAGCTGCAGGATGATCCATGGAATGGAGCCCAGGTAAATGTCCCGGCTCTTGATTTCAGGCGGCGCGATGCCGCGCAGATAGAACAGCGCGAAGCCGAAGGGCGGGTGCATGAAGGCCGTCTGCATGTTCACGCACAGGAGAACGCCCAGCCACACAAGGTCGATGTCAAGCGCCACCGCCGTGGGAATCAGCAGCGGCACGATGATGAACACGATCTCGAAGAAATCGAGGAAGAAGGCGATGAAGAACACGAAGACGTTGACGAAGATCAGGAAGCCGAGGCGGCCGCCGGGAATGTGGCTCAGCAGATGCTCGATCCATTTGCCGCCATTGACGCCCTGGAACACCAGGCTGAACACCGTGGCGCCGATCAGGATGAAGATCACCATGGCGGTGATGCGCATGGTGCCGTCCATCGATTCCCACAGCATCTTGCGGGTGAAGCGGCGATGCGCGATGGCCAGAATGATGGCGCCCATCGAGCCCATGGCGCCGGCCTCGGTCGGCGAGGCGATGCCCATGAAGATGGTGCCGAGCACGAGGAAGATGAGGACGAGCGACGGCACCATGCCCCAGGCCACCTTGGACCAAAGGGCGAAGCCCTTCAGCGTCCGGGCCTCGGGCGGCAGCGCCGGCACCCGGTGCGGCTGCAACAGCGACACCAGCGCGATGAAGCCCGAGAACAGCAGCACCTGGGCGATCGACGGCCCGATGGCGCCGAGATACATGTCGCCCACCGGCACGCCCAGCTGGAAGGCCAGCACGATCAGCACCAGCGATGGTGGAATCACCTGGGTGATGGTGCCGGAAGCGGCGATGACGCCGGTGCCGATCTTCATGTCATAGCCGTAGCGCATCATGATCGGGATGGCGATCATGCCAATGGCGATGACGCTCGCCGCCACCGTGCCGGTGATGGCGCCGAGGATGGCGCCGACATAGATCACCGCCTGGGCAAGCCCGCCCGGCACCGGGCCGAACAGTTGCCCGAAGCCTTCCATCAAATCCTCGGCGAGGCCGGACTTCTCCAGCACCACGCCCATCAGGGTGAAGAACGGAATGGCCAGCAACAGCTCATTCGACATGAGGCCGAAGACGCGCGCCGGCAGGGCCTGCAGGAACTCAACCCCGAAATAGCCGGTCTCGATGGCGATGAAGCTGAAGAACAATCCGAGCGTGGCCAGCGAAAAGGCCACCGGAAAGCCCACCAGCAGGAAGATGATGAGGCCCGCGAACATGGCGGGCGCCAGCAGGCCATAGTCAAGCATGGGCAGCCTCCGCCATCATTGCAGGGGCTTCTCGTAGCCGGCGACGAGGCCGGTGACGCCGCGCAGCGCCGCGATGCGCTTGATGAATTCGGATAGGCCCTGGAGCAGCAACAATGCGAAACCAACCGGCAGCAGGGCCTTCACCGGCCAGACCGGCAGGCCGCCGGCATTGGCCGACCCCTCCCCGGACCAGTAGCTCCGCAAGAACCACGGCACCGTCATGTCCAGCATCAGGATGCAGAAGGGGAAGAAGAAGAACAGAAAGCCGAAGATATCGACCTTCAGCCTTCCCCGGGGCGAAAGGCCGCTGTAGATGAGATCAACCCGCACATGCTCGTTGAGCTTGAGAACCCAGGCGGCGCCGAGCAGGAAAGTGGCGGCGAAAAGCTGCCACTGGATTTCCAGCCAGGCATTGGACGAGGCGTCGAACAGATAGCGGGATACCGCATTGGCGGCGCTGATGAAGCAGCTCAGAAAACCGAACACCGCCGCAACCGCCGCCGCATACTGGCTCAGCCGGTCAATGGCGCGGGACAGCGGCAACAGCGAGGTCATCGGGGGTCTGGCCTTTATAACCCAGTCGTGATGGCAAGTTGAACGCCAGCAGGCGTCCGGATGCAAGGACTTTGTGGGCGGCATAGAGCCGGCGTTTGGCCAATCTCCCCGGCCGCGCCGAGAAGCGATCAAAACCCGCGGGTGCCGCGTCCGCGGAAGCGTGCATTACACTGTTGGTAAAGATACGGATGCCGCGTTCATGTCCGTTGTTGCGGGCGCCGCCGCCGCCCGCTGGTCCTGGAAACCGCCTTTCGCCGGCGATACGGCTCCCCGTGGTATCGGCCACGGTCTTGCTTTATGAGGCGAAGGCATGACCACGCCCTGCATCATCACGGTGGCGATCACCGGTTCGGTTCCGCGCAAGGAGCATAACCCCGCGGTGCCGATCACCGTTTCCGAACAGGTGGAATCGACCCATGCCGCCTTCGAGGCCGGGGCCAGCATCGCCCATGTGCATGTGAGGAACGACGATCAGACGCCGACCTCCGACCCGGAGCGTTTCGCCAGGCTGCTCGAAGGCCTGCGCCGCCATTGCCCGGGCATGATCGTGCAGTTCTCGACCGGCGGCCGCTCCGGCCAGGGCACGGCGCGCGGCGGCATGCTGCACCTGGGCTGCGACATGGCCTCGCTCTCGACGGGCTCCTGCAACTTCCCCAGCATCATCTATGAAAATCCGCCGGAGCTCATCCGCTTTCTGGCGCGGAAAATGCTGGACCACAACGTCAAGCCGGAGATCGAGGTGTTCGATCTCTCGATGCTCTATCAGGCGCTGGCGCTCGCCGATGAGGGCCTGTTGCGGCGGCCCCTGCACGTGCAATTCGTGATGGGGGTTAAGAACGCCATGCCGGCGGTGCGCCAGGCCTTCGATTTCATGGTCGATGAAGTGACGCGGCTGGCCCCGGAATCGACCTGGGTCGCGGCGGGCATCGGCCGCCACCAGCTGGAGGTCAACCGCTGGTGCCTCGAACGCGGCGGCCATTGCCGCACGGGGCTTGAGGACAATGTCCGCTGGGACGCGAGCCGCCTTGCCGCCTCCAACGCCGAACTGGTGGCCCGCCTCGCCGCACTCTGCGCCAGCCATGACCGCCACCCGGCAAGCGCCGCCGAAGCCCGCGCCATTCTGGGCCTTGCCCCCGCCACCAGTTGAGGACCCCCCTATGCCCCGTTTCGAACGACAGGCCCTTGTCGCCAGGTTCCAGGACATGAAGCGCCGCCGCATCCCGATCATCGGCGGCGGGGCCGGCACCGGGCTTTCCGCCAAATGCGAGGAAGAGGGCGGCATCGACCTGATCGTCATCTATAATTCGGGCCGCTACCGCATGGCCGGGCGCGGCTCGCTCTCCGGCATTCTCGCCTATGGCAATGCCAATGACATCGTGATGGAGATGGCGCGCGAAGTGCTGCCCGTCACCAAACGAACGCCGGTGCTGGCCGGTGTCAACGGCACTGACCCGTTCTGCATCTTCGACAAGTTCCTCGATGACCTGAAGGCGCTGGGTTTCTCCGGCGTGCAGAACTTCCCAACCGTGGGCCTCATTGACGGTATCCTGCGCGCCAATCTGGAGGAGACCGGCATGTCCTACGGGCTCGAGGTGGACATGATCCGGCTCGCCCATGACAAGGACATGCTGACCACCCCTTACGTGTTCAATGCCGGCGAGGCCGCGGCGATGGCGGCGGCCGGGGCGGACATCATCGTCTGCCATCTGGGCCTCACCACCGGCGGCAGCATCGGCTCCAGGACGGCGCTGAAGCTCGCCGATTGCCCAGCACTGGTCGATGAATGGGCGGAGGCGGCGCTCAGGGTCAACAAGGAGGCGATCGTCATCGTGCATGGCGGCCCGGTGTCAATGCCGGCTGATGCGGAGTTCATCTTCCGCAACACCCGCAACTGCCACGGCTTCTACGGCGCCTCGTCGATGGAGCGGCTGCCGGTCGAGACCGCGCTCACCGCGCAGACCAGGGCGTTCAAGGCATTGACCTTCAGTTGAGCAAGAAACGGTCTCTTTGAAGCGGCGCGGCCTGGACGTCCGCGGCCACTGTACCGCGCGATTCAGTCAGACCGGCACTTTCTCTAATAAGCCGTCCAGCCGCCATCGGTGGCAAAGATTGCGCCAGTGAAGTTCGCCGCCTCGTCGGAAAGCAGGAAGAGCATCATGCCAACCTGCTCGGCGACCGTTGCCGGGCGGTGATCGGTGGCGGTGTAGGACAGGATGCTGTTGGTCTTGATGCTGCCCATCGCCGGTCCCTGCGCAACCTTCATCGAAGCCGCGACCAGCGCTCCTGCGCGGGCCACCATCGGGGTGTCGGTCGCCGCCATGTTCACCGAATTCACCCGGATGCCATAGGGCGCATAATCGATCGCCGCGTTGCGGGTGAGCCCGTTCAGGGCGTGCTTGCTCGCCACATAGGCGGGGTTGCCGGCAAGCCCGGTCATGCCGGCGATGGAGCCGACATTGACGATCGCCCCGCCGCGCCGCTGCTTGACCAGAAACCGCAGCTGGGCGCGCAGCGTGAGAAAGGTGCCGGTTGCATTGGTGCGGAAGACTTTCGTCCAGTATTCCTCGGTCGCCTCATGGATCGGCGCGAAGACGAGTGGGCGCTGGGCCTCGAAATCCGGCGGCTCGCCGGAATAGACGCCGTCCATCACCCCGGCATTGTTGATGGCGCCGTCAAGCCCGCCGAAATTGGCCGCCGCCGCTTCGACCGCCGCCTCGCCAGTGGCGGCCTCGCCGATATCGCCATGCACGAACACCATGCGGCCGCCGGCCTGGCGCACCTGGGCCGCGGTTTCCTCGCCGAGGTCCCTGAGCCAGTCGACGCCCACCACATTGGCGCCCTCGCGCGCCAGGCGGAGCGCCGCGCCGGCGCCCATGCCGCGCGCCGAGCCGGTGACGATGAAGGTCTTGCCGGCGAAGCGCCCGGGAATGAACGCGTTGGGATCGGGCGGCGCGATATTGACCACGGCATTTCCCTCGCTGGGCGCGGCCGCCTGGGCGCCGGCAAGGCCCGAGCCAAGCGCCGCGCCGGACGCCGCCGCCGCCATGGTGATCATCGCATCGCGTCTTTCCATCGCACACTCCTTGGCGGCCGCTGACGCAAGCCAGACGGCTGCGGACTAAAGATCGCCGAGGCTCTTCAGCACCAGCGCGTGGAAATGGTGAAGCCCGTGTTCGGAATTATAGCTGCGGTCCTTGTCCACCATCAGCCGGCCCTGGTTGTAGCCGCGCGAATGAAGCCCGCGCTGCACGCTTTCGACAAGCCCGATATCCTCTGGCTGCAGCACCTTGTCGAGATAGTCGATGGCCTGGCGCTCATCCGCCGTCGGCGTGCTGGAGGCGAAGAAGAAATCGAAATGCTCGAGCGTGGTCTCGGGGCCGGTGGGCTGGATGTGCAGGACCGTGATGTTGGCGGCCCCCGGAAACACGTTGAAGGTCACGTTGGGCCACAGCCACCAGGCGGCGAAGTTCGACGACGGGCCGTCGGGAATGCGGTAGGCGGTGTTGTCCGCCCGGCCGGCGGGCGAGATATGGCTCGAATAGATATCGAAGGTTTCGGTCTTGTAGTTCTTGATGTCGACGAGATCGACGAAGGCCGGATGGGCGATCGAGCAGTGGTAGCATTCGAGGAAGTTGTCGACCACGTTCTTCCAGTTGGCCTTGATCTCATAGGTCAGGCGGTGGGCGAATTTCAGCGCCGGAACGTCCGCGCAATAGCCCTTGATGTCCGCCGCGAGGGTGCTGGCCTGGGTGGCCAGCGCCGGGGCATCAGGGTCGAGGTTCACGAACACGAAGCCCGCATATTCCTCCACCCGCACCGGCTTCAGGGCAAATTCCCCGGCCGCGAAGCCCTCGACCCGCTTCTGGCCCACGGCGGAGCGCAACCGCCCGTCGGTGTGGTAGGTCCAGGCATGATAGGGGCAGGTGATGAGCTTGGCGCGGCCGCAGCCCTGCAGCAGCTCATGGGCGCGGTGCGAACAGACATTGTAGAAGGCGCGCAGCACGCCGTCCTGGCCGCGCATCACCACGATGCTCTGGTCGGCGATGCGCAGGGTGACGAAATCGCCGCCGGCTTCGAGCTGGCTCACATGCGCGGCATAGTTCCACGCCTTGAAGAAGATCGACTCCTTCTCGCGCTCATAGATGGCGGGGTCGATATAGTAGTTGGCGGGGATCGTGTAGGACTTGGCCGGATCGGCATCGAAGCGGCCGAGATCGCAGAGGTGGCGGGAAATCACGTTCATGCGCGGCGTCCTTTACTCTCGGTGTTTCTACGATAGAACCGCCGAGCCCTGCCGCGCAATAGCTTTGCCAGCCCGCCGTTCTATGGGAAAAGAGCCGTAAGTCCCGGAAGGAACGGCTGACCCAGCTGCGCCTGCACCATTGTAAAGCCGACGAACGCCGCATAGGCGAGCGCCAGCGCCCTTACCGGCGCCACCGCCGCGCCTCCGAACAGGGGTACGCACAAGAGCGCGGCCAGCGGCACCGCATGCATCGCGTGGGTGGCGAAGAAATGGGCAACCCTGAGATCGCCTCCATCACGCGCCCACCCGAAAAACATCAGCCCGCCGGCGTCGCTCGCCTCGCCGCCGATCCAGTGGCTGCCCATCATCGAAAGCCTGCTCGCCGTTACCGCCGTCAGAACGAAAGTCAGCGTCAAACCCCACACAAGGCCGGTTCTCATGGCTGGCGGCAGCGTGCTGTTCTTGTTCCGGTGGATTGCCCACGCCAGGGTCAGGCTGGAGGATGTGAGCAACAGCGCCGCGAAACCCATCAGACCATAAATGGCTCCCATGGCCGGCGTTGATCTGTTGAAGTGAGAACCAACACCCATGGCGGCGGCTCCCCCGATCCAGATCATCTCCAGCAGCACCCCCACGACGATGGCGCGTTCATACCAGCGCCACCAGGCGCGGCCGGTAATCTCAGGCGCCGCATACCGCGCGAACCAGGCGATCGTCAGAAGATAGATCACCAGAGCGGTGAGGAACTTCAGCGGCTTTATCCAGACATCGATGCCCTGAAAGAGCCGCGTGTCCAGCGCCGCCGCGCCAAAGACGGGAATCATCGCCAGCGCCAGGAGGATTGCAAGGGCGGTGTAGCGCGGTGAGGCCGCTGCCAGACTGTTCATGCCGGCGCCCCCGCTGAGGTTCTCGTCGCTCTCAGCGATGCGCGGATCGCCTGAAACAGCAGATATCCGGCCGGCCCGAAAAGAAAGGTGACGAGAAGGCACGGCAGCAATATCAGATGCGGGATGTTCTCGCGTCTGGCGGTGCGCAGCTCCCACGCGCCGACGATCAAGTCAAAGGCGAGGAAGTGAACCCAGCCCGCGAGCAACAGCCACTGGCTCTCGAACAGCTGGGCGACGCTTGGCAAGCTGGTGAACCCACCCTCCGCGGAATGCCAGAACGCAAGTACGATCGCGGTGTATCCAACGGAAAGAATAAGCGGCGCGATTACGCCGCCAGCGATGCCCGCCAGCCGCGGCGCAAGGGGCGCGAAGGCGAGCGCAAGCCACCCCGCTAGAGCGATTGGATTGGCGATCTCGAACAGCATTTCGGGGGTCACGACGATCTCCTGACTCCGGCTCGCGCCGGAAACTTGACAACGTCAAGATACTAGCAATGCGCCCCCGGGCGTCAAGCATTATCTTGACAGTGACAACTTTCCGGGGTCAGTTAATTTCATGACCGGAGCCCCCGGAAAGAAGACGCGCCGCTTGTCCGATGCGGGCCGCCCCTATCATCACGGCGAATTGGCCGCAGCGCTGCTTGACGCCGCCGGGAAGGAACTCGCGGAGAAGGGCATCGAGGGTTTTTCGCTGCGCGGCGTGGCGAAGCGGGCCGGGGTCAGCCATGCCGCGCCGGCGCACCACTTCCGGGATGCCGATGGCTTGCTGACCGCGCTGGCCGCGCGGGGTTTTGAGCGCTTTGTGGCGCGGCAGGAAGCTTTCAGGCGAAAGGCCAGGCCCGCGCCGCGCGAACAGCTGGTGGCATCTGGCCTCGGCTATCTGGCTTTCGCAATCGAAAATCCGGCGCTCTTCAGGCTGATGTTCGGCTCCCGGCGTCCAGACTTCGCCGACGGAAACCTGTCCCGCGCGGCCGAGGCAGCATTTGACGATCTCGTCGTTCAAGTCGCCCGCGTAACGGGCAAGAGGGGCCCGCCAGGCCGGGACCGTTCAGCACTCATTGACGTCAGTGCCGCCTGGGCCCTGGCGCATGGTCTTGCTGACCTCATGGTGGCGGGAAGGCTGCCCTATTTGACGGACTTGCCTGAGGCGGCGCGGGAGCAGGCGATCGCCGCGATCATTCGCCGGGCCCTGCCACCGTGAATTCACGCCGCCTCGCGTTGCCTGCCGGAAGCGCCTTAGGGGAGCAAGCCCAGTGTATTCTCCGGCTTGCGGGCGGAAACCGTCGCCGGTGGCGCCGTTTACCCCGGCCCAGGACATGATGCCGTGGTCCCCCAGCCGTTCCAGGGCGGCGCCGGTGAGGACGGGGCAGGCATGGGCAATCAATCACATGAACCAACAATTCTTGTGATTTTTCAACAATTTCGTGACGCGGGGAGGAGCGGTCTTATCCTCGCGCGGTAGCTGCAACCGCCAGCCTTCACACTACCGTCATTTCCAGCCGGCAGAAACTCGCGCCGGAGATTCGCCATGCCAAGACTCGACAAGCAGCCTTACCTGCATCCCGGCGCAAATGTGCGGAACAGCCAGCTCGGCCATTTTGTCGAGATCGGCGAGGGGGCCCATATTCTGGAATCGGTGCTGGACGATTACAGCTACACGGCGCGCTACGCCGACATCGCATATTCGGAGCTTGGCAAGTTCGTCAATGTCGCGGCCTTTACCCGGCTGAACCCCGGCGAACATCCCTATCACCGCGCCTCGCTGCATCACTTCATGTACCGCTCCAGCTATTACTGGCCGGACGAGGCTGACGAGACCGCCGTCTTCGACTGGCGCCGCTCGCGGCCGGTGCGGGTCGGCCATGACACATGGATCGGCCATGGCGCGGTGATCATGAAGGGCGTGACTATCGGAAATGGCGCCATCATCGCCGCGAAAGCGGTGGTGACCAAGGATGTGCCGCCCTATGGCGTGGTGGCGGGCGCCCCCGCCAGGCTCATCAAATGGCGGCATCCGCAGGCCATCGCCGACCGCCTGCAGGCGCTGGCCTGGTGGGACTGGACGCATGCGCAGCTGAAGCAGGCCCTGCCTGATTTCCGCGCCCTTTCGGCCGAGGCGTTTCTCGAAAAATACGAGCGGTCAGGGGTTGTCATGCAGCCGTTACATTCGGTTGGTTAGACGGGTCATGTTTGATGCTAACAATGAGTCCGGCTCTGCCGGGCGCGCGGCATGGATGCGAATTCTCGCATTGTCGCCGTGGAGCAGGCTTGAAGCCGTCGCCAATGGCTTGAGCGGCACGCCGCATCGTGTGTTGCGCGCGCCGGAAACCGGCTTGGTCATGCTGCGCGGTCGCATGGGCGCCACGGGCGGCGCTTTCAACCTTGGGGAAGCGACTGTGACGCGCTGCGCCGTGCGCCTTGCGGAGAACGTCGAGGGACATGCCTACGTCATGGGCCGCAACGCCGCCCACGCCCATCTGGCGGCGATATGCGACGGCCTGCTGCAATTGCCCGCGCGCCACGCGGAAATCTCCGAAACGGTGATCCGTCCGCTGGAGAAGAGCCTTCAGGAAACCCATGTCATGGCCTCGACCAAGGCGGCTGCCACCAAAGTCGACTTTTTCACCATGGTGCGCGGCGATGACTGAGGCTGGCTTCGCCGAACCTGCCGCGGACGCGGCGCATGCCTTCCGGGCGATCATGAAAGCCATGGCGCGGCCTGGCGTCGTCACCGGTGTGCCGTCCGCGCTCACGCCGCCCGCGCCGCTGCTGCCCGCGGCGGCGGCCATCGCGCTCACGCTGTGCGATTTCCAGACGCCGGTGTGGTTTTCACCTCGCCTCGCCAATGCTGAACTTGCTCAGTACCTGCGCTTTCATACGGGAGCGCCCCTGGTCACCGATGTTTCACGGGCGCTGTTCCTATTCCTCACGGCGGATGATGATACTCCGGCCCTCGAAGACCTGGCCCAGGGAACCCATGAATACCCAGACCGGTCAGCAAGCCTGGTGATCCAGGTCCCGGGCTTTCACACCGGAGCGATCGAGATCGCCGGGCCCGGTATTCCGTCGCCCGCCGGCTTCGGCGTGGCGGGCATCGGCAGTCCGTTCTGGCAAGCCCTTGAGCGCAACCACGCCCGGTTTCCGCTCGGTGTCGATGTGTTCTTCGCCACGTCCAGCTCCATCGCCGCGTTGCCGCGGTCAACCGCCATCCGACTGAAGGAAGCCGCCTGATGTATGTGGCCGTGAAAGGTGGCGAACAGGCCATCGACGCCGCGCACCGCCTGCTGGGCGAGGAGCGCCGCGGCGACCCCTCGGTGCCCTCCCTCAGCCTTGCGCAGATCGCTGAGCAGCTGACGCTGGCCGTCGACCGCGTGATGTGCGAGGGCTCGCTCTATGACCGTGACCTTGCGGCGCTGGCCGTCAAACAGGCGCGCGGCGACCTGATCGAAGCGATCTTCCTGATCCGCGCCACGCGCACCACGCTGGCGCGCTTCGGCTATGCCGCGCCGCTGGAAACATCGCGCATGCGGGTGAAGCGCCGCATCTCCGCCGCCTTCAAGGATATTCCGGGCGGCCAGATCCTTGGTCCCACCTTTGACTATACGCACCGGCTTCTCGATTTTTCGCTGGCTGGCGACGCGCCGCCTGAAACGGCGTCCGCCGCGCCGGCGCCGCTTCATGCGGATATGCCGCGCGTGCTGGAACTGCTCGGCGCTGAAGGTCTGATGGAGCAGCCTTCGCGCGACAACCAGGAGCCGGAAGACCTGACCCAGGACCCGTTGAGCTTCCCGGCCGGCCGTGACCTGCGGCTTCAGAACCTGGCGCGCGGCGACGAGGGCTTCCTGCTGGCGCTCGCTTACTCCACCCAGCGCGGCTATGGCCGCACCCATCCGTTCGCTGGCGAAATCCGCTTCGGCATGGTGGAGGTGAGCTTCACGCCCGAAGAGCTCGGCTTCGCGGTGGTGATCGGCGAGATCGCCGTCACCGAATGCGAGATGATCAACCAGTTCAAGGGCTCCGCGACGGTGAAGCCGCAATTCACCCGCGGCTATGGCCTGTGCTTCGGCCAGGGTGAGCGCAAGGCGATGTCGATGGCGCTGGTCGACCGTTCGCTCAGGGCCGAAGAACTTGGCGAGGAGCGCGTCGCCCCCGCCCAGGACGAGGAATTCGTGCTCTCCCACTCCGACAATGTGCAGGCCACCGGCTTCGTCGAGCACCTGAAGCTGCCGCATTATGTCGATTTCCAGTCAGAACTGGTGATGCTCCGCCGCATGCGCGACGACATTGACCGGGGCCCAGGCAAGCTGGAGGCGGCGGAATGAACGCGCCTGCCTACAACTTCGCCTATCTGAACGAGCAGACCAAACGGATGATCCGCCGGGCAATCCTCAAGGCCATCGCGGTGCCCGGCTATCAGGTGCCCTTCGCCAGCCGTGAAATGCCGATGCCCTATGGCTGGGGCACCGGCGGCGTGCAGGTAACGGCCTCGGTGCTGACGCCGGAAGACACGCTCAAGGTCATCGACCAGGGCGCCGACGACACCACCAATGCGGTGTCGATCCGCAAGTTCTTCGTGAAGACGGCGGGAGTTGCCACCACCGAACGCACCGCGGAAGCGACGGTCATCCAGACCCGCCACCGCATTCCGGAAGCGCCGCTCACCGAGGACCAGATCCTCGTCTTTCAGGTGCCGATCCCGGAGCCGCTGCGCTTCCTCGAGCCGCGCGAGACCGAAACCCGCAAGATGCATGCGCTGGAGGAATATGGCGTGATGCATGTGAAGCTCTATGAGGACATCGCGCATTACGGCGAAATCGCCACCACCTATGCCTATCCGGCGCGGGTGGCGGACCGCTATGTGTTCGATCCCTCGCCGATCCCGAAGTTCGATAATCCGAAGCTCGACAACTGCCCGGCGCTGCAGCTGTTCGGGGCTGGCCGCGAAAAGCGCATCTACGCCATCCCGCCCTATACCAAGGTCAAGAGCCTGGATTTCGAGGATCATCCTTTCGAGGTGCAGCGCTGGGATAAGCCCTGCGCGCTGTGCGGCGCGCGCGACAGCTTCCTCGATGAGATCGTCATGGACGACAAGGGCGGCAGAATGTTCGTTTGCTCGGACACCGACTATTGCGCCGAACGGCGGGGCAAGTCATGAGTGCCCTGCTCTCGGTCAGCGCAATTTCAAAATTCTACGGACCGCGCGTCGGATGCCGCGATGTATCCTTCGATCTCCACGCGGGTGAAGTGCTGGCGATCGTCGGCGAATCTGGCTCGGGCAAGACCACGCTGCTGCGCTGCCTCTCCGGCCATCTGCCGGCAAGCGCGGGCAAATCCGTCTATAGGATGCGCGATGGCCGGAGCGTGGCGCTGGATGAGATGAGCGAGGCGGAGCGCCGCCTGCTGATGCGCACCGACTGGGGTTTCGTGCATCAGGACGCCCGCGAGGGATTGCGCATGGGCGTTTCCGCTGGCGCCAATGTCGGCGAGCGCATGATGGCCGTGGGCGCGCGCCACTATGGAAACATCCGCGAGACCGCCGTCGACTGGCTGAAGCGCGTCGAGGTGCCGGAAGATCGCATCGACGACAGTCCGTGGTCTTACTCCGGCGGCATGCGCCAGCGGCTGCAGATCGCCCGCAACCTGGTCACCTCGCCACGGCTCGTCTTCATGGATGAACCGACCGGCGGGCTCGACGTATCGGTGCAGGCGCGGCTCTTGGACCTCATTCGCGGACTGGTGAAGCGGCTCGATCTCGCCGCCATCGTCGTCACCCATGATCTGGCGGTGGCGCGGCTGCTCTCCACGCGCATGATGGTCATGCAGCAAGGCGAGGTGATTGAACAAGGGCTGACGGATCAGGTGCTGGAGGATCCGCAGGCCCCCTACACCCAGCTTCTGGTTTCCTCGGTTTTGCAGGTCTGACGGATGAGCGCGGTATTGGCGATCGAAAACCTGTCCAAGAGCTTTCTGCTGCACCAGCAGTCGGGAGCCAGGATCGATGTGTTCGACGGGCTTTCAGCCGAACTAAAGCCGGGCGAAGCCGTGGCCGTCACCGGCCCCTCGGGGCGCGGCAAGAGCTCGCTCCTGAAGCTGATCTACGGCACTTATCGGGCCACCGGCGGCGCCATCCGCGTCTTTGATAACGGGCTGTGGACGGACGTCGTCAAGGCCGAGCCGCGCCAGGTCCTCGCGCTGCGCAAGCAGACCATCGGGTATGTGACCCAGTTTCTGCGGGTCATTCCGCGCGTGCCCGCGGAGGTGATCGTCGCCGAGCCGCTGCTCGACCGCGGCATGCCCGAGGAACTGGCGCTGGGACGCGCGCGCTTGCTGCTCGCACGGCTCAACATTCCGGAACGGCTGTGGAAGCTCTCGCCCATGACCTTCTCTGGCGGCGAACAGCAGCGCGTGAACATCGCGCGCGGCTTTGCGGCGCATTTTCCGGTCCTGTTGCTGGATGAGCCCACCGCCTCGCTCGATGCCGAAAACCGGCTGCGCGTTCTGGAACTGATCGCCGAGGCACAAGCCCGCGGCAGCGCTATTCTCGGCGTGTTCCATGACGAGCGCGAGCGCCGCCTGGCCTGCACCCGTGACATTCCGCTGGCCTGAGGAGTTGCCAGGCATGCGATACGCCATCTATTTCGCGCCGCCGCCGGACAGCCTGCTGCATGCGCTGGGCTCGCGCTGGCTTGGCCGCGATGCCTGGACAGGGCAAGCCGTTGACCAGCCCAATGTTCTGGGCATCGGGCGGATGACCATGGAGCCTTGCCGCTACGGGTTCCATGGCACACTGAAAGCGCCCTTCCCGCTCCGCGATGACAAGACGCCGGAAGAGTTGGCGCAGGCCGTAGCGTCGCTGGGATCAAGCGAGGCTTGCTTCAACATCAGGCTGAAGGTGGGCGTGATCGGCGGATTTCTGGCTCTGGTTCCGTCGGGGCCATCGCCCGCGCTCTCCGGTCTTGCCGCGCGTTGCGTGCGCGAGCTTGACGGATTCCGCTTACCGCCGACCGAGGAAGAGTTGAACCGCCGCCGCGCGGCGCGGCTCACGCCCACCCAGGATCAGCATCTGACGCGCTGGGGCTACCCCTATGTGCTGGACGAATTCCGGTTTCACATGACGCTGACAGAACGGCTCGATCCGCCCGAGGAATCGCGGCTGGCCGTAGCCGCGGACGCGCATTTCGCGCCGGCCCTCGCGGAGCCCATCGCCATTGCCGGCCTCACGCTGTTCGTTGAAGCCGCGCCAGGCGCGCCGTTTCTCGCGGCCAATTATGCGCCACTTTCAGCGTCAGCGGCGGGAGCGGCGGCATGAGCGAGACGGTTTTCACCAATGCCAGGATCGTGCTTGCCAATGAGGTGGTGGATGGAACCCTGCGCGTCAGGAATGGCGCGGTCGCTGAAGTGGCCGCGGGCCCCGCTGCGGTAGCCGCCGAGGATTTCGAGGGCGACTATCTGGTTCCTGGTATCGTCGAGCTGCACACCGATCATCTCGAAAGTCATTATCATCCCCGGCCGGGCGTCAACTGGCCGGCCGTTCCGGCGGTGATGGCGCATGACGCGCAAATCGCCGCAGCGGGCATCACAACCGTGTTCGATGCGTTGCGGGCCGGCACTTTCGATCCGGGCGATCTGTCGGCGCAGAATGCCCGGACCCTGGCGACGGCAATCGTCGAGGCACAGGAGCTGGGCCAGCTCAGGGCCGAACATTTCATTCATCTGCGCTGCGAATTGCCATGCCCTGACACCGCCGAGTCCGCGCGGATGACGGCCGCCTCCGGCCCCCTGCATATCATCTCGATCATGGATCACACGCCGGGCGCCCGGCAGTTCGTTTCCATCGAGAAGTTCAAGGAATACTATCTGGGCAAGAAGCTGGTGCTGCCGGAACAGATGGACGGCTACATTGCCGAGCGCCGGGAATTCCAGTCACGCTACGCGGCGGCCAACAAGCAGGCCATTCTGGAACTGGCGCGGAGCATGGGTGTGCGGGTGGCAAGCCACGACGACGCCACGCTCGCCCATGTCGAGGAGGCCATAGCCGACGGCGTGTCGATTGCCGAGTTTCCGACCACTCAGGAGGCCGCCGCCGCCGCCCACCGCAACGGGCTGGCGGTGCTGATGGGCGCGCCCAATGTGGTTCGCGGCCGGTCGCATTCAGGCAATATCTCCGCCGCCGATGTGGCGGCGAATGGTCATCTCGATGTCCTTTCCTCTGATTATGTGCCGTCGAGCCTGTTGCCGGCGGTGTTCCGGCTGGCGGCCGAGGTGCCGGGCATTTCGCTTCCCGAGGCGATCAGGCTGATCACCCTCAATCCCGCCCGCGCCGCGGGGCTCGAGGACCGCGGCGTCATCGCTCCCGGCAAGCGCGCGGACTTTCTTCAGGTGCGGGTGGCAGGTGGCATTCCCATCGTGCGGCGTGTCTGGCGCGAAGGCCGGCGGGTGATGTGATGATGGCAAGACCCGGACATCTGGTTCTCGTCGTCGGCCCCAGCGGCGCCGGCAAGGACAGCGTTCTGAACGCGGCGAAGGATGCGCTGAAGGCTGACCGGAGCTTTGTTTTCCCCCGGCGCTTCGTCACGCGTCTCAATATGCCGGCCGCCGAAGATCATGTGTCGATGACGGAGATGGAATTCGCCATCGCCGTCGCCGAAGACGCGTTCTGCCTGTGGTGGGGCGCGCATGGAAACTATTATGGCATCGGCCAGGCTGTGGAGGGCGACATTGCCGCGGGCGCCATCGTCGCGGTCAATTGCTCGCGCGCCGCCATCGCCGAGGCCTGCGGCCGCTTTGCGCGCGTCTCGGTGGTGGAGATCACCGCGCCGCCAGAGGTGCTGGTGGCGCGCATCCTGGCCCGCGGGCGCGAGAGCGCCGGGCAGGCAATGCAGCGCGTATCCCGCCAGGTGCCGGACTATCCGCCGGGTATGACAGTCGTCCGGATCGTCAATGATGGCCCGCTCGATGAGGCCGTGGCGCAATTCTGCGCTTTCCTGAGATCGCTACAGAACGCGGCCGCGGACCCAGGTGGAGGCGCGCTCGACGGCGAGCACCAGCAGGAAGATCGCGATGATGATGGTCGCGGCCTGGTCATAGTCGAACAGCTCTAGCGAGACCTTCAACTCGATCCCGATTCCGCCAGCGCCGACAAGACCCAGCACCACGGAGCCGCGCGTCGCCTTCTCCAGCGAGAACAGCGAAGTGTTGATCATCGATGGCAGCGCCTGCGGGATCACCGCTGAAAAAATGATGCCGCTGCGGCTGGCGCCCATGGCGGTGAGCGCCTCCCGCGGGCCCTTGTCGGTTTCCTCCATCGCCTCGGCGAAGAAGCGCGCCGCAAATCCGATGGTGTCGATCATCAGCGCCAGCACGCCGGCAGCAGGCCCCAGCCCCACCGCGATCACGAAGACGATGGCCCAGACCAGATCCGGCACGGTGCGGAAGAAGGCCACGAGGCCGCGCACCGCCCATACGATGACCGGATGCGGCGACAGGCTGGGCGCGGCGAGAATGGCCAGCGGCAGACTGAGGATCAGGCCCAGGACCGTACCCGCCACGGCCATCTGGAAGGTCTGCAGCAGCGACCACAGCACCGGTTCAATCCGCTCGAGGGATGGTGGAAACATCTGGTCCACCAGCCGCCCCAGCGCCGGAAGCCCGCGCACCAGCTTATCGATCGAAACGCCGCTGGTGGTGAAGCTGGCGATGACGAAAGCAGCGGCGGCGAGCGCCAGTACGAAAGCGAAGGGGCTCGGCCGCCCGAGACGCGCGGGGAGAGTGGCTTCAGACATAAAGACCCCGCAAATCAGATTCCTTCAGGGCGCTGGACGGCGCATCAAGCTGAATGCGGCCACCGCCCAGCGCGATCACCCGGTCGGAAAAGGCAAGCGCATGGGTGAGGTTGTGGGAGGTGAAGACAACGGTCTTGGCTTCCTTGCGCATCAGGCTCGCGAACAGTTCCATCACCTCGTCACCGGCCTGTGGATCGAGGCTGGCGGCCGGTTCATCGGCGAGAACGATGTCCGGCTGCTGCATCAGGGCTCTGGCGATCGCCACCCGCTGCGATTGTCCGCCTGACAGCGAATCGGCCCGCTGCGCTGCCGTCTGCGGCAGGCCCACTCTTTCAAGGCATGCCATGGCTTCCTCCCGCAGCCGTTTCGGCGCCAGGCTCTGCAGCCAGGCGCGGGCGCCATAGCGGCGCGCTTGCGCCCCGTGAATGACATTGGTGAGGGCCGAGAGGCGGCCCACCAGATTGTGCTTCTGGAACACGAAGCCCAGCCGGGCGCGCAAGCCGCGCAGGCTGCGGCGGCGGTCCAGCACGTCGGTTCCCAGCACCCGGATATGGCCGCCGTCCGGCTCGATCAGCCGGGGAATGCAGCGGAGCAGTGTCGATTTGCCGGCCCCATTGGCGCCGATCAGCGCCACCACGCTTCCGGGCGCGATGTCGAAGGAAATACCTGAGAATACAGGCTTTCCAGATATGAAAGACTTGCTCAGACCGGAGACGGAGATGACGGCGGGCTCACCGGAGCCCGCCGCCGCATCATCATGCTTGAACGCAACGTTCACTTACTCACCGAGGAACTTGGAGAATTCCGGAACGCCAATGGTGCCATACATGGCGCGCACCATGTCGTAGTCCTTGTCGTTCACCTCGGCGACGAAATAGCCGCCGTTGTATTTCTGCGTGTCCTCACCCTTGAGAACGCCCGCCATCAGCGCGTCGCCGTTCTCGAGGAAGGCCTTGCGAACGGCCTCAATGGTCTCCGGCTTGACGTAGGAGGCGGCGATCAGGATGTCGTTCGGCAGGTCCGGCCCGCGGCCGACCACCGCGAATTTCTGGCCCGGGAACTTTTCGCGCACCGAGCGCAGATGGCTCAGATTCATGCCCACCGCCTGCACATCGCCGCGGATCATCGCTTCGATGGCCACGTTGCGCTTGATGATCTCGGCCGTATAGTCGACATTGTATTTGAGCCCGGCGTCAGCCAGAACCTGCGCGGGGCCAAGCTGCTGCGACGTGGAGCCAACCTCGCCGAAGGCCACTTTCTTACCCTTGAGATCAGCCAGGGTCTTGATGTCGCCTTCCGCCATCACCACCAGCTGGGAGAAATAGTCCGGACGGTGCCAGCCCACCACCGGCTTGGCTTCGGTCAGCTTCGCGAACACCACATATTCCGCGGGGCCGGTCAGCACGAAGTCCACCTGCTCGGCGCGCATGGCTTCCACCGCGGCGGTGCGGTTGTTCACAGGCGTGAGTTCCACCTTGAGGCCAGTGGCCTTCTCCAGCTCCTCGACGAAGCCGCCATATTCGCGCTGCAGTTGTTCCATGCCCTCGACATCGGTCACCGCAAGGCGGATCGTCTCGGCCGCGGCCGGTGTGACAGCGAGGCCGGCGGCGAGCGCGGCGCCGGCAATCCAAGACCAGAATTTCATCAGCTCTTCTCCTGTTTGTAATGGCAACCACCCGCTCTCACCAAGCTTTCATGACACTGTCATGAAGATCGGCGAGTTCTCCGCAGCGAAGGAGACCAGCGTGATTGACGAACTGTTCGGAGCCAGGGAAGGCCTGATACGGGGCGGGCTTTGCCTGCTGCCGGGAGAAGGCTTTGTGAAAGCCGATCTGCTTCTGGCGGATGGCAAGATTGCGGAAATCCGGCGCGGCGGCACGGCGGCTGGGAGCGGCATTAACGCCGCTGGCTGCCTGGTCCTGCCGGGCATCGTCGACATTCATGGCGATGCCTTCGAGCGCCAGATCATGCCGCGGCCCAAGACCCTGTTCCCGCTCGACGTGGCATTTCTCGAGACCGACCGGCAGCTCGCCGCCAACGGCATCACCACTGCCTATCATGGCGTCACCGTGTCGTGGGAGCCAGGGCTGCGGAGCCTGGAGCAGGCCCTGGCGATCATCGAAGCCCTCGACCGGCTGAAGCCAGAGCTGCTGTGCGATCACCGGCTGCATCTGCGCTGGGAGACGTTCGCGCTCGATGAGATGGAGGCGGTGAAAGCGCTGTTCGCGCGCGCCCACAAGCCGCTGCTCGCCTTCAATGACCATACCACGCCGACGCTTCGCGGTTCCCGCGCCGACATCAAGATCAAGAGCGCCGCCGAACGGGCGATGATCGATGAAAGCGTCTACATGGCGTTGCTCGAGAAGGCGGCGGCACGCATGGCGGACGTATCTGGAGCAATCAGCGACATGGCGGTGGCCGCACGTGCCCACGGCGTTCCCATGCTGTCCCATGATGACCGGACGGCCGCGGAACGCCATTCCTACCGCGCACTCGGCGCTGGCATCGCGGAGTTTCCGATGAAGCAGGAAGCGCTTGAAGCCGCGGCGCAGGCTGGCGACAGCATTGTTCTGGGTGCCCCCAATGTGGTGCGCGGCGGCAGCCACAACGGCGCGCTGGGCGCTGAACAGGCGATCCGGGAGGAGCGCTGCACCATCCTGGCCTCGGATTACTACTATCCGGCGCCGCTGCGCGCAGCGCTGCTGCTTGCCGAGCGCAATGCCTTGCCACTGGAACGCGGCTGGGAACTGATCGCCGCCAATCCGGCCGCTGCCTGCGGGCTTGATGATCGCGGCCGTATCACGGAAGGCTGCCGCGCCGACCTCATCCTGCTTCCCGAATTCTCGCCGCGGCCGGCCCTGGTCGTGGCCGCCGGCCGCATCGTCCACGCCGGATTCTAGCGTCTTGAGTCAAAAAATTCGCGGAGTGGGTATTGAACGATGATGCCACGGTGTTCCCGCTTTTGCGCGGAGGACTGCATGGCGTCTGTACGAAGGGCTCCTGAGATTGTTTTGACCCCGGAGGAGCATGCTGAGCTTGAAGGTTTGGCGTCGCGGCGCAAGCGGTGGCCATGCGGGCGCGGATCGTGCTTGCCAGCGCGCGGGGCGCGCAGAGCAAGGACATCGCTGTGGAACTTGGCGTATGCGCCAGCACCAAGGGCAAGTGGCGCCGGCGGTTCGCGGCTCCCGGATTTGACGGATTGTATGGCGAACCGCGTTCAGGCAAGCCCGCGGCATTGATGGCGCGCGCATTGAATCGCTGAAAACCGGCCCGCCGCTGCCATGCACTGGAATTCGCGCGGCATGGCTGGGGCAAGCGGGCCGTTGCGCCTCACCCCCGCCAGCGCATCACGGCTCAACCAGGCGGCACGTTTCTTCGCCCTCATCACCGAAAGGAAGATCAGGCGCGGCATCCACGAAAGCGTGGCCGCGCGCAAGGCGGACAACGCAGCCTTCATCAACGCCCGCAACGCGAAACCAAGGCCGTTCAGCTTGATCAAATCAGCAGACCAAATCCTAGCCTCGATCGCGAGGTTCTGTCCCAAACCCCAGCTCAAAAGACAACAAGTTGATCGCCCGGACTTCTGGTTCAGGACACTAGAAATCCCAGCCCAGTTTGGCGGTGACGGCGTTGGACGTGTAATCGCCGTTGAACCAGCCGTCATAGGAAAGCCGCAGGTCAAGCCCGTCGCTGAGCGCCACGTTGAGGTCGGCGCCCACCACAAGGGCATCGCGCGCCACCTCAGACCCCACCACCGTGAAGTCCGTGCCTGGCGGGCCTTCGGCGAAGCTGGCGTCCAGCGTCTGGTAGGTGTCGCCGAACTCATGCGCCCAGGCCAGCGACAGTTCCGGCGAGAACATGCCCGAGGCCGTGCCGATGAGCGAATCGAGCCTGAGACCCAGAATCGACACCGTGGACGAGGCGTCGTTACCGTCAAAACGCAGCGCCGCGCCGCTGCCGCCCACGTCCTTCTCGGTGAAGCCGTTGAGCCTTGCGTCCGCCACGGAAAGCCCGGCGAAGGGCGTCACGTTGCCGATCCCGCCCGCCGCGATGCGGTAGCCGGTCTCGCCGTAGAACGACATCACATCCGAGGACGGATCGCCGGTGAGCCGCCCGGCAATATTGCCCAGACCCGAGATGCCGCGGCTGCCGTCGCCGTCATAGTTGCCATAGGCGGCGATGCCGCGCAGATAGAACACGCTGTTGTCGAAGCCGCCATAAGCCGCCAGCTGCATGCCGCCATAATCGGCGCTGCCGCCGGACCGGCCGCCCCAGCTGTCGGAGGAGCCCGCGCTGTTGAAATAGCCGCCGCTCAGCCCAACGAACCAGTCGCCGTCGAAGCTGTAGTCGGCCCCGAACAGAATGCCATATTGCGTCTCATCGAGGCCCGGCGCGTTGTCATCGCCCTCGAGGCTGTTCCACGATCCGAAGCCGCGCATCCACAGCGCCGCCTCGCCCGGCGTGAAGCAGCCGGTGGCCGAGATCGGCGCTTCGCTGGCCCCCAGGCTGGCGGCCGACCCATCGGCCCTCACATAGTCCCGCGCGCTGCCGCCGCATTCCATGCGCTCGGTGACGATGCGGTTGATGGCGCGGGTGGACCACAGCACCGATTGCAGGTGCTGGGCATACTCGGCCCCGGTCAGCTGGTGGAGATTGCCGCGCAGGGCATTGGCATCGGTGGCCAGCAGCAGCTGGTTGACCAGCGTCTGGTAGGCGGCGCTGCCCTGGTTCATATTCGCGTAGGTGGAATCGATTGCAGAGGCGACACCGCTCTGGTTTGGCGTGTTGGCGAAGGAGGCGAAGCTTGAGGCATTGCGCCCGATCTTGAGAACCACGCTGTTAGGATTGTAAGTGAGGCTCGGGGTCAGCAACAGGAAAGGGTTATTGACGGTCGCGAATGCGCCGCTGACGCCGCCCGCCGCCGTCAGGAAAATGTAGCTGTTTTCAACCTCCGTGCCCGGGGTGAAATTGACGAGGTTCAGCGTGCCGTTGAGCGAGGCCACGCCGCTGACCACGATCCTGTCCGAGGTCAGAGCCACCGAGTCGACTTCGATCACCGTGGTGGAGCCGGCGTTCAGCGTCAGGGTTGCGAAATTCTGGATGCCGATCGAATTGCCCGGCGACAGCGTTCCGCCCGGCTGAACGGTGACGGCGTTAAATGCACCGTTGCCGCCGAGCATGGTGGTATCGCCCACGGTCATTGTTCCGGCCAGCGAACCATTGACGATCAGCTTGCCCTCCAAAATCGCGGTCAGGCCGGTGTAGGTATTTTGTCCGGAGAGCACAAGCGTGCCGGCGCCGATCTTCTCAAGTGGGCGGGATGATGCGTCCTGGGAGATCAGCCCCGCCTGCGTGGCGGTGCCGGATGCCACTTTCAGCTGCGTGCTATTGGAATTGAGTTCGATTTCTCCGGTCCGGGTCACGCCGTCAAGATATTCGACCACCGCGCCGGTGGTGATGATCTTGCCGGTGACCGCATTGTTGCTGGCCAGCACCAGCGTGCCGCCGGACGCCACCGTGACATCGCCCAAGATCGAGCCGGTCACCGTGGTGGCGCCATTCTGCACCGTGGTGGCGCCGGTTCCCGACAGGGTCCCGGCGATCATGCCGCCGTTCAGCGTCTTCGCGCCCGCCGCGCTCAGCGTGGCGCCCGCCGCAAGCAAGCCGCCATCCAGCGTCAGAGAGCCTACCGCCTCCTCGCCCGCGCCGCTAACCACGCCATCGCTGTTCACCGTCACCGCCGCCGTGTCGGCGAGAGAAGCGCCGTCCACCCTCAGCGTGGCGCTGCCAGCAGAGCCGCTGCCGTCGCCCACCTGCACCGCCGCCGAGGCGATGGAGCCGGTCACGTCCAGCGTGCCATCCCTGACATTCGTCGCGCCGGTGTAGGTGTTGGCGCCGGACAGGGTGACCGTGCCGGCGCCCTCCTTGCTCAGCGTGCCGGAGCCGGTGGCAATGGCCCTGTCCACGGAAACATTGCCGGCACCGCCCAGCGTCAGGCTCTGCCCGGCGCCGGTGATGTCGCCGCCGGCGGCGTCCAGCGTGAGCGTGCGGATGTTGCCGCCGTCGTTGGCCGAGATGATCCGGCCATTCTCGGCGATACTGATCGCGCCCGTCAGCGTGTAGCTGCCGCCCACGTTGCTGAGGGTCGCGAAGTTCATTGCCCCGCTGGCAACGCCGAGGGCGAAGGCCTCGGCGACGTTGTTGGCGCCGATCTCCACCGCCGCCCCGTTGTCGATGGTGGTGCCGGCGGTCCCCGTGCCCAGCGCCGCGGCATTGGTGATCCTCAGCGTGCCCGCGCTCACCAGGGTATCGCCGGTGTAGGTGTTGGCGGCGGACAGGATCAGCGTGCCGCTGCCCTCCTTAACGAGGCCGCTCGGGCCGCCGGTGCCGCCGACGCCATTGCCGGCCCCCGCGCCGCCAGACCCGTTGAGGTCAGCGATGACGCCGGAGATGCCATAGGTCTGCGAAGCGGCGATGTCGAAATTGAGCGTTGAGGAGGCGACGAAAAAGCCGGAGCCATAGGCGCTGCCGTTGCCGCCGCCGTCGCCGCCCGCGCCGCCAGTGACGGCGCTTCCCGTCTCGCCGCCGCCGCCGGTGATGGTCAGCTTGCCGCCGGGAACCACGAACACCGCGCCCCCCATCGCGCCGCCGCCACCGCCGCCGTCG
>NZ_JBJTER010000032.1:0-3401 GCF_046093005.1 Aestuariivirga sp.
CGGTATTGCTTGGTGGATGTTGAAAACTGTGTAAGCTCGTGGTTCTTCATTTACATACTGTACAATCACATCAACGACAAACGTGCTCGTTAATGGGTTTACGTCCTTGGTCATCTGTTCTTTCAATCGGCCAAATCCACCTTTAAAATAGACCGGCAAGGGCTTGTCCACCACTTCGGGAATTATTCCTCTATCGCCGGTGCGGCCCGCCTCTTTGCCCGGCGATCGGTTGGCTTGCTGCATGAACAACATCACTTCACGCTGCGTCATCTGCTTCGGTGCATCATGATCTTTGAGAGGAAAAAGCGGCGGATGCATAACATGATTATCTATGTTGATAGCTGCACGGTTTAGCTCTGCTTCATCAAACTCGTATTCTACAACTGTTTCCCTCTCGGTCTTGCGATAACGCGCATGTTTAACCCCTAGTTCAGCGCCTTTCTTGCCAAGAAGGGGCTTCACAAACTCGCGCAGGTCACGAGCATCGTCATCGCTGGGCGGTTCCAAGCGTGGTGATTCCGTTGCAGGCGTAGAAAATGCCTTGATGCCGCGCCAAATTCGGTTGGTAAAATCAGCGACAATTTGGGTTCCATCCATCGCCGCAATAGCCCCCATGATTATGGCATACGGCGCAACCTCCATAATGACGGAGCCGGTTTCCAGTTTTGTAACATAGAGCTTTGGAGCAGATTCCCCGTTGGGCCGATAGTGCCGCTCATAGATGCGAGCAAGCGCCGCAAAGCTCTCGGACAAGTCGCCAAGTTCTATTGGCTGACCTGGGTCCAGCTCGATCACAATTCTGTCGCCATCCTGTCGGCTCACAAGATCAACCATCGCTGAGCTTCACTTCCTTTGCCCCCATGGCGGCTAGGCATTGAACGAAAAACGCTGCGCTGAACGTACCCCGCGCCAACTTGTTTCGGATGTTCGGCTCGGATTCAGACACACCTATCTCGGTCAGCTTTTCGGAAAGTTGTTTGTAGGTCAAGTTGCGCTTCGTCAGCTCGACCTTGAGCAGGGTTTGCACCCGGCGCTCCCATTCAGGAAGCTCTTTCGTCATGTAATTCCTAAGCGGCTTATGCATCATATAAGATATGTTTACCACTCGACTATTACGTAGTCTAGCATCACATATGATGCATACGTAGCGGACATGATGCACATGAGCCAACACTTCCTCCTTTCAGCAGCCGCCCGCACCTTGAGCCTCAAAGAAATCTATCGCGGCGGCGAGGACAAGGCTTACACCATGTTCCGCGAGCTCCGCTGGCACAAGACGGAAGGCGCTCCAGTCTGCCCCCGTTGCGGCGGTATTGACGCTTATGAGATAACCACGCGCCGCAAGTTCAAGTGCAAGGCGTGCTCTCACCAGTTTTCGGTCACGTCCGGCACGATCTTCGCGTCCCGCAAGATGGCCTTCTCCGACATGCTGGCCGCGATCTGCATCACGGTAAATGCCGCCAAAGGCATCTCCATGCTCCAGCTGGCCCGCGATTGGAGCGCTTCATGCGGGAGATACGGCGTCGGACACGTGTGGTTGGAGCTTTCCCGGACGGGCAATCCTGCCTCAATCTTGCGGCAGCCCGGCTGCGGCACATAGCGGGGACCCAGTGGTCAACGAAACGGTACATGAACATGCGGCCTCTGTTTCAGGCCGACGAAAACCAAACCGAAGCCGCCGTGGCTTGAAAAAATGTGCGAAAGAATCTGGACACTACCCGCCGCCGCATGCGGCGGGGAAGGGTGAGTGCCTTGCACAGACATGGCCTCGCGAGGCCTGGCTGCGGGCCGTCGATGCGGCGCCCCACGGGCCCAGCCAGGCAGCACGAAGGCAGGGTAAGGCACTTGTACCTCTTTTTCTCTTGACGCGGTATTAGTGCCGTCATAATCTTCCGGCATCACCACGGAGATGCCCATGCCTGCCGCACCAGACGAAGCCCGGTTTGTCATCCACTGCAAGCTCCCCCTTTGCATCCGCAAGCCCGAGCCCGTGCGCGGCTGGACCCTCGCACATGCCGCCGACATCGACGCCACGCTGACCGTCCGCTGCCGGCCGGTCGGGGGCCGTCCGCACGGCTGGGAACCCACCCACGCCAGAATCGGCGGCGTCATCTTCACCAGGGACAGCGACACCATCGCCTGGGCCCTGATCGAGCGGGCCGTCAGGACCGGCTTCGACGTCATCGACAGCCTGGTCCAGCAGCGGATCCGTGACTTCGCGGAGGCCGCGTGATGGACAATTCGACGGCTTCATCAGTCCTGGCTCTCCGGGAAGCCAGGCGCTTCGATGGCTGTGACATCGCGGAGGGACCCGGGAGCCACGAGGCCGCGCGCATCATCCACGCCGGCCGCGAGGCGCGGCGGAAGGCAGCGGTGGCGGCATGATCGCCACACTCGCCAGACAGGGCCCGTCCTTCGTCGTGCCCATGCGGCGGCCGACGCCCATGGCGGTGCTTCATGCCTGGCACAGGGCGGCGCTGCGCGGCCTCCAGCCCGTCAATGACGGCACGCCGCGGTGCGGCTGGTACAAGCGCCGCCTCGTCCGGGGCGGGGTCTTCGTCCCGGCCCGCATCTGGATGGTCCAGGACATCTGCCCCGAAACCGGCGAGCTTCTCTCCGACGAGGTCCTCCGCTGCGAGGTCAATGGTCTTGCCGCCGATCCGGAAGAGGCATGGGCCTGGGTCTCGGGCCATCCGGTGACGGAGCAGGAATTCCGCTACCTCGCCGCCCGCATCGCCTTCGCGGTCCGGCATGAGCCCCACGATCCTTTCGCCATGCCGTCCCGGCCCATCGACATCAACCGCACCCCCGTCATGTTCTGAGGAGCGCTTCCCCATGTCCGGTACAATGTCCGGTACAATGCCCGACGCCCTGGCCGAACTGATCGGCCATAATTCCCCTCCCCCCGACCTCCTTCTGGGCGGGGCCCTGCGCGACAGGCTGGCGGAAGAGAACGGCCAGCTGATCGCCCGCCGCGACGAACTCCTCGCCGCCGCCGCGCGCATTCCGGCGATCGACAGCGACGATGTCGCCGGCCGCGTGTCGGACTATATCAAGCAGCTGACCGCTCTTACCAAGGCGGCGGAGTCGAAGAGGACCGATGCCAAGGAGCCCTATCTTGAGGGCGGGCGCAATATCGACGGCTTCTTCCGGGCCATCACGGACCCGGTCGCAAAGGCCAAGACCGCCATCGAGCGCCGCCTGACGGACTATCTCCGCGAGAAGGAAGCCCGGGCCCGCCGCGAACGCGAGGAGCGGGAGCGACTTGCCCGCCAGGCGGCCGAAACGGCCCGCCGTGAGGCCGAAGCGAAGGCCCGGGCCCTGACGGACGAGCCGAGCCTGGAGGCCGCCATCGCGGCCCAGAAGGCCGCCGAGACGGCCAGCGCCGACCTCGTGAAGGC
>NZ_JBJTER010000033.1:0-1521 GCF_046093005.1 Aestuariivirga sp.
TTACAATACACTGCGCCCACATGGTTCGCCGGGCTATCGTCCCCCAGCCCCGGAATACTAATCCGCTTTGATCAGTTCGCGTGAGCCCATTCCCTGAGGCCGATGGACATGATGTGCCACGGTTGGTCGAGGAGCTTGTTCCATGCGAAACAGCAGTGGTCGAGAATGTCTTCGTAGGACTTGAAGATTCTGTTGGACAGCCAGTTGTCACGTATGAACTGCCAGACATTTTCAGCTGGATTGAGCTCGGGGCATTTGGCCGGTAGTGCCAGCAGCGTGATATTGGAGGGCACTCTGAGCCGTGCCGACATATGCCAGCCAGCTTGATCGAGGAGCAGCACGGCATGACGGCCGGGTGCGACTTCGGCAGAGATTTCGGCAAGGTGCAGGTTCATCGCCTGGATGTTGCAGGCTGGCAAGACAAGTGCGGCACCCTTTCCCTCGTGAGGGCAAATGGCACCAAAGATGTAGGCGGATGCGGTCCGCTGATCTTTTGGCGCTGACGGCCGTGTGCCGCGTTCTGCCCAGCGGCGGGTAATCTTGTTCTTCTGCCCGATGCGCGCTTCATCCGCGAACCAGATCTCGATCATGTGAGGGGAGACATCCATCTGCTCTGCGATCTGCGCCAGCTTCGCTGGGAATTTTTTTTGAACTCCTCAATCACCCCCTCGGCTTGCGCATGATGACGGGGCCTTGCCGAGAGCTTGCGATAGCCCATTGCCCGCAGGTGGCGGCTGATTGTGTCTTCGCTGACCGACACACGAAACTCCTCCCAAACCCATTGGCACAAATCGATGATGCGCCAGCGAACAACCCCATGGCTGGCCGGTATGGGCCCGCTCTCCACGATCGCGGCAAGAGCCGTCAGTTGTTCGGCAGTCAGTTTCGGCGGCTTGCCCGGCGCCTTGCGGTTGATCAGCCCTTCAGGACCGTGAGCGTTGAACTTCTTTACCCAGTCACAGACGATCTGAACGGTGACGCTGCCCAGCACAGCTGCTTCGCCACGGCTGGCGCCATCATAGATCGCGGCAATCGACAGAAGCCGCCGGGCTTGGGACGCATCCCTCGCATGCTTGGCCGCCAGGCGGCAGGACTTGGCGTCAAAATCGGTACGGAGTGGAAAGGCGGGCATGGTATCGCTCCCTGTTTTCCACCTTGAATCAATTCACAGCTGATTTGTGAAGGATCGTGTCCCATTCCGTGGTGTAGCTGACGGCGGCGGTCGCCGAGCTTTTCCGGCTGGGCCGGGATGATCAGCTGGCCACGGCTGGCAGGCTGACGAGGGGATCATCGCTCATCTGGTTGATGGTTTCCAGCGTCATGTAGCGGGCGCGCTGGACGGCCCATTCATCGTTCTGCTCGAGGAGGATTGCGCCGACGAGGCGGATGATGGCATCGTCGTTCGGGAAGATGCCGACCACCAACGCGCCTGATCGCAGAGCCGAGTGATTGGAGTTTCACGGGGTGACCGCATTATTGTTCCGGCGCACTGTTTCTGAAGGGCGAGGCCATCACTGGGCC
>NZ_JBJTER010000034.1:0-4098 GCF_046093005.1 Aestuariivirga sp.
CATGGGCCCGACGCTGTGGCCGTAACCGGCATCGAGGCATGCCAGGGAAAAATCCATGATGCCCAGCGCCTCGGCCTCGTCGTGGAACCGGGTCAGCCAGCCACGCTCGGCCGCCCGCTTCATCGCCATGTCCTTGAGCCACGGCGTGCGCTCCTTCCGGGCAAGATGCTTCGGCGCCACGCCCTGCCCGATCCAGTGAGCCCGCCACGAGGCGATCGCCACAGCCGCCGCGCGGATGCCGCGGGCATGGGCAAGCTCGAGGGCGATGCCCTGCATCTGGAGCACCGCCACCGTGCCGTTGAAGCTGAAGGCGCGGTTATCGATGAAGGGCAGCTCCATCGCGATGCAGGTCACAGTGTGCTCATCGAGCCTCGCCTCGAGGAACCGCCGCCACGCAGTGAGGCGCTCGCCCTCATGGCCGTCCCAGTCTCCGGCGGTGTCGTGCACGCCCCAGAAGGGGCGCTGCATGCCCGGCCAGCCGACGGCCCAGCCGGTGCGGCGGAGCGCGATGTCGAGGGCAAGGACAACATGGGAGGTCATGCGCCGCGATCCTTCCAGTATGTGGCGGCGGGTCCGCAGTTGCCGGTCTCGTGGCGCTCGTAGCGGCACTGCTCCGCATGGTCCGAGAGGCGGCAGCGCAGGTAGCGGTGCGCCTTGTCGTCGGCGGAATGGAAGGAATGCACGCAGCGTGCACAGGAATCGGGCTCCTGCAGGTGGAAAGGCACGTCGATGGGAGGGAGGCCGCGGATCATCGCAGCGCCTCCGCGATCCGCCGTCCGATCCAGCGCATCACGGGCACGGCCATGGAGTTGCCGAGCGCGCGGTAGCGGGGTCCATCGGGACACTCCCCGGCGAGCCTGTTCCTCCAGGGGATCGCCGTGTATCCGTCCTCGAAGCCCTGCAGTCTTTCCGCCTCGACGGGGGTCAGCCTTCTGACCGCCATGCCGGCTGCAACGCAGGGGGCGGCATCGCCCTTCCCGGTCTCGCCGCTCTGGGCATTGAGGGCGTTCACGATGTCGCCCATATCGCCACGGCCGTTGCGGGCGATGCGGGGCTGGAAGGCATAGGCGGCAACGCCGTGCCTTGCTCCGGCCTGGAGCGTGAACATCGGATCGCCATCCGCGCCGATGCCGGTCCCGGCGCGCGGGTCGTCGTTGGACGAGGGCCCGGTTCGCTTGCCAACCTCGTTGATCGGGATGGCGACCGCCATCTGCCCGCCGCCATTGGCATGGCTCGCGCGGTGCGGCATTGCCCTGAGGGTGGGTGACAGGTCTTCCGTGGCATCGGCGCCATGGTCCTTGGAGGAGAAAGCGACCGGCACCAGCGGCGTGCCCCGGCCCGTGCCGTCTTCGCTTGCGTCGCAGCCTTCGGCGCGCAGCGCGTGGGTGACCAGCGTCTCGGTCTCGTAGTCCTGGCGGCCCATGCCGCCGGCGTTGAGGCAATGCGAAATCTCTCCCGTGGAGGCTTCGCCGACCAGCCCGGCGCCGCGCTGGCTGAACAGTTCCTGATTGCTGTAGCCGATGGCGCCGGTGTTGAAGGACTGGTTCAGGGTCGGATGCGGATGTTCTGTGCCGTCCCAGTGGCTGCGACGCTCGTCAGTGCCTGGTGCAGCGCCGCCGGCAGCGTCTTTCCCCGCTTCTCTGCGCGGCGGAGAATCCCGGCGCAGGCCTTCGAACTCAAGAAGAACCGCGGCGGGATCGAACCCCGCTCGAGCACTTGCGACAACGAACACACGGCGGCGGCGTTGGGCCAGTCCGAAGTATTGGGCATCGAGGATCCGCCACGCGACTGCGCGCGCGGGTCCAAGAGCCACACCGGCGTTCGTCCATTTGCCCCGTGGCGGAACGAAGGGGGCGTCCTCTCCAGATAGGCCCGAGAGGAAGCAGCCGAAGGCGTTGTCGCGGACCGAGAGCACGCCGGGGACGTTCTCCCAGACGATGATGGCCGGGGGCCGTCCGGCGGGACGTCGAAGAGCGTCGATCGCATGGGCCAGTCTCACAAATTCGAGGGAGAGGTTGCCGCGATCGTCATCGAGGGAGCGGCGGAGTCCGGCGATAGAGAATCCCTGGCATGGCGTGCCGCCGACCAGGATGTCGGCGCCGGCGATCCAGGCCTCGTCGCGCAGCAGCGTGAAGTCGCCATGCAGCGGCACGTCCGGATAATGATGCGCGAGCACCGCCCGGGCGAAGGGGTCGATGTCGCAGAAGGCCAGCGGCCGGAAGCCCAGCGGGCGCCAGGCAACCGTCGCGGCCTCGATCCCTGAGCAGACGGAGAGATACCTCACGGGCGCGTCTCCGCTCCGGGCATACGCACCGTCGGGATCGATTTCGGGCCGCGCAGCATCGGGGCTGTTCATTCGGTGGGCTCCAGATCGCCGTCTTCAGCAGCCCCGGCCCCGTTCGCGTCCAGCGCGATGTCGATGGGCTGGATGCGGTCGAGCAGCACCTTCTGGCCCGCCGCCCATCCTTCTTGGTGGCGGGTGCGGTGCTCGTGGGCCAGGGGATAGGCCTCATCGTCGGGATTGAGGCCGGTGATGCCCAGCACATAGCCCGCGCGGAACGCCCGCTCGCCCAGTTCGGCGCTGGAAAGAATGCTGCTGGCCGGGATGTCGAGAAGCGAGAGCTGCGTGCCGACCGGCACATCGAGCCACAGGGCGTACTGACGGATGCGGCCGATGGTGGCCAGCACAGCGTCGGGGTCCTGATCGGCGAACTTGCGCACCAGCTCGAGATCCTTGCGGACGATGCCGGCGTTGAGGGCGAGCTTCCACAGCTTGCCGAGGCGCTTCTTCGCCACGGCGAGCCTCGCCTCCTCCTTCCGGATGCGGCCGAGAAAGACCAGCACGGTGTCGGCGTCGACGGTATTCGATCCGCCGGTCTGCTTCGGGGACTCGTCCGGCAGGATCCTGCGGCGGCTTGCCGGCCGGGGTTTGTTCAGCGTCTCCAATCTGCTCCTCCATTGTTGCTCCAGCCGATCTTCACGTGGCCGTGCTGATCCTGGACAAGACAGACACGAGCCAGATGGTCGGCCGGGAGTGTCATGCCGCCTCCGGCGGACAGGCAGGCGCGGGCCTTGCCACGCCCGCGGGCCATTCAGCGCCCTCGGGCCAGTTGCGGGAGAACCACAGCATCGCCCGCTCCCAGCGTCTGGTGTTGAGATCCCGGCCGGCGGCGATCCGGTTCAGTGCCGTTCCGGAATTGAACGCCAGCGTGCTGACGCGGGCGCGGGAGAGGCCGCGGTGGGCAGCGAAGCCATCGGCGACGGCGATGAGCTGGTGTCGGAGTGTAATCATTCCGGCAATATGCGGCACTTGTGCCATTGCTGTCAACGGCAATTTTACCACTCGCATTTGCCGCGCACGCGGCTAAAATGCCGCATATGGGCAGCGACCTCTATCCCCGCATCAAGCAGCGCCTCGACGAGCTCGGCATGTCGGAGCGCGAGGCGTCGCTCTCCGTCGCCGGCAATCCAGACCTCATCCGCAATATCAAGCGTGGCAGGAGCGACAGCCTGCGCGGTCACCGGCTGCTGAAGCTTGCATCACTCCTCGGCGTCAGCGCTTCGTGGCTGATGACGGGAGAGACCGGCCACATCTCCTCGGAGGAAGTCGCCGCGGGCCTCGCCGGCGATGAGACATCCGACAACACCGGCACGAGCGCGCTTGAAGCCTACCGGGGACGGCTGCCCGGCGCCGTGCCCGAAGTCGATGCCCGGGCCGGCGCCGGAGACGGCATGGTCGGCGACGAGGAAGTCGTCACGCTGCAGCGCGGCGATTCCTTTGTCGGGCACAAGGTGCTGGCCGAGTGGATATTCCCGCCGGCCTTCCTCCGCCACGAACTGAGGGTGCAGCCCGGCGGCATCATGATCCTCGAGGTGATCGGCGACAGCATGTCCCCCACGCTGCAGTCGGGCGACCGGGTGATCATCGACACCGCGCACTCCCGGCCTGTCCCCGATGGCATCTATGTCATCGACGAGGGCGATGGTCCGATGGTGAAGCGGCTCCAGCAGATCCGCCGCTCCGAGCCCGCGGAGGTCCGGGTGATCTCCGACAACCAGCACCACGAGCCCTACACGCTCCGGCTCGAGGACATCCGC
>NZ_JBJTER010000035.1:0-2597 GCF_046093005.1 Aestuariivirga sp.
ATGGCGTCGAGGAAGGCGTTGACCGCGTCGCCGCCCTTTTCCGCCCACCACACCGGATCGCTGAAGATCACCTTGTCGATGTTCATCGCCGAGTTGACGGCATAGGGCTGCATGGCTTCCGGAATCTTGCCGAAGGCTTCCGGGTTCGACGGCGTCATGCCGAGGCAGTCGAGAATGGCGAGCTGCGAGTCGACCTGCAGGCCCTGCTGGATGAACTTCATCACAGCCTCGCGGCCCGCGGGATTGCCGCGCGGCACGATATAGGCGCCGGGCATGGCGATCGCCTCGTTCATCACCAGCTTGTAGCGGCCGTTGGTGCGCTCCTCGATCGCTTTGCCGCGGTTCTGCCAGACCATGCCGAGCGCCACTTCGCCGTTGACGATCATGTCATGGGCTTCGGAGCCAGAGCCCCAGTAGAGGCTGTCGGCCTTGATCGACTTGATCTTCTCGATGGCGCGCGGAACATCGCAAGGATAGACCTTGTCCTTCGGCACGCCGTCGGCGACGAGCGCGCTCTCGATCGAGCCGTTGGCCCATTTGTAGAGCGAGCGCTTGCCGGGGAATTTGGCGGTGTCATAGAAATCCTTCCAGCCGGTGGGCGGGTTGGCGCCGAAGGCCTGCGTGTCATACATGAAGGCGTAGCCATAGAAGATCACGCAGACGCCGAATTCCCAGGCGAAGCCTTCCTTGATCTGCGCCTTGTTGACGATGTTGTAGTCGATGGCCTCGAGGTGGCCGGAACTGCCGAGCGCGATGGCATCGAAGCCGTCAGCGTCGCAGACGTCAGCGGTGACCTTGCCCGAGTCGACCATCTCCTTGATCTTTCCCTGCAAGGGGCCGGAGGTGTCGAATTTCAGCGGAATGCCGGTTGCCGCGGTGAAGGGCTTGCCGATGGCGTCGCCATGGCACTTTTCGGACTCGCCGCCCCAGTTCCACATGACGATCTCGTTGGCCGCCGCCTCGGCATCGCCCGCCGACACGGCCAGCGTGGCCACGCCCGCCATGCCGCACAGGGCGAGGAAGCTGCGCCGGTCAAGCTTGCCGGACCTGAAGGCCAGCGCGCCATCACGCGCGACATCGCGCAGGAATGTCTTGTCTTGCATTGTCGTCTCCTCCTTGTGCCGTGGCTTATCCGCCGCGGCGGTTGATCGGGGCCTATCCCCGGCTTTGTCGTGCGGGCGGCATGCCCGCCTTCTCGCCGTCACCGGCCTCGACCTCGACCTGGGCATCATCGCTCCAGCCGATGTCGACGGCCTGTGATTCGGAAAATTCTCCGGCATTGCGCCATGCCGGCACGTGAACCTCGATGGCGCCCAGCGCCGGCACGCTCACCGAAAGCTTCAGCGTGGCGCCGAGATAGGTGATGCCGCCGATGGTTCCGGCGTGGCGGTTGGGCCCGCGGCCATGGCCCGCCGGCGCGATGTCGATCTTTTCGGGGCGCAGCGCATAGGTGCGGCCGTTCCGGGAGATGAAATTGCTCTTGCCGAGGAAGCTTGCGGCGAAGGCGGTGCGCGGCCGCTCATAAAGCTCCGCCGGCTTTCCCACCTGGACGAGCCCGCCGCGGTTCATGATGGCGATGCGGTCCGACATGGTGAGGGCTTCTTCCTGGTCATGCGTCACGTAGACGAAGGTGGTGCCGACCCGGTTGTGAATGTCCTTCAGCTGGTCCTGCACATCGGCCCGCAGCTTGCGGTCGAGCGCGCCCAGCGGCTCGTCGAGCAACAGCACGCGGGGCTCGAAGCTCAGCGCCCGGGCCAGCGCCACGCGCTGCTGCTGGCCGCCCGAGAGCTGCTGCGGATAGCGGTCCGCGAAACCCTGGAGCTGGACAAGGTCGAGCATGCTGTTGACGCGCGCCTGGATGGCGGCTGGCGGCATGCGGCGGATTTCCAGCGGATAGGCGATGTTGCCGCGCACGCTCATGTGCGGGAACAGCGCATAGCCCTGGAACACCATGCCGAAATTCCTCTTCTCGGGCGGCGTTGCGGCGATCGACTGGCCGCCCACCCGGATGTCGCCGGCGGTGATGTCCTGGAAGCCGGCAAGCATCATCAGAAGCGTGGTCTTGCCGGAGCCCGATGGCCCGAGCAGGGTGAGGAATTCGCCGGGCTCGATATCGAGCGACACGTCCTCGACAGCGGTCAGCTTTCCATACCGCTTGGTGACGCGGTCGAAGCTGATGCCGATGCCGGAGGGCCCTTTCGTCATCCCTGTTTCTTCAGCCCCAGTTTGTGGCGCGCCTCGGCGGGTGTCAGAACCCGCGCGCCCATGCGCTCGATGATGCCGGTCACGCGTTCCACCAGCTGGGCGTTGCTGGCCAGCACGCCGCGGTCGAGATAGAGATTGTCCTCAAGCCCCACCCGCACATTGCCGCCCATCGCCACGGCGGCGGCGGCCATCGGCATCTGCATGCGCGAGATGCCGAAGCTGGCCCAGCTGGCGTTGGCCGGCAGCTGATCCTTCATCGCCTTCATGTTGTCGACCGACTGGTCGGCGCCCCATGGAATGCCAAGGCAGATCTGGAACATCGGCGGTTCCTCGACCAGGCCTTCCCTGATCAGCTGGCGGGCGAGCCGGATGTGGCCGAGGTCGAAGACCTC
>NZ_JBJTER010000036.1:0-24945 GCF_046093005.1 Aestuariivirga sp.
GCAAGATCAATCATTAGCTTGGCAAGCTGCGATGAGTCGCGCGGGCGTTTCGGGTGTTTGTCCATACACACAATATAGCCTGACCCGTCCGGCATTTCCATGATAGTCAAGAGGGGTCAAATTTCAAACTGACCCACTACCGCCCACATGGCGGCATGACAAGGCTCAAGTTATTGGAAACGAATGCAAAATCAGGAAGGTTTCCGGACGCGCCGCGGGTCTGGATCGTGGCCAGCCCGCATGCCGGCGACAATACCCAGCTGAGGGCGCTGGGCCAGGCGCTCGGCTGGTCCGTGGAGACGAAGCACCTCGTCTACCGCCCAAGCGAGGCGGCACTGCGGTTCCTGAGCCTGCCGACGCTGGCGGGAGTTGACCTTGTCTCGTCCAGCGCCATCACGCCGCCGTGGCCGGATCTGGTGCTTTGCTCGGGGCGCGGGGCCGAGGCGGTGGCGTTCTGGATCAGGAAGCAGCATCCGCAAACCCGCATCGCGTTCGTGGGAACGCCCTGGGCGCCGCTCGCCCGCTTCGACCTGGTCGTGACCACGCCGCAATACCGCCTGCCGGCGGCACCCAATGTGCTGCACAATCTGCTGCCGCTCCATGATGTGACGCCGGAACGGCTCACCGCTGAGGCAGAACGCTGGGAAGCACGGTTTGCCCTCATGCCAAAGCCTTTGACGGCAGTGCTGGTGGGCGGCCGCAGTGGCCCCTATCATTTTACGCGCCAAGCCGCGTCACGGCTGGGCCATGCGGTTACGGAACTTGCCCGCGCGGAGGGCGGCTCGTTGCTCATCACCACCAGCGCCCGCACCGGTACCGCGGCGACGGAAGCGCTGAAAGCGGCGATCGGCGTTCCGAGCCATGTCCACCGCTGGATGCGCGGCGGCGGCGAAAATCCGTTCCACGCCTTTCTGGGTCTCGCGCAGCGCATCGTGGTGACGGCGGATTCGATCTCCATGATGGCCGAGGCCATCGCCAGCCGAAAGCCGGTTCTGCTGTTCGACATCGAGGATGGGCCCTATGCCATGCGGGCCGAAGAACAGAGCGCAAATGCCGTGGATGGCGTGCCGCCCATCTCCTGGCGCGGGCGCAGCGCCGGCGCCACGCTGTTCCGCCTGCTGATCAACCATGCCCCGCCGCGCTTTTCGCGCGATCTTCGCATCGTCCAGCGCGCGCTGGTGAAGGGGGGATATGCGCAATGGCTGGGCGATCCGCCGCCGCCGGGCCCGCCGCCCGCCGCACCCGATGAGCTTGGCCGCACGGTTGCTCGCATCCGCCAGCTTTTTGGCCTATGAGCAGCGGACTTCATGGTTGCCCAAGAATAGCCCAAGCACACTGAACCGATGTCCGTTCCGCCTTCGCCCGATGACCGCCTGAGCCTCGCTGACCGTTTCGCCACGCTGAGAGGCGCGGCGTGGAAAGCATTGCTGCGGCAGGCCGAGGCCCTGGCCTATCTGGTCGCGGGATTGCCGATGGCGTTGTGGCGGGCGTTCAGGGGCAAGCCGGCTGCCAGCCTCCCGCCCGCCGAATATCTCCACCGCTATTATGCCTGGACCTACTGGCGGCTGCCCTGGGGGCCCTTGAAGGCGGCCGTGGCGGCGGTGATGTGGCCGGTCGCCCTGATCGCCGCCATCTGGCTGTTCACCGGGCGCAATGGAAAAGCCATTGCGGCGCGCAGCGGCGTAAGCGTGGCAGCGCAAGCGCTGGGGCAGGCTGACATGGCGGCCCGCCACGCCATCGCGCCGTTCTGGTATTACATGTTCGAGCTCTATCTGCCGGAGCGCGGGCGGCAGGCCGGGCTCTATCTCACCGCGCATGAAACCATCGGCCCCGCCTATGCGCTGCTGCAGCCGCCCGAAGGTGCTGATTTCCTCGATGATAAGATCTGGTTCGCCGAGCACTGCCATGCGGCCGGGGTGCGGGCGGTGCCGGTGTTCATGCATTTTTCGAAAGGCGAACGCCGGCCGCTGAAGGGCGGCGTCGATCAGCTGCCGGAGGCCGATCTGTTCGTGAAGCCGCGCTCAGGCGCTGGCGGCCACCGCATGGAGCGCTGGGATTTCATCGGCGGCGGCCGCTACCGTGATGCCCATGGCACGGTGCTTGACGGCGCGGCGCTGGTTCAGAAGCTGGCGCGGCAATCGCTGAAAGATGATTTTCTGGTGCAACCCAGGCTGAAGAACCATCCCGCCCTCGACGACATCGCCAATGGCGCGCTGGCCACCGTGCGGCTGCTGACCTGCCGCGACGGGCAGGGCCGGCCCGAGGCGGCCAATGCCGCCTTCCGCATGGCGATCGGCAATTCGGTGGTCGACAATTTCCACCAGGGCGGGCTCGCCACGGCGGTGAATCTGGCAACCGGCGAGATCGGCATCGCATCGGACATCGGCGTCAGGCCCGAGGTTGGCTGGCGCGACACGCATCCGGTGAGCGGGGCGCGCTTTGCGGGCCGCATCCTGCCGCATTGGCCGGAGGTCGTGGCGCTGGCGATCAAGGCGCATGAGGCTTTTCCGCAGCGCGTGGTGGTGGGCTGGGACGTGGCCATGCTGGAAGACGGCGCGATGATCATCGAGGGCAATGGCAAGCCCGATCTCGACATCCACCAGCGCGCCGAACGGCGGCCCCTGGGCGGCGCGCGCATCGCTGAGCTGCTGGCCCACAATGTGGCGCGGCGGGCGGGCAATCAAAGCAAGAGCCGACCTGACTGAAACAGCCCCGTTCGGTCACGGCGCGGCGCCGCCGGCTCACACCATGGCCATGCCGCCGTTGACGTGCAGCGTCTGGCCGGTCACATAGCCTGCTTCCGCCGAAGCGAGATAGAGCACGGCGGCGGCCACATCCTCGGGGCTGCCGAGCTTGCCGGACGGCACGCGCGCGAGAATCATTTCCTTCTGCTTGTCGGTCAGCACATCGGTCATCGGGGTGGCGATGAAGCCGGGCGCCACCGCATTGACGGTGACGGCCCGCGCCGCCACCTCCTGCGCCAGTGACTTGGTGAGGCCGATGACGCCCGCCTTGGACGCCACGTAATTGGCCTGGCCCGGATTGCCGGTGACGCCCACCACCGAGGTGATGTTGACGATGCGGCCCCAGCGCCGTTTCATCATGCCGCGCAGGGCGGCGCGCGCCAGCCGGAACGAAGCGGTGAGATTGACGTCCAGCACGGCATTCCAGTCCTCATCCTTCATGCGCACCGAAAGCCCGTCACGGGTGATGCCGGCATTGTTGACGAGAATGTCGAGCCCGCCCATCGCGGCTTCGGCCTCGGGCACCAGCTTTTCGACCGCCGCCGCGTCCGACAGGTTGCAGGGCAGCACATGCACCCGTGCGCCGCCCAGTTCCGCCTTCAGCGCTTCGAGAACCGCGGCGCGGGTGCCGGAGATCGACACGGTGGCGCCCGCCTGGTGCAGCGCCCTGGCGATGGCGGCGCCGATGCCGCCCGTGGCGCCGGTGACAAGCGCGGTCTTGCCGGTGAGATCGAACATGTTGCTATCCCCTGATCTGGGCCGCCGCGGCGGCGATGTCCTCGGGCGTGCCGATGGCGAAGGCGGCGGCGTCGGGGGCGTTCTTCCTGGAAAGCCCGGTCAGCACCTTGCCGGCCCCCAGCTCATAAAAGCGGGTGACGCCATGGGCGGCCATGTAGCCCACGCATTCGCGCCAGCGCACCGTGCCGGTGACCTGGGCAACCAGGCTTCGGGCGATCGCCGCCGGATCGCTGAGCGGCGCGGCGCCGACATTGGCGACGACCGGTACGGCGGGCGGCTGCATCGCCACCCTGGCCAGCGCCGCCTCCATCGCCGCCGCGGCCGGCTGCATCAGCGCGCAATGAAACGGTGCGGAGACCGGCAGCATGACGGCGCGCTTGGCGCCCTTGGCCTTGGCGATCCCGGCGCAGCGCTCGACCGCCGCCTTGCTGCCGGAGACCACGACCTGGCCATCGCTGTTGTCATTGGCGGCCTGGCAGACCTCGCCTTCGGCGGCTTCCGCGGCGGCGGCGGCGGCCGCGGCGAAATCGAGCCCCAGCAGCGCCGCCATGGCCCCGGCGCCAACCGGCGTTGCGCTCTGCATCGCCTGGCCGCGCAGCTTGAGAAGCCGCGCCGCGTCGGCCAGCGTGAACGTGCCCGCCGCGGCGAGTGCCGAATATTCGCCCAGCGAATGGCCGGCGACGAAGGAGGCGGTATTGCCCACGGTGATGCCATGTTCGGCCTCGAGCGCGCGCACCACCGCCATGGAGACGGCCATCAGCGCCGGCTGGGCGTTTTCGGTGAGCGTGAGCTCGGCCTCGGGACCCTCCCACATCAGCCGCGACAGGTTCTGGCCCAGCGCCGCATCGACTTCCGCGAACACCGCGCGGGCGGACGCGAAGCTTTCGGCAAGGCTTTTTCCCATGCCGACGGCCTGGCTGCCCTGGCCTGGAAACGTGAAGGCCGTTGTCATGGCGTGAACCTCTGCCTGATTCCTTTATGGTGGGCGCACGAAACATGCGCTGGCCCCACGAGTCAAGGTTGACCGGGGCGCCGGGATCGGCCTTAACTCCGGGCCGATGTACAGCCGCGACGAGCTCGAAACCGCGAGGCGCATCGTCTATGCGGCGATGCCGCCCACGCCGCAATATGCCTGGCCACTGCTGTGTGACGCGGCCGGCGCCGAGGTGTGGGTGAAGCATGAGAACCACACGCCAACCGGCGCCTTCAAGGTGCGCGGCGGGCTCGTGCACATGGCGCTGCGCAAGGCCCGCGGCGAGACCGGGGGCGTGATCACCGCCACCCGCGGCAATCACGGCCAGTCGATACCTTTCGCGGCGGCGCGGGTGGGGATCAGGTCCACCATCGTCTGTCCGGTGGGCAATTCGCCGGAGAAGAACGCGGCGATGCGGGCGCTGGGCGCTGAATTGATCGTGACCGGACATGACTTCGACGCGGCGCGCGAGACCGCCATGGAGATCGCCGCGGCGCGCGGCCTCGATTTCATCCCCTCCTTCGGCAAGGAGCTGGTGATGGGCGTCACCACCTATGCCCATGAGCTGTTTGGGGAAGCCGGGGAGCTGGACGCGGTCTATGTGCCGATCGGCATGGGCTCCGGGATCGTCGGCACCATCGCGGCGCGCGACATGCTGGGTTTGCGCACCAAGGTGATTGGCGTCGTCGCGGCGGGCGCCAATGCGGTGGCGCTGTCCTTCGCCGCCGGTCAGCCGGTCTCCACCAACCACGCCACCACCTTCGCCGATGGCATGGCGGTGCGGGTCGTGAACCCGGAAGCCTTCGCGCATATCAAGCGCGGCGCCGACCGCATCGTCACCGTCACCGAAGACGAGATCGCCGAGGCGGTGCGGCTCTATTTCCGCTGCTGCCACACCATCGCCGAGGGCGCGGGCGCCGCGCCGCTGGCAGCACTGCTCAAGGAGCGCGGCGCCATGAAAGGCAAGCGCGCCGGCGTCATCCTCTCCGGCGGCAACATCGACATGCCAAAATTCGCGTCGCTGCTGGAAGGCCAGACGCCGCCGGCCTGATCAGCAGTCGAGTGTCGTGTCGCGCTCCCACTGGGTCAAGTGGCGGCAATACTGGTTCCACTCATTGTGCTTGAGCTTGAGGTAACCCTGTGACGCCTCTTTGCCGAGCATGTCCTGCAGGTATTTGTCCTCCTCGAAGGCGCGCAACGCGTCGAGCAGGTTGAGCGGAAGCTTCCTGGCGTTCTTCACCGTGTGGCCTTCGGCATACATGTCGATGTCGAGGCGCCTGCCGGGGTCCATCTTGGTTTCGACGCCATGCATGCCCGCCGCCAGGATGGAAGCAAGCAGGAGGTAGGGGTTCGCCGCCCCGTCCGGCAGACGGTATTCGGCGCGGCCCGCATCCGGAATGCGCACCATATGCGTGCGGTTGTTGCCGCCATAGGTGATCGACGACGGCGACCAGGTGGCGCCTGACAGCGTGCGCGGCGCGTTGATGCGCTTGTAGGAGTTCACCGCCGGGTTGGTGATGGCGCACATCGCAGCGGCATGGTGGATGAGCCCGCCCAGAAAATGATAGCCGAGCTTGGAAACGCCGAGTTCGCCTTTCGGATCGTCGAACAGGTTCTTCTTGCGGTCGTTGCTCCACACCGAGAGATGCACGTGGCAACCGTTGCCGGTGAGGTTGATGAAGGGCTTGGGCATGAAGGTGGCGCGAAGCCCGTGCTTCTCGGCGATGGCCTTGACCATGAACTTGAAGAAGGCGAGCTGGTCCGCCGTGGTCAGCGCGTCGCTGAAGTTCCAGTTGATTTCGAACTGGCCGTTGGCGTCCTCATGGTCGTTCTGGTAGGGCCCCCAGCCCAGCTTGATCATGGTCTGGCAGATCTCGCCGATGACGTCGAGCCGCCGCATGATCGCTGACTGGTCGTAGCAGGGCTTCTCGGCGGTGTCGCGATGGTCGGAGACCGACGAGCCATCGGCGTTGATCAGGTGAAACTCCGGCTCGACGCCGGCCATCAGCTTCATGTTCTTCTTGCCGTAATGCTCGGTGAGCTTGCGCAGCACCACGCGCGGCGCCTGCGGCAGCGGCGCGCCATCCATCCACGGCTCCCCCGCCACCCAGGCGACATCGGGCCGCCACGGCAGCGGGATCACAGAATTGGTATCCGGCATCACCAGAATATCGGGATGCGCCGGGGTCTGGTCGAGCCAGGTGGCGAAGCCCGCGAAGCCAGCACCCGCCTTCTGCATCTTGCCGGCGGCCTCCGCCGGCACCAGCTTGGCGCGCTGCACGCCGAACAGATCGGTGAAATTGAACAGAAAGAATTTGATGCCGTTCTGTTTGGCATATGAGGCAAGATCGCCCATGATACGTCTCTCTCCCGAGGTTTGTCTGTTATCGAGGTCAGGCGTCCGGACATCGGGCCGCCGGATGCCCGCCAGGGTGGCAACACGCACTGGCGCTTGCCTCGGCTTTTCTAGCATGCCGAGCCCAAGTTTCAACCTTCGGGAACTATTTTTTAACTCCAGGAACTGGCCTGGCCATGGTCATTGCTGGCCAACGGCATCGACAATGCCGTCGGGACAGCCGCGGCTTGTGGGGGGCGCGGCAAGCATCAGCTGGGACAGTGACGCGCCGCCCGGAATATCGCCCTTGAGGCCGATGGTGAGTTCAGTGATCAGCCGCCGGTTTCCATCGTCACGGCAGGCAACGCGCACCCGTTCGCCCGCACCCTCGCCAAATGCCTCGTCGAAATGGGCGCGGATTTCACTGGCCGACAGCCGCCGGCCGATGTTGTCGCGCATCAGCTGGGCCAGACCTGAATCATTGATGGACTGGAGGAGGCGCAGTGAATCGCGAAAATAGATTTCCGGATCGGCCACGGCGTAGCAGCTGCCGTGCTTTGCCCATTCGTGGCGGTCGAGATAGGACTGGCTGCCAGGCATCAGGCGTTCAAGACTTTCACGGGTGCGCATCGAGAGTTCGAGCACCGGGAGCTCCCGCCACTGGCCCGCGTTCGACGCTTCGCGCACCGGGCGGTCAACATTGCAGTATTGGCGGCTTGCGGGTTGCGGCCACAGGCCGTGCAAGGAGAACTGTCCGGCATCGGCGCGGTCAGCGGTTTGCGAGCGGCATTCGCGCTTGCGCGGGCTTGATTCGCAAAAGGCGGGCTGCCAGCTGATGGCCAGCACGTAGAAAGGCGCCGCCCGCGCGGGAACGGCCGCAAACAGCAGCACGAGACCGGAGAACAACAGATGCCAGACAGGCCGCATGCTATTCCTCACGGCGGTAGCTGATCACCGAGAGATAGCGGATCGGCAGCTCACGCAGCTCTTCCGGCCCGTGCGGCGCATCGGCATCAAAAAACAAGGCGTCTCCCGGGTGCATGTCATAGGTCTTGCCGCCATGCCGGTAGACGACATTGCCCTCCAGCATGAACAGAAACTCAAGCCCCGCGTGCTGGAAGGTGGGGAAAACGTCCGATTGGTGGGTGAGGGTGATGAGATAAGGTTCGACTATGACCGGCCCATGCGGGCTGTGGCCGAGCAGCTGATATTGATGTCCGGCCCGCGTGCCGCGCCGCTCGATGGTGAGGCCCTGGCCGGCCTTCACGAAGGTGGCATCGCGGATTTCCTCATAGGACTTGAAAAAGGCCGTGACCGGCACCGCAAGCGCCCGGCCCAGCGCCTGCAGCGAGGCGAGCGACGGCGAGGTGGCGCCATTCTCGATCTTGGACAACATGCCGGCGGACATCTCCGCCGCCTTGGCCAGCTCAGCGATGGTGAGCCCCAGCTTCTCGCGATAGCGCTTCACCTCGCGGCCGATGGCCTGTTCCAGCAGCTTGCCCTGCGCAGCCGTCCCACTGTGCGGATCCTGGAAATCGAGCCCCGGCGAAGGGCTTCGCCTGGCTGCCCTGCTGGTCTTGTCCATTGGCTTTTTCCTCTGAGGAAACCCTATGCTTTTCCTAGGCGCACGACAAGCAATCCCTGCGCTGATCGCCAAAGGATAAATCCTATCATCACTGAGAAAAACGCTTTTCCTTCCGATAGGATTGCGCTATCTCCCACCCGATGACTCAGTCAGAAAAGGGTTTATCCTATCATGGATCATGTCGCGCGGTCATTTCTTGAGGAAGTAGAGGCTTTTCTGGCATCCGCCGGGCTTGAGCCGACCGCTCTCGGGAAACAGGCGCTCGGCGATCCGAACTTCGTGTTCGACCTGCGCAAGGGGCGCTCGCCCTCCACCCGCACCATCGCCAAGCTGCGCAACTGGATCGCCGGACGGCTGGCCCCGGCACCCCGCCAGGCCGCGCCAAGACCTGAGACGGAGGCGGCGGGACTGACCCATCTCGACCGCCTGGAAGCCGAGTCGATTCACATCATCCGCGAGGTGGCGGCCGAATGCGAAAAGCCGGTGATGCTCTATTCGATCGGCAAGGACTCCGCGGTCATGCTGCATCTGGCGCTCAAGGCCTTCTATCCCTCGAAGCCGCCCTTACCCCTGCTGCATGTCGATACCGGCTGGAAGTTCCGCGACATGTATGCGATGCGCGAGGCAACCGCAAAGAAGTATGGACTTGAGCTGATCGTCCACAAGAACCCGGACGGCGTGGCCAAGAACGTCAACCCCTTCGACCATGGCTCGGCGCTGCACACCCAGATCATGAAGACCGACGGCCTCAAACAGGCGCTGGACAAATATGGCTTCGACGCCGCCTTCGGCGGCGCCCGGCGCGATGAGGAGAAATCCCGCGCCAAGGAAAGAATCTTTTCCTTCCGCGACAGCCGCCACCGCTGGGACCCCAAGAACCAGCGCCCGGAATTGTGGAACATCTACAATGCCCGCAAGAACAAGGGCGAATCCATCCGTGTCTTTCCGCTGTCAAACTGGACCGAGCTTGACATCTGGCAATATATTCACCGTGAGGGTATCGAGATCGTGCCGCTTTATTTCGCGGCTGAGCGCCCTGTCGTGTGGCGCGACGGCCAGATGATCATGGTCGACGATGAGCGCATGCGGCTCAACCCCGGCGAGACGCCGGAGATGCGCAAGGTGAGATTCCGCACACTCGGCTGCTATCCGCTGACCGGCGCCATCGACTCGGAGGCCGCCAGCCTGCTCGGCATCGTCGAGGAAATGCTGGTCGCCACCTCGTCCGAGCGCCAGGGCCGGGTGATCGACAAGGATGCCGCGTCATCCATGGAAAAGAAGAAGCAGGAAGGATATTTCTGATGACGCGCTTCATCGAATTCACCGGCGGCGACGTCGAGGCCTATCTCGCCGCGCAGGAGAAGAAGGACCTGTTGCGCTTCATCACCTGCGGTTCGGTGGATGATGGCAAGTCGACGCTGATCGGACGCCTGCTCTACGAAGCAAAGATGCTGTTCGAGGACCAGCTGACGGCGCTTGAAGCCGATTCCAAGAAAATGGGAACACAGGGCGGCAATCTCGATTTCGCGCTGCTGGTGGACGGGCTGGCCGCAGAGCGCGAACAGGGCATCACCATCGACGTCGCCTACCGCGCCTTCGCCACCGACAAGCGCAAGTTCATCGTGGCGGATACGCCCGGCCATGAACAATACACGCGCAACATGGCCACCGGCGCCTCCACCGCCGATCTTGCCGTGATCCTCATCGATGCCCGCAAAGGCGTTCTGACCCAGACGCGGCGGCACACCTTCATCTGTACGCTGCTCGGCATCCGGCATCTCGTGGTGGCGGTCAACAAGATGGACCTGGTTGGTTTCGATCAGCAGGTCTTTGACCGGATCGCCGAAGACTACCGGGCTTTCGCCGCCTCGCTGGGCGCGAGCGAGGTGACGATGATTCCGGTCTCGGCGCTGCAGGGCGACAACATGATCGTCCGCTCGCGCAACATGGCCTGGTATCACGGGCCAACCCTGATGGCGCATCTCGAAACCGTGCCGGTTGGCGATGATCTGGCGGAAAAGCCGTTTCGCCTGCCAGTGCAGTGGGTGAACCGCCCAAACCAGAATTTCAGGGGCTTTTCCGGCACTATCGTGTCCGGCACGGTGAAGCCGGGCGACGCGATCAAGGTGCTGCCCTCTGGGCGGACATCCTCAATTGACCGCATCGTCACCTATGATGGCGATCTCAAGGCCGGGGTAGCCGGACAGTCGCTGACGGTCACACTCACCGAGGAAATTGACATCAGCCGTGGCGACGTGATCTGCGCGGCGCGCGAGCCGCTCGAAGTCTCCGACCAGTTCGAGGTGGAGGTCTTGTGGATGAGCGACGAGCCAATGCTGCCGGGCAGGCCCTATCTGTTCAAATCCTCCACCCGCACGCTGCCCGGCACGCTCGACGAACTGAAATACAAGGTGAACGTCAACACCATGGAGCGCGTGGCGGCGAAGACCCTTGCCTTGAACGAGATCGGCGTCTGCAACCTCGAGCTCGATGGCCAGATCGCCTTTGCGTCCTATGCCGAGAACCGGCACCTTGGCTCCTTCATCGTGATCGACCGGTTCAGCAACAACACGGTGGGCATGGGGCTGATCCGCTTTGCGCTCCGCCGTGCCGCGAATATTCACTGGCAGGCGGTGGACGTTGACAAGGCCTCTCGCGCCGCTCTGGCCGGACAGAAGCCGGCGGTGCTGTGGTTCACGGGTCTTTCAGGCGCGGGCAAGTCCACCATAGCCAATCTGGTGGAGAAGCAGTTGCATGCCGCGGGCCACATGACCTATCTGCTCGACGGCGACAACATCCGCCATGGCCTTAACCGTGATCTCGGCTTCAGTGACGCCGACCGCGTGGAGAACATCCGCCGCGTGGCCGAAGTGGCGAGGCTGATGGCCGATGCCGGACTGATCGTGCTCGTCTCCTTCATCTCGCCATTCCGGTCTGAGCGGTTGATGGCGCGCGAATTGATGGAGCCCGGCGAATTCGTGGAGATTTTCGTCGATACCGCGCTGGCCGAGGCCGAACGGCGCGACGCCAAAGGCCTTTACGCCAAGGCGCGGCGCGGCGAGATCAAGCATTTCACCGGCATATCCTCGCCCTATGAGGCGCCGGAAAACCCCGAGATACTTGTCGATACGGCCAAGCTGACGGCGGAAGGCGCGGCTGATGCCATCATCGGCTATCTGAAAGCCAAAGGCCGGCTGACCAAGACATGAGCAGCTTGAGCTTCGCTCTGTCGCTGTTCCAGTCAGGCCGGAACCGGGCCTAACGCTTCAGTTTCCCAAGCACGAAATTCTCAAGTGAGTTGATCGCCGGGTCGTCGCCGCGGTGCTTGAGCAGCGAGACATGGATCAGCCCGAGCGGCGCCACTTCGACTGCCGGAATAGCCGGCAATGCCGCGGGGATCATGGGCCGCGGCAGCACCGTCAGCCCCAGTCCCGCGCGCACCGCCGCGATGGTGCCGGCATGGCTGGGGCTGGTGAGCGTCTGGCGCCAGGGCCGTCCCACGCGACCAAGCGCGTCGATGGCCGCCGCGCGGTAGACGCAGGGCTGCGGCGCCATCACCAGCGGCAGCGCGCCCGCCCCGCGCGCCAGGCTGGCGTCGCCCACCCAGGCAAGGGGTTCGCTGAAGACTTCCGTGCCATTGGGAAAATCCTCGGGCCGGTTCATCTTCACCAGCACGATATCGAATTCCCGCGCCTGAAAGCGGCGGTAGAGATTGAGCGTCAGATCACATTCGATGGACAGAAGAATGCGCGGATGGCTGCGGGTAAACTCCGCCAGCACGTCCGAGAGATAGACCGCGGCGAAATCCTCCGGCAGGCCGAAGCGCACCTCTCCCTGAAGCTCCGGCTCGCGGAAGCGGTCAAGGGCCTCGGAATGGAGTTCGTGCATGCGCCGCGCATAGGACAGGAACAGCTGGCCCTCATCGGTCAGCGCCAGCTGCCGGCCACGGGTAAAGAGCGGCTTGCCCAGATGCTGTTCGAGCTTGGCGATCTGCTGGCTTACCGCCGACTGGCTGCGGCCGACCCGCTGGGCGGCCATGGTGAACGAACCGATCTCGGCCACTTCGAGGAAGCAACGCAAAGTGAGGGTGTCAAAAGCCATTCGAAATTCCAATAGGCTCCATTTGAATAATGCGTATATCTGATTCAGACAACCGCCTTAAGAGCGCCGCCGGGGGTGCCTATGGAACTTTTCCAGGTCTTTCTGCAAAATCTGCTCTCGCCGGCGATCCTGTTCTTCGCGCTCGGCATTGCCGCCGGCCTGCTCAGGTCGGACCTCGACGTGCCCGAGAGCATCAGCCGCTATCTGTCGATCTATCTGATGATGTCGATCGGCTTCAAGGGCGGGGCGGCGCTGGCCGGAACCGACGGCGGCGTCCTGTCAGCCCTTCCCTTGCTGCTCGCCGGCGCCGCGATGAGCTTTGCCATCCCCTTTATAGCCTATTGGCTGCTGCGCCAGACCACGCGGCTCGATGCACCCACCCAGGCGGCCATTGCCGGCCATTACGGCTCCGTGTCGATCGTCACTTTCGTGACGGCGGTCAGCTTCCTGCAACTGTCAGGCATTTCCTATCAGGGCTACATTGTCGCGGTTCTGGCGATGATGGAGGCCCCCGCCATTCTCTCCGCCCTCTACATCGCGCATCGTGCCGCGCCCGAAACCATCGCCGTGGGCAAGCAGGCGACCCCGAAGCTGAGCCGCGAGATTTTCACCAATGGCGCCATCCTGCTGCTGTTCGGCAGCTTCGTGATTGGCTTCCTCTCGGGCGAAACGGGGCTGGAAAAGCTGGAAGGCTTTCTGGTGACGCCGTTCCAGGGCATTCTCGCGCTGTTCCTGCTCGACATGGGGCTCGTTGTGGCGCGCCAGTTTCACCATATGAAGGCCTTCAGCCTGCCGCTGGCCGCCTTCGGCATCTACATGCCGCTGCTGGGCGCCGCGGCGGGCCTTGCCACCGCCTGGGCGCTGGGCCTCGGGGTGGGAACGGGAGCCCTGTTCATGGTGCTGTGCGCCAGCGCGTCCTATATCGCGGTACCCGCCGCCATGCGGCTGGCGCTGCCGCAGGCCAAGGCGGCGATCTATCTGCCGCTGTCGCTGGCCATCACCTTCCCGTTCAACATCGTGGCGGGCATTCCATTGTATGTTCTGGCCGCGGAGCATGTGCTTGGCTAGCCGCTACCATGGCGCGGTGGCAGCTCTCGCCACCCGGCATGGCAAGGCGCGGGCGATCGCCCCCGCCATGGCGGAGGCCCTGGGCCTTGGAATCATCGTTCCCGCCGCTCTCGACACCGACAGCCTCGGCACCTTCACCGGCGAGGTGCCGCGCCCCGCGCCGATGCGCGAAACCGCGCGCCTCAAGGCCAGGATGGGCATGACCGCAGCAGGCCTTCCCCTCGGGATCGCCAGCGAAGGGAGCTTCGGCCCACATCCGGCCATCCCGTTTCTGGCCGCTGCCCATGAGCTGATGATCTTCATCGATGACGCCGGTGGCTTCGAGATCGCGGAAGAGCAGATCTCGGCGGAGACAAATTTTGCCGCACTCGAGGTCACGCCGGATGCCGATCTCGAGGGGTTTCTGGCGCGGGCCGGGTTTCCCTCCCATGCGCTGATCTTCCGGAGCGGCGGTGAAATCGTCAAAGGCATCGTGTCACGCGAACATCTCGACGCTCTGCTGCGCCGCGCCGAAGAGCCGGTCCGGCTGGAGACCGACATGCGCGCCCATCTGAACCCCACCCGCATGGCGGCTATCGGCAAGCTGGCGCGGAAGCTCGCCCGGCGCGTCGCCACGCCGTGCCCGGCTTGCGGCAGGCCGGGCTTTGGCGTGGTGCGGGCCGAGCCGGGTCTTGCCTGCGAGGAATGCGGCGCGCCAACCGGCCTGGTCAGGCAGCTGGTCTTCGGCTGCCAGTCCTGCGGCCATGAGGAGATCCGCCCGCGCCCGGATGCCCGCCAAACCGCCACCCCCGCCGAATGCCCGGAGTGCAACCCATGAAACTGTCGCATCTGGACCGCCTCGAGGCGGAAGCCATCCACATCATCCGCGAAACCGCGGCGCAGTTCCGCAAGCCGGTTCTGCTCTATTCGATCGGCAAGGATTCGACCACGCTCCTGCATCTGTGCGCCAAGGCCTTCTACCCCGGCAAGCCGCCGTTTCCGCTGCTGCACATCGATTCCACCTGGGAGTTCCGCGACGCGCTGGCCTTCCGCGACTGGGTGACCACGCACTATGGCGTGGAGCTGATCGTCTACCGCAACGAGGAGGGCGTGCGGAACAATATCAACCCGTTCGACCATGGCTCCAGCCTCTACACCGAGATCATGCGCACCGTGCCGCTGAAGCAGGCCATCACCGAACTGGGCTTCGATGCCGCGATGGGCGGGGCCCGGCGCGATGAGGAAAAGTCCCGCGCCAAGGAGCGCATATTCTCGGTGCGTGACGCCAACCATGGCTGGAACCCCAAGAGCCAGCGCCCGGAACTCTGGGACAATTACAACGGCCGCCTGGCGCCCGGCCAGACCATGCGGGTGTTCCCGATCTCCAACTGGACCGAACTCGACATCTGGCTCTACATCCTCCGCGAGGACATTCCGCTGCCGCCGGTCTATTTCGCCAGCCCGCGCCCAATCGTGTGGCGGGATGGCCAGATCATCCTGGTCGATGACGACCGCCTGCGGCTCGAACCCGGCGAAACGCCCGAGGTGTTGAATGTGCGGTTCCGCACCTGCGGCTGCTACCCGCTCACCGGCGGCGTCGTGTCCGAGGCCCGCGATGTGCGCGAGGTGATCCTCGAGACCATGCAAGCCACCGGCTCGGAACGCCAGGGCCGCATCATCGACAAGGATGGCGCCTCGGCCATGGAAGACAAGAAGCGGCCGGGCTATTTCTAGGGGGCGCGGAGCCCGGGCCAGTCGCCAGGGGCGCTGGAAGATGGTTAGATGAAACTGTGCACGGAAGCTGGATTGGCAGTCTGAGAGCTTTGCACCGCCGCCTGGCGGCGGCGATGGCTGTTGCCCTGCTGCTGCCGGCCTTGTTCGTGATGCTTCCGCAGCCGGCGCTTTCGGCCGCCGCGGCGCTCGACCGTGACCTCGCTTATGGGCTGTGCGGCCCGTCCGGCGGGCCCAATGATGACAGCGTGCCGCGGAACCATGCCGGTCACGGCGATTGCATCCTGTGCGTAACATCTTGCCCGGCCTGCGGCCCGAATCTGGCTCCCGCGGAGCCGGCTTTCACCGCCTGGCCGGTGCATCCCGGCATTCCCGGGCCACGCGAAATCGCGGCCATTGCACTGCCGCTGCGGGCGCTCATCGATGCGCGTCCGCCTCGCGGCCCTCCGGCATTTTCCTGACTGGCGTTTTCCCATGGCGGATGCGGCTGGCATCGAACGGCCTCGCCGCCGCCCGTAGATCAATCCAGCAAAGACACACATATGAATATCATGAGAGAAATCGTTTTCGCTTTCGGGCTTACCATCGCTGCGCTGTTTGGCCTTGCCGACGCGCATGCCCATGAGATGAAGATCGGCGATCTGGTGATCGGCCATCCCTGGTCGCGTCAGACGCCCGCCGGGGCGCAAACCGCCGCCGGGTTCATGACCATCACCAACAACGGCCGGCAAGACGACCGGTTGATCAGCGCCACCGCGGCGATCAGCGCCATCGCCCAGATCCATGAAATGCGAATGGAAGGCGACGTCATGAAGATGACGGAGATGCCTGACGGCATCGTTATCCCTGCCGGCAGCAGCGTGGTGCTTAAGCCCGGATTGCTGCATATCATGTTCATGGGTCTCAAGACGCCGGTGAATGAAGGCGATGTATTCGCCGGAACCCTGACGTTCGAGAAGGCGGGAACCGTGGATATCGAATATGAAGCGGCCGGAATTTCTGCCGCAACGCAGTGACGACGCCGGCCGGCACGGAGGATCAAACGCCCTCCGCGCCCAGCCGCGAACATTATAAGGGAGCCTCCCTGCCGTGCCGCCCATCAAGGCCTCAAACGTGCTGTTCGCCGCCGCCCTGCTTGCGCTGGGGGCAGCGGTCTATGCGGGAGTCCTCCTCACGGCATGGCGCCCCACTTCCACGGCCACGGTGGGCACGCCTTTTGTGCTGGCTTCCTCCAAAGGCGGCACCGTCGATCAGCGAAGTCTTGACGGCCAGCCCTACGCCGTGTTCTTCGGCTTCACCCGCTGCACCCAGGTTTGCCCGTCCACGCTAAATGAAGTGGCCGCCGTTCTGAACGGGCTTGGCGAACAGGCGAAGGATTTCCGGGTGTTCTTCATCACCGTCGATCCCGACCGCGACACCGTGGAGACCCTGCGCGGTTACCTTGAAAATTTCGATCCGCGAATCGAGGGCCTGGTACCGACGCCTGCCCAGCTGCAGGAGCTCGCCACAGGTTTCCGCATCTTCTATGCGAAGGTGCCACAGCCCAACGGCAGCTACAGCATGGACCACACCGCGTCAGCGTTTCTGTTTGGCGCCGATGGCCGCCTGGCCGACACCATGGCATTCGGCGAGGCGCCTGCCAGGCGGGCGCAGAAGATCGGCAAGCTGCTGTCCGGCGGCTGACCGGACAAGCCGCTGCGGACCGCCCGCCCGGCCACACCAGTTATACAACCAAGGATAGTTTCCATGCGATCAGAGGCCTCCAGCGCTTCCGCCACAGACCTGCAATCCTGACGTGCTTGACTTGCCGCAAGGGCTGCTTTTTCTGCTGGGCATGGTTGCCAAAATGCTTGCAGTACAACAAAAAAATCGTGCTAATTGCAGTCACTGCAGATCGTTGGAATAAGGACGGCCCCTTGCGTCGCAGCAGGTTTTTATGAATCTTCTATACGTCCGTTGGGTTGTAGCGACTCTTGCGGCCGTTGTCGCCGCGTGCCTCCTTGCCATGCTGATCTGGCATCCGGCAGAGATGAACTTCGGCGGCGGCGCTCAGACCAAAGCCAACTTCGTGCTCTCCTCCTCCAGGGGCGGCAAGGTCGATTCGCGCAACCTGCTCGGCACTCCCTTCATGGTGCATTTCGGTTATACGCACTGCACCGAGGTCTGCCCGACCATGCTCAATGACGTCGGCAACATGCTGCACAAGCTTGGCCCTGCCGCCAAGGATATGCGTGTGTTCTTCATCACTGTCGACCCGGACCGCGATACGGTTGAAACCGTGAGGGACTTCCTCGCAAATTTCGACCCGCACATCGAGGGTCTCGTACCCACGCCCGGCGAGCTGCAGCAGCTCGCTTCCGAATTCCGCGTCTTCTACACCAAGGTGCCCTCGGCCAGCAGCGCCTACAGTATGGACCATACAGCGTCGATGTTCCTGTTCGACGCCAACGGCCGCCTGTTCGATACCATTGCTTTCGGCGAACCGCCGGAAATGGTCGAGGAGAAGATGCTGAAATTGTTCTCCGGCGGTCAGCGCTAAATGAGTTTAGCCGGAATACCGTTCAAATCTTCCTCCCGCTTGTGGGGGGCACGCCCCACAAGGGGGAGGCGGGAACCACCCTGTACGTGAAGAGCCATTCCGCTCTAGCAGGCGGTTTGCCGCCAGCGGCATGAGCTATGGAAACCCCGGACATCGCATGGCATAGCGATTGGCCATGCCACGAACCGCGATCCTGATCTGCACCTTCGACCGGCCGGAGCTTTTGCGCAGCTTGCTCGCCGCCCTGGCGCGGGACCGGCAGCCCGACACGCGCGTGGTGGTGCTCGACAATGGCGCCACGCCGTCGGAACACATCGTCACGGCCTTCAGGGCGGCGCTCGATGTGGACTATCAGCGGCTGGCGTCACCGGGGCTCGCGGCGGCGCGCAACGCCTGCCTCAGGGCGGCGCTCGCCCAACGGCCGGAGTTTCTGGCCTTTATCGACGACGATGAACTGCCCGAACCAGGCTGGCTGGCCAGTCTCCTGCGGACACTGACGGAAACCGGCGCCGATTTCGCCACCGGCCCGGTCGTTCCCAGATTTGTTGATCCGCCGCCTTCCTGGATCACGCGGGGGCGGTTCTTTGAGAAATCCGGCGAGACCTATTGCACCTCGAACCTGATCATCCGCGCCTCCGCGCTGCCGCCGGACGAACGGGATTGGTTTCAGCCGGCGTTCAATTTCTCGGGCGGCGAGGACAATGAATTCCTCAACAGGCTGGCCGACAATGGCGCAGCACACGCCGTGGCGCGCGATGCCGTGGTGATCGAGACGATCCCGCCCGGCCGCATGAAGCGGCGCTATGTCTGGCGCGGCGGCTTGCGCGACGGCGTGGTGATTGCCGAGATCGCCGCGGCCAGGCGCGGGCCCGGGCCCGGCTGCTATCTTTTCTGCCTGTGGAGGATGACGCAGAAGCTCGGCTACGCCGCGAACCATCTGTTGTGGGCGCCGCTCGCCCCCTGGCGGATCAACAGGGCGATGGCCGATGCCGCCGCGGCGGCGGGCATTCTGCTGCGGGCGAGCGGCCGGCGCTTCGCCTTCTATGGGCCGGACGCCAAGCGCGGATGACCGCGTTCAGCGCGTGAAAGCCAGGTATCCGGCCACCGCCAGGAACAGCGCCACGAAACTCGCCGCGGCGACGAAGGAGAAAACCGCCAGCTTGAGCACGAGATCGATATTGTCCCGCACTTCGCGGGCCAGCAACTCGCCCAGCCGCGTGATCACCGGCGCTTCCGGCTCCACATAGACATCCCGGATGACCACCGGCTCCTTCACCGCCGCGTAATGGCCGGGCAGCTTGTCCTGATGCCGCTGCGGATTCCCGCCGTCCTCATAGAGGCTGTAGCGGATTCCATGGTTGCCCACGTCGGTGGCCGTGAACGGATAATGGTCGAGCAGCGGATAGATGGCCTGAGTGTAGGCGATGGGCCCCGAGACCCGCAGGACGCCGTAGGCATCCGTGCCGAACTGGCCCGGCGTATAGGTCTTGATGTTGTGGAGCACCTGCTTCACCGCCGCCTTGAGGAAGGCATGTCTGGGTTCGGCGATGATGTTCCACTGCTGAAACTCGCCGCCCGGCACGTGCCGCAGTTCAGGGTGGAGGCCATAACCCTGATAGCGCTCGCCGATCTTGTTCGGCCATTGCGAGAGAATGAAGCTGGCGTTGAGATCGATGGCTTCGCTCAGCGGGCGGCGCGCGGTGCTCTTGATGTCGAGATAGACGCCACCCTCATGATAGATGACCAGGTAGCGGAACAGATCGGCCAGAACCACGCCGTATTTGGGATTGACGTTTTGTATCTCATGCCAGTCTCCGGCGCTCACATGCTGGCGGATAAAGTCCTTCATCTCGTCATCGCCGAAGAAGCGGTAGGTCCAATCCGGGTTGCGCTCCCGCAGAGACGCGATGTTGTCCCTGAAATCGGCGGGCAGCGACTCATAGCTGCGCGCCGTCTGAAAGATGTGCTTCGGTATCGGCATCACGGTCCCGCGGCCGCCCGCTGCGGCGCGCCATGTACAAGAGTTCCATCACCACTTATCAGGCGTGGCCCGGCGGCGCAACGAAGCCGGCGCTCTCGCCTCTTGAAGCGCATTGCGGCGCGCCGCGGCAAGGTTTATGCGGATCATTGATGAAAGGATGATTGATGATCAAGGCCCGGCAGCAGACCTCGTTTCTGTTCGATCTCGACGGCACGCTCGTCGACAGCGTCTATGACCATGTGCTGGCCTGGCACGATGCCTTGCAGGAAGAGGGGATCGGCATCTCGGTCTGGCGGCTGCACCGCAAGATCGGCATGTCGGGCGGGCTGTTCACCAAGGCGCTGGCGCGCGAGACGGGCCGCGAGTTTTCGCCGGAACTGCTGGACCGCCTGAGACAGCTGCACATCAAATATTATGGCCAGCGCTCGCCACGCACCCGGGCCCTGCCGGGCGCGCGGGAGCTTCTCGCCTATCTCTCCGCCAACGACATCCCGTGGGCGATCGCCACCTCGGGCCGCATCGAAACGGCGGGGCCGGTGCTGAAGATCCTCGGCGTCGATCCGGAGAAGCACGTGGTCATCACCCGCGACCTGGTGCGCTACGCGAAGCCCGACCCGGACCTGTTCCTCGCCGCGGCGGAGCGGTTGGAAGCCGACATCGGCACGGCCTGCGTGGTAGGCGACGCGATCTGGGACATGCTGGCCGCGCGGCGGGCGCGGGCGCTGGGCATCGGCCTGCTCTCCGGCGGCTACGGCACCGAGGAGCTGGAACGGGCCGGCGCCTACCGGGTCTATGAGGACCCGGCAGATCTGCTCCTTCATATCGACGAGGTGGGCGGGCGGCGTTGAGCGGCTAGCGCCGCCGCGCGGGCTCTTTGCCCAGCGCATGGGCGATGACCTTGCGCATGACGCTCGGCAGCGCCTCGCCGGCCAATTCGCGCCGCGGCGTCCAGCGATAGGCCTCGTGCCGTGGCGTTTCCACGCCACCGTCCGTGGCGCGCCAGACTTCGAGTTCCAGATGAAAATGGGTGAAGGTGTGCTCGACCTTGCCCGGCAGCCTCTGCCATTGGGCCGTCACCGGCGCTTCACGCGCGGGCTCCGGCGGCGCCTGGCCCCAGGCGGTCGAGGGCACTTCCATCATGCCGCCGAGCAGGCCCTTTTCCGGCCTTCGCCGCAGCAGCACGGCGCCGTCGGCGCGTTCGATCCAGAAGCAGACGCCTTTGCGCAACGGAATCGCTTTCTTTTCCGCTTTGCGCGGCAGGCTGGCGGCTATTCCGGCGATGCGGCCGCGGCAATCCTCGGCCCACGGGCACAGCGCGCAATTTGGCTGGCGGGGCGTGCAGATGGTGGCGCCCAGATCCATCATCGCCTGGGCAAAATCGCCGGCCCGCGTCTCCGGCACCAGCGCCTGCGCCCGCTCCCTGATCTCCGGCTTTGACTGTGGGAGTGGCGTCTCAATGGCATGGTAACGGCTGATGACCCGCTCGACATTGCCGTCGACCGCCGCATGGCGGCCGCCAAAGGCAATGGCGGCGATCGCCGCCGCGGTATAGGGCCCGATGCCGGGCAGGGCGCGAAGCGCGGCCTCGGTTTCCGGAAACGTTCCGCCATGCGCGGCGGCGACCCTCTGGGCGCAGGCGTGCAGGTTGCGCGCCCGGGCATAATAGCCAAGCCCCGCCCAGGCCTTCAGCACGTCGTCAAGCGATGCCGCCGCCAGCGCTTCGACGCTTGGCCATTTGGCGATGAACGTCTCGAAATAGGACTTCACCGCCGGAACCGTGGTCTGCTGCAGCATGATTTCCGAGAGCCAGACACGGTAGGGATCGGGCCGTGTGCCGGGCGCCGCCCGCCACGGCAGAACCCGGGCATGGGCGTCATACCAGGCGAGAAGACGCCGGGCGGCATCGGGCTTCGGCCCTTTTCTGGCCATGCTGCTGCGCAACACCACGACTCCTGTTATAAACTCCGGCATAATCAACGTTTTTCGGCCCGGCAATGGAAACCCTCTCCAAGCATTTCCGCGAGATCACCAAGGCGGCCTTCGCGCGCTATGGCTTTGCCGCCGCCGATGCGGTTGCCAATTGGGAGGCCATCGTAGGCCCTGATTTGGCTGGAGTTTCCGCTCCGGAGCGAATCCGCTGGCCGCGCGGCAGCGGAGAAATGGCGCAGAAACAGGGTGGAACGCTGATCATCCGGGCGGCACCCGGCCGGGCGCTGGAACTACAATATGAAGCATCCCGCATCATCGCCCGCCTCAATGGCTATTTCGGCTACGGGGCGATCGCCGCGATCAAGGTGGTGCAGGCCGCGACACCGCCCAAGGCCCCCGCCGCGCCGCTGCCACTGCCAGAAAAACCCATTTGTGAACAGGAACTTGGCGAAATAGACCCAAGCCCCCTGAAAGACGCGCTGGAGCGCCTCGGACGGGTGGTCGCGGCCTCCGCCCGGAGTTCTCCACAAGGCAAATAACGTATGGTTCCAACCCCCAACATCTAGTAGGTAATGCCTATGACCATGATTTCCCGCCGACGCCTTCTCAGCGGTGCCGCCGCTGTCGCGCTGCTTGCCGCCGTTGCACCGGCGCATGCCGATGTTGATGTCGCCGAACTGCTGAAGCCGCCGGCGCTCGGCGACATGGCGCTGGGCGCCGACGAGGGTGCGGCGGTGACGCTGGTGGAGTATGCCTCCGCCACCTGCCCGCATTGCGCCGCCTTCCACAAGGATGTGTGGCCGCAACTTAAGGCTGAATACGTCGATACCAAGAAGATCCGCTTCATCTTCCGCGAGTTTCCGCTCAACGACGCCGCGCTGGCCGCCTTCATGATCGCCCGCGCGGCGCCGAAGGAGGCCTATTTCCCGCTCATCGGCATCTTCTTCGACACGCTGGAAACATGGGTGCAGGACCCGGCCAACGGCCTGCTCAACATTGCCAAGCAGGCGGGCTTCAGCCAGCAGAAGTTCGATGACACGCTGAAAAACGAATCGCTGGCCAAGGGCATCATGGAAATCCGCGACGGGGGCGCCAAGTTCGGGGTGAAGGGCACGCCGTCGTTCTTCCTGAACGGCAAGCAGCTTGAGGGCGAACAGTCCTTCGAGACGCTGAAGGCGGAGATCGACAAGCTGCTCTGACCGGGCAGACAAGGGACGCGAAGGGGCAGAGACTTAGGATGAAATTCACACGGTTGCGGCTTTCGGGGTTCAAGTCCTTCGTCGAGCCCACGGACATCGACATCGAGCCGGGCCTCACCGGCATTGTCGGGCCCAATGGCTGCGGCAAGTCCAACCTGCTCGAGGCGCTGCGCTGGGTGATGGGCGAAAGCTCCTACAAGTCGATGCGCGCCTCGGGCATGGACGACGTGATCTTCTCCGGCACCACCGAGCGCCCGGCCCGCAACATGGCCGAGGTCATGGTGACGCTGGTCAATGACGGCGGCGCCGCCCCGGCGCAGTTCCAGGGCCAGGACACGCTTGAAATCTCGCGCCTCATCGAGCGCGAATCGGGCTCGACCTACCGCATCAACGGCAAGGATGTGCGGGCCCGCGACGTGCAGCTGCTGTTCGCCGACGCCTCGACCGGCTCGCGCTCGCCCGCGCTGGTGCGCCAGGGCCAGATCAGCGAGATCATCAACGCCAAGCCGCAGGCCCGCCGCCTCATCCTCGAGGAAGCGGCCGGCATCACCGGCCTTCACACCCGCCGTCACGAGGCGGAACTGAAGCTGCGCGCCGCCGAGCAGAACCTGACGCGGCTCGACGACGTCACCTCGCAGCTTGAAACCCAGCTCAACAGCCTGAAGCGCCAGGCGCGACAGGCGGTCAAATACAAGGCGCTCTCCGCCGAGATCCGCAAGCTGGAGGCGATGGGCCATTATGTGGGCTGGCGCGACGCGGCGGAGGCCTGCGCGCGCGATGCGGCGGCGCTCGACGAGGCCACGCGGGTGCTGGCCGAACACACCAGGGCTTCCTCCGAAAAGCTCCGCCTGCGTGACGAACTCGGCGACAAGCTGCCGGCCTTGCGCGAAGAGGAGGCGGTGCGCGCCGCGGTGCTGCAACGGGTGAGCCATGAGCGCAACGTGCTCGACGCGGAGGAGCGCCGGGCCGCGGAGCGCCGCAAGGAACTCGAACAGCGCATCGCCCAGACCCACGCCGACCTCGAGCGCGAACAGGAATTGCTGAACGACACGGACCGGGTGCTCGCCGGTCTTTCCGCGGAGGATGCCGCGCTCAAGGCCGAACAGGACAGCGGCGCCGAGATGCGCGCCGCCGCCGCGACCATGCTGCAGACGGCGGCCGACGCGCTGGCCCGCGCCCAGGAGGCGGCCGATGCCGCCAATGCGAGGCTCTCCGAACTGGCCGCCCGCCGCAATGCCATTCTCCGGTCGATCGACGAACATGGCGCGAGGCTCCAGAAGCTTGAGCGCGAATCGGCCGAAACCGCGTCCCGCCGCGAGGCCCTGCTGGCCCGCTTCCATGTCGAGGGCGATGGCGAGAAGCTTGCAGCCGCCGTCGATCATGCCGCCGCCGAGGCAACCGCCTTCGAGCAGGCGGTGGCCGAGGCCGAGTCCGGCGTCAGATCAGCCCGCGGCGCCGAGGCCGAAGCCCGCGCCGCCCATGACGAGGCCCGCCGCGCCGCTGACCGGCTGCAGACCGAAGTGCAGACGCTGACCAAATTGCTGAAAGCCGGCGGCGGCGATCTGTGGCCGGCGCTGGTTGACCAGATGAACGTGGCCCGCGGCTATGAGACGGCGCTGGGCGCGGCGCTGGGCGATGACATCGACGCCGCCGCCGACGAGGGTGCGCCGGTTCACTGGCGCGGCCTGCCGCCGCTCACCGAAACCGCCCCGCTTCCGGGTGGCGCCGCGCCGCTGGCCAGCTTCGTGGAAGCGCCGGCGGCACTGCAGCGGCGGCTTTCGCATATTGGTGTCGTTTCGCGCGAGCTTGGCCAGGCGCTGCAGCCGCAGCTGAAGCCCGGTCAGCGCCTGGTATCGCGCGAGGGCGACGTGTGGCGCTGGGATGGCTTCACCGCCGCCGCCGATGCGCCGAGTGCGGCGGCCAAGCGCTTGGCCGAGCGCAACCGTCTGGCCTCGCTGGAAATCGAGATGGCGGGCGCGGTGTCCGCGGCCGACGGCCTCAGGGCCGCCTGCGACGCGGCGCGCGCCGCCGGCGACGCCGCGG
>NZ_JBJTER010000037.1:0-2096 GCF_046093005.1 Aestuariivirga sp.
GGCGCGGGCGGACCGTCACGCGCCTTCGGTGCGCAGGCGCTGCGCCGCACCGTCAATGGAGGCGCGCAGGCTGGCGTAGTCATGGTGCACCGGGTACTGCGGGAACTGCGCCACGATGCTCACGGGCGGGTGGATGAAGAAGCCCGCATGCGCGGCGCCCAGCATGCCGGTGTCGTTGTAGGAGTCACCCGCGGCCATGACCTGGAAGTTCAGGCCTTTGAGCGCGTTCACGGCATGGCGTTTCTGGTCCGGCTGGCGCAGCTTGTAGTCGGCCACGAAGCCGTCGGCGTCGATCTCCAGCTTGTGGCAGAAGAGGGTGGGGCGCCCGAGTTGGCGCATCAGCGGGTCGGCGAACTCGTAGAAGGTGTCCGACAGGATGATCACCTGGTACTGCGAACGCAGACCGTCCAGGAAGTCCTTCGCGCCCTCCAGCGGCGCCATGCTGGCGATGACGGCCTGGATGTCGGCGAGCTTCAGGCCCCGCTCACGCAGCAGGCCGATGCGAAAGCGCATGAGCCTGCCATAGTCCGGCTCATCCCGCGTGGTGCGGCGGAACTCCGGAATGCCGGTGCGCTCGGCAAAGGCGATCCAGATTTCAGGGACGAGCACGCCTTCCAGGTCGAGGCAGACGACTTGCATGCAGGGCTCCGAGACAAACGGTGGCGGGGCTCTTCTTGGGGAGCGCGAGGGAAACGAGAGGGGCGCGCGAGGCAAGCGCAAAAGAAGCATGATCGTAGCCCAGACCTCCCCCGGGCCATCCCCGCAGAGGCGGCTTCAGGCCACGATGTAGGCGGCAGCGCCCGTGGCGATGAGCTGGCCTTCGTCGTTGACGAAGCGCATCTGCGTGGAGGCCACGCGACCACCCAGCCTTGTGACCTCGGCCGTGGCGATGAAGTGCTTGCCAATGCCTTGGCGCAGGTAGTCAATGCGCAGGTCGATGGTGCCCATCTTCACGAAGCGGCCCATCACCTGCATGGCGTTGTCCTGCGGATGCTTTGCCGCACCGGCCACCATGATGGCCAGCCCGCCCATGGCGTCCAGCGTGGCCGAGATCACCCCACCGTGCAGGCGGCCGTGGGTGAAGCTGCCGATCAGCTCGGGCTTCATGTCAATGCGGGCGCGTACGTCGCCGGGTTGCACGGACAGGATCTTCAATCCCAGCACCTGGTTGAAGGCGATCTTGCGCTCGAAGAGCTCGATCAGGGCGGTTTCGAAGCGCGCCTGCTCATGAGGAGGTCGGGGTGCGGAGGTTGACAATGGTTCGGCCGCAATCCTGGCTGATTGTTCGGTCTGAGGAACAGAGGTGGCGTCTGGCGTATTCATTACACGTGGAGCAAAGAAAAAGTTGTCCTGATTATCGGCTGGATCTGCATCTGGTTTTTATGGTAACAACTTATCAACTCATGATGTTCTAAACTATTCGCATTCGCCCGAGAATGCGACACGACATTGTGAAAAGTGCTTGCACGTCGCCGAATGGTGTGCTGCTAGGATAAAAATATTCATCGTCATGAAGACCGATTACCTTAATCGTTGCGATGGAGACGTAAGGGCTCTATTGCAAAATGTGGAGCAAAAGCTCAATGTGCTTATCGAATTTGTCGGTGATGACAGACTCAATACTTGTGGGCCTACTGGGCATGGTATGCTTAAAACACGGGTTGAACCGCTACCGCCACGCATCTATTTCCCAACAAATGGTTATTTTTCAAACGGTGCAATTTGGCATGAACTGTCGCATATCCGTCGAGCACTAGTTGATTCAGTGCCATTTATCACGTGCGCCGCCCGAGGTGCTGAAGAACTCGATAACGCCGTGGAGCATCTCTTTATAGTTCCTGGGGAGATATTGAAATATCCCGAAAGAGTTCTTCATTGGGATCTAACAGTTCAAAAACTTTGGACTGAAATGATTCCATTTGTATCGGTGAATGAGTTGCCGGCAATGGATTTATGTAGTCGGCCCTGCAAAATACCGTAAGTCCTTGTTTTAATTGATGTTTCAGGGTGTTTCCGGATAGTCAAAACTCTCGAGAAGATATCCAATGGCGTTCAATTCCTGAGAGTTTTGGAGCTGAAGAGATGGCCACTGACGA